>JBEKVS010000609.1:0-2673 GCA_049513795.1 Occallatibacter sp. | reverse complement strand
AACTGGCTGTCTGAACTTGTGTACAAGGGCTTCGAAATCGTGATTCCGGAGATCACGGATTATGAGGTGCGCCGCGCGTTGGTAAGGGCGGGCAAGGGCCGCGGGATTGGCCGCCTGGACGCGTTTGCAAGGCATGGTCGGGTACGCTGCGATCACGACGCCGGTGATGCTCAAGGCCGCGGAGTTTTGGGCAGCCGCGCGGAAGATTGGCCGCCAGGCTGCGGACGATACGTCTCTCGATGCGGATATGATTCCTGCGGCACAGGCAGCTGCTGTGGCTCACGATAGCGGCGAGACGGTGATCGCCACTACCAACGTCCGCCACTTGGCGTTGTTTTGGCCGGCCCGGTTGTGGCGCGAGATTTTCTAGCTTGCCACTGATGTTGGCCGAAAAAGCCCGCACCACTAGCTTGGCTTAGCTACTTTCCCACTTAAAATTCGATACGCAAGCTCCCTGTTTTCATGGGAGCAGTGCGTGGGTAACTGTTGAAACGAACGTGCCCACTTCCCGAGAGACGCCGAACAAGATCCCGGCTGACATCCGCAGTCGGTAAAAATCCAGAACATTTTGTTTAAAAAATGTATTGACTCCGCAGTCGAGTGCGTGTATCATCATTATAGATGACACGAGCGCAAGCCATCCGCAAGCGAGATAAGCTGGCAGCCCAGATCTCCCCCGCTGCGGGTGTCCTTCGCGGCTCGCTCCTCCAGCGCACCATCCATCACTCCACCGGCTGTCTGAAATGCGCCCGCGGCGAGGGTCATCTGCTCTGGGTCCTCACAGTGGGTTATCCCGGCGGAAAGACTCGCCAGGTAAGCGTGCGTCCCCAACAGGTTCCGCTGGTTCGTAAGGCGATCAAGGACTATCACAATCTCAAACAGACCCTGGAGGCCATCAGCGAACTGAATCAATTCCTGCTCCGTCTGGATCGCGACGAATCCAAAGAACAGGAGCGCCAATCGTGATCGCCGCCCGCCGCCTGCAACGAAGTTTCGCCGATGGCTTCATCGCCGAGGCGGTGGAGGATCTCTGGGAACCCTGGATGCGGCACGCCGATAAAGCATTGGAAGATGATGCCCTGCTGCTCATCATCCAGCAAGAGTTGGCCAAACGCTGCAAGAAGAGCAAGACTCGTGGACGCAAGGCGACGCCCGCCGAGGTCGTGCTCAGAATGCTGCTGCTGAAGCATGTACGTGACTGGAGTTACGAAACGCTGTCGCGGGAAGTGCGCGCCAATCTGGTCTATCGCGAGTTCACCCGGATCGGCGGCGAAAAGGTTCCGGATGACAGGACGATGGGAAACCTGGGGCGTCAACTGGGTCCGGCGGTAATCGAAAAGCTGCACCGGCGGGTAGTGGAGATCGCGCAGGAAAACAAGATCGCTGAGGGTCGCAAGATGCGCGTCGATACGACCGTGGTGGAGACGGACATCCACTATCCGACCGACAGCACCTTACTGGGCGACGGCGTACGCGTCCTGACGCGCATCATGAAGAAAGTCACTGCGGTGGCGGGCAAGGCCGGCACGCAGATGCGCGACCGCAGCCGGTCCGCCAAGTTGAAGGTTTTGGCAATTGCTCGCGCCAGCCGCAACAAGACGGAGCAAGGCCGGCAGAAGATGCAGAAGGCATACATCCAACTAGTCGAAATCACCAGTCGGGTTACTGGGCAAGCTAAGAAGTTTTCGCGCGAGATTGCCAGGCGAGTCAAGCGAGGCAATCTGTCGGTAATGATCAAAGCCAAGAAGCAGCTGGATGAGATGATTCCCCGGGTTCAGCAGGTGCTGCGCCAGACCAGAGAGCGGGTGCTGCGCGGCAACACCAAAGCCGAAGGAAAGCTGCTCAGCATATTCGAGACGCACACCGAGGTGATTCGCAAAGGCAAGGCGCATAAGCCCAACGAGTTCGGCAAACTGGTACTCATACAAGAGGCGGAGAACCAGATCATCACGCATTACCAGGTGTGCGACCAAAGGCCGGCCGACTCCACCTTGCTGGTAGGATGCTTGGAACAACACGCAGAACAGTTCGGACACGCCCCGCAACGCGTGGCGGCGGATCCCGGATTCTTTTCCGCCGCTAATGAATCCAAGGCTGAGCAAATGGGGGTCCGGCGGGTGTCGATTCCAAGCCATGACACGAAGAGCCCCGCACGCAAAAAGCGGCAGAAGCAGCGTTGGTTTAAGGAACTGCAGAAGTGGCGTACCGGCTGCGAAGGCCGGATCAGCGTTCTCAAGCGCCGGCATGGGCTGCGTCGATCGCTCTATAAAGGCCCGGACGGCATTCGTCGCTGGGTTGGACTCGGCGTGATCGCTGACAATGTGATTCACATCGGCACCCACCTGGCCGGCCAAACGGGGTCACGCTGAGTTCCTCTTAGAAGAAACACCGCTCCTTCCTGCCCCACCTCACCGCTGCCACAGATTCTTTTTGAATCGCACTCCACCCTCTTAACCCAATTTTGCAGTGACGCTCCCATCGAGAGGCCGCCCGGCCCTGATAAAAATCTCCTCGCTGACTTTTGGCGGCCGAAATCGCTTTTTGAATTTTAAGTGGGAAAGTAGCTAAGCTAGACCGTAGGAACATGCCATTTCACGTAGGCGCACACAAACCAGGGGCTGCCAAGAGGTTTAAATTTGGGATTAAGCGCCGGCTCGAAGTGGCTGCCCTGGG
>JBEKVS010000608.1:0-2988 GCA_049513795.1 Occallatibacter sp. | reverse complement strand
GACGCATCCGACGATGCAGTGGCGGACGCGATGGTGGTGTCGCCGACCGTGGCGTCGTATCCGGCCAGAGTACCCGGGGTCTCGAGCGTGGATAGCGTCGCCTGCAGGGTATCGAGTGCGCTGGTGAACGTGCCGTACGCCGACACCTGCGAATTCAGCGAGGTCTGCTGGGCGTTCAATTGGTTGGTCTGCGCCGCCCCGTAGGCCGACGTCAGTGACGAGACAATGGCGCTGATATTGAGTCCCGATCCGATGCCGGTCGAGGTGATCAGGGCGCTCGCGGAGGCGGCTCCGGAGGTGGATGAACTACCTATCGTTGAACTCATAGAATCCTACCCCGTCTCAAGGTTAATCAATCTATCGGCACACCAAGCCAAGACTTAAGCAAGCGGCGTACCAACCTCGAAACGACGCTCAAGCGTGACTGTCGAAGAGGGCTCCGGAGACTCCCACGCTGCGTGCCAGGGCGGGAAATTCGCTGGCCAGGAACTCACCGACGACCGCGCCATTGGCCGGATTGATCTGTTGAATCATCTTGTCGCTGGATGAGGGATCGACCCGATATTGATCCGGTCGCCCCGAGTCGTTGAGGGCCTTGTTCAACTGAGCAACCAGCGTCTGCGCTTCGCTGGTGCTGACCGCCGGGGCATTGCTGGTCGTGGATGCGGTAGTTTCGGTGACTTTCGCTGACGGAGCGAGGGCATCCGCCGGCGGTGTCGCCAAGGAATTGCCGCTCGGCGGCAAAACCTTGCCGCTGACGTCTTGAACTCTTGCCGCTGTCGGCGCCTGACTTCCCTGCACTAGGCTTGTTACCGGTATTTTAACTGCAACACCGTCGCTTGCCATGATTGCACCTGCTTGTTCCTACATGCGTCCTACATTAATTGCGCGATACTCCCAGTCATTTGGTCGCTCTAAGACCAAAGCCCGGGCGCTTTCGCGCCCGAGCCGTGGTTCCACATCGTCTGATTCAAGCTATCGGCAATTACTGCAGAAGCTTGAGGATCAGCTGCGGCTCCTGGTTGGCTTGCGCCAGAACCGAGATACCCGCCTGTTCCAACACCTGAGCCTGGGTCAAATTCGCCGTTTCCTGCGCGAAGTTCGCATCCTGAATGGTGCTGCGCGACTGAGTCAGGTTCTGACTCGTGGAGGTCAGGTTGCTGACCGCCGCCGTGAAGCGGTTCTGGATGGCGCCCAATTGGCTCTGGAAAGCGCTGACCGTTGCCAGGGCAGAGTCGACCGAGGCGATCGTGGCATTGGCGCCGGCGACCGTCAGTACGTTCTGGTTGGCAAGGGTGGCGTTGCCCAAGGAGATGGTCTGGCCGCCGGCGGTGAAGCCGACATCCGCAGAACCCGCACCGCCGATGACGATGTTGTTCGCGGCGGACAGGGTCACATCACCTTCGGTGGTCGTGGCCGTGCCCGAGGCTGCCAAGGCTGCGCCGGTGCCGGTTACGCCCGCGCCGATCGTCTCGGTGGAAGTAATGTTCCGACCATCCGAGGCAGTCAGCGACAAGGCGCCGGTCGATGAGAGGCTGGCCGTGACACCGGTCTGTGAGGAATACAGATTGATCTGCGTCGCCACATCGGTTCCGGTCAAGGTCTGGCCGTTGGCAACCGTGGTGCCTGCCGCGTAAATGTTCACGCCGTTGATTTGCAAGGCATAGGTGCTGGTTGCCAGTGTGCCGCCGGTGATGGTGGAGAACGCCGTCGCTCCCGTGACCGTCGTCGAGGCACTGGCCGTCAAACCCGCGACGCCTGCCGCGTTGATGGCCTGCGCCTTGGCGTAGGCAGAGCTGGAAGTCTGGCCCGCCGCCGTACCTGCTTGCGACGCCCCGATGGCGACCGCCGTGCCGGTACCCACCTGGATGGTGAGATTGCTGCCGGTCAGCGCGTTCGAGCTCACCGCACCGCCCGTGCCCGAGGCAACCTGGCCGATCTGGTTGGCGCCGACGCCCTGCGCGAGGTTCACCGAAATGGTGTCGCCGACATTGGCGCCCACTTGGTACACCGTGGTGCCGCTGGTGCCGTTCAGCACGTTCGCACCGTTGAAGGTGGTCTGCGACGCGATCTGGGTGATTTCCGCGATCTGCTGCTGCACCTGGTTGTCGAGAGCGGCGCGGTCCGCGGCGCTGTTCGAGCCGTTGGCCGATTCAACCGCCAAAGTGCGGATGCTCTGCAGATTGTTGACCACCGTGGTCAATGCACCGCCGGCCGTCTGCGCTTCCGACACGGCGTCGTTCGCGTTGTTGACGGCCTGGTTGGTGCCGTTGATCTGGGTCGTGAACTGCTGGCTGATCGCGAGACCGGCGGCGTCGTCGGCGGCGCTGTTGATGCGCAGACCCGAAGACAAGCGGTCCAACGACTGCGACAACAGAGCCTGCGAACCAGTCAGGTTGTTCTGCGCTGTAATCGAATCGATGTTCGTATTGAGTGTTAATGACATGTTCGAAACTCCTGAATGTTTAGTACACCGGCCCGTCTTAGGCCCTGCTTAGTTGTGTTCACTTCACCCGCCAAGCGGGCGGACCGGTGACCACATGCAAGAGGTTTATCGGAAGACTGTCCGGGTTCTTTAGGCGAAATACCGACGCTGGGTTCTGGTGTTTCAGTACTGCGTCACATTTTCGCCGGCTGACCTTTGACAACCGTGTCGATCGCCGCTCGCGTGAACCTTTATCGGCCGCCATGCGTGCTTCTGCAGTTGCACATCGCCTGCAATTCAGCGATCGCGCCGCATTAGGCATAGAAGGTGCATGAGCCCTGGCATGGCTCAACATCTTCTGTCCCAGAGCGCCGGATTCCCGGCGGGCGGCATCATTGCGCCGCCTCCGGCGCCCACGCCCGACGCCCTGTGCGGTGAGGCCATGAATCTGCAGCGTGCCGGCCGGCTGGATCTCGCCGAGCGGCTGTATCGGGAGATTCTGCAGATGCAGCCTGCCCACGCGCCGGCGAACTACTGCATCGGCATGCTGCAGGTACAGAAGC
>JBEKVS010000607.1:0-3438 GCA_049513795.1 Occallatibacter sp. | reverse complement strand
AGTGGCCGGCCCATGGGATCGTACGACCAGGCTTCGGAGCCGGCCTGGTCGGTCATGCCGGTGCGGCGGCCGATGCCATTGGTGATGGTAAGTCCGCTGTAGCTGGATTGGTCATACAGATATTTAGTTCGAGTCTGGGGCTCAGTCACGGTACCAGCCTCGGTGGATCAACTATTCCGACAAGCGGCTTTTGTAGTCCGCACAAGGCCAGCATTGGCCCAGATACTACTCTTCGATCACCAGAGTGCCAAGGACCAAAGTTGCTTGCAGTGCTGAAGGGCTCGTCTTGGCAGGAATATCCTTCACCGAAGATTCAGTGTGCTTCCAACGATCCGTTGTAGGAGGTTAGGAGGAGAGCGGATAGCTAGCTATCCGGCGCCAAAAATCGGCCGCGGCCTTTGAAACGGCAATGGTCCGACGGCAATGAGGTGCTTCACGGTATCCAGCAGCTTGCTGATGGGGTGACGTGCAGCTGCGGCGCGGAGATCGTCCGCGGTGACATGCAAGTAGATCTGGGTGCTGGTAATCAGCCGATGACCGAGCAGATCGCGAATGGTCACGAGGCCAACGCCGGCGCGCACCAAGTGCGTGGCAAAGGTGTGCCTCATGCGATGAGGCGAGAGAGTGATGCCGACACGGCTGCGTTGTCCCCAGGTGCGTACGCGCTCATAGATACTGCCGCGGCCCAGACAACGCCCGAAACGTGAGCGAAAAAAAGGCGTGGTCGGAAGAGCCGGCCCGCGAGCCTGTACGTAGGTTCGCAGCACTTCGGCGAGTTGCGGGTTCAACGGAATCACGCGTTCATGACCACCCTTGCCTCGTACCCTGATGGTGAGTTGGCTGAGATCGACCTGTCCGTTGCAGAGTGAAGAACATTCGGATGCACGGATGCCTGTGCCGTAGAGCAACGCCAGCAAAGCGCGATCCCGCAGGCCGATCACCGTATCTTCCTCAGGTTCGGTCAACAGTCGACTGACCTGTTCGGAGGAAAGCGCGACCGGCAACTTTCGTGGTACAGCCCTGATCGATGGAAATCCGACCAAAGGGTTGGCCGTATGGTCGAGGTATCCCATGGCTACCATCGCGCAATAAAAGCGGCGAAGGATAACCACGGCGCGATTTACGGATGAATCCCCGTTGCCGCGCACTTCGCGCAAATGCTGCACGTAGGCGAGTACATCCCGAGCGGTAATCTGATCCGGAGCAAGATCATCGCGCAGGACGCGCACCCATTCATGGAACTGCTTCAGTGCGTCTTCATATGCCGACAACGTGAGCGGCCGTAGACCTCTTGCGACGCAATGCGTGCGGATGTAGAGCTCGATCCAGAATGACCATTTCATGAGCGGCCTCCTATCGGCAGAGTGCGCACCGCGGCTTGCGGCCGTCCGGGCAAGACATGGAGATAAACGCCGGTCTCCTGTGGACTGCGATGTCCCATCAAGGAGGCAATGACGGCAAGATCGACGCCGCGATCCATCAAATGCGTAGCGAAGCTGTGCCGCAGCGTTCGGGGTGTGATGTCGGCCGACAAATCAGCTCGGGCTGCAGCGGTGCTCACAATCTCGCATACGTCATTTACTCGGAGTCGACGTTTACGAATGTTCGTCCGGAACAATGGACCGCGTTTTCCGCGCTCCAGCAGATAGGCAAGCAGTTCCGTGAAGATGGCCTCTGGAATGGGAACCGCGCGCGGCCGGTCGCCCTTCGCTGTCAAGACCAGCAGTTCGTGGCGCTCACGATTTACATGCGCTACGTCAAGCGCGCACAGTTCGTGCGTGCGTAACCCGCAGCCGTAGAGCAGCAAAACGATCAAGCGATCGCGTCGTGCTGACGGCCCGCGTACTTCCGTGGCTTTTACAAGTCGTTCCGCTTCTTCAAGGCTCAGCGACCTTGGTTCCTCGCGGCGCACAGTATGCTGAAGGTTGAACCCATCGAGAACGTTGCGTTCCGTGCGCCCGTTGCGCCATGCGTAATCGAGCAGTCCTCGCACGTGACTCAGATACTTCGCTAGGCTGCTCTGGGTGCAGCCGGACTGTCGCTCCGCTTCCAGCCAGTGCAAATAATCTTCCAGCTTGAGGTGCCACAGATCCACGCCTGGGCGCACTTTTTCGAGGCCCGAGATGGCGCGGCGCAAGGTGCAACGAACATCCACAATCGTGCGCGGCACCTTGCGTCCAATTTTATCGAGATAACCTAGGTAGCCCTCGATCAGCGGATCCATCGTGCCGGCTTTCTTCGCTGTTTTCATGCGATCCCCCTCCGTTCCGAGAGCCAATCGTTGATGGGATGGAGCCTCATCGCGGCACGCCGCTGCGGATCGGCGATATGCGTGTAACGCACCGTAGTCTGGATAGCGCAATGCCCCAAAATGCGTTGCACTTCCGCCAGATGCACTCCTGCTTCCAGCAGATCTGAAGCGCAGCTATGCCGAAACTGATGAAGGCTGTGTATCGGAACTTGCGCACGACGCGCGATCGCGTGTATCCCATGACTGATCGACATGCCCGATAGACGTTGGCCGATACGACTCACCAGCAAGGCCGGCTCGCCACAACTTCCTACCGCTTCCAATTGGTTGTGACGAAGTGGAAGGTATGCTTCGAGGCAGCGCAACACCATCTCCGGCAACGGCACACAACGTTCTTGACCTGTCTTGCGCCCATCGATACGCAACGTTCCTTCGGCGCGATCAAAATGTTCCAGATTCAGCCGTTCCAGCTCCCCGCGGCGCAGCCCACTCCCGTAAAGCATCGCCAGCACCGTCACCCACAAATGCGCACTGTAGTTACCATGGCACTTCGCGGCTTCTCGCCACATCGCTTCCATGTGCACGTGGTCGATCCGTTTCGGTAGGCGACTGTACGGCGTGACTTTCGGGCCTTTCATCCAACGCAACGAGTTGATCTTCCACAAGCCCTGCCGCACCAGGTAATCACCGAAGCCCCGCATCGTGCTCAACGTCGCGTACACGGTCGCCTTAGCACGAAAACTGGCACACTTTCCGATGTACTGCGTGAGCATCTCCGCATCAATCTCCTCGATCCCTATCCTGGGGCGCTGGCCCTTGAGCCACCGCCCCCACTTATTCAGCCGCGCTTCCGTGTACGCAATCGTCTGCGGACTAACTCCCCTCGCCCGGTATTCCTCCATGTAGGAATCCAATAGCCGGTCCCATCGCCTCATCGCTCCCCTCCTTAACATCACGAATACAAACAATATGACCTCCAATAAGACTTCATTGGAGGCCGCGATGAGCCCTGAACTGAACTAAAGAGTGGAAGAGCTAGTCCGAACCAAGTTCGGGGCGAGGCTCGACGAAGTTCGCCGCAGGCATGCGTTCCGTCTTATTGGGCTGTCGTGACGCTGGAACGGGAAATGTGCCGGGAGATTCCCATATCCTGGTTACGCGTTAAGCGGGTGCCCCACCGTTGGTTT
>JBEKVS010000606.1:0-2819 GCA_049513795.1 Occallatibacter sp. | reverse complement strand
GGAGGTGCCGGTCAGTGCCGACTTGGCTGTGCAGCCGCTGGCGAGAGGGACGATCGGGTTGGTGATGCCATCCGCGGTCGAATAGTAAATGCTGCCGACGGCGCCGGAGAAGTCGATGATGCTGTAGGGCTGGCCGCTCTGCAGGACGGTGAGGCCTACGAGAGACCACCCATCGATGAGCTTGCCTTTGAGCGATTGCTTGTTGGCGAAGTCGGGGATTTGAAAGACGTAGTTGAAGTTGATGACATGGGTGCGGTCGAAGTCGGCTGAACCATAGCCGCTGCGCAGGTCGAGTGCATTGTTGCCGTTATAGAAAAGACCCAGACCGCTCTGTTCATCGAGAGCATGCGAGTAAGTGTACGAGGCTCCAACTTGAAGGCCGTGGCTCAGGCGCTTTTCGATGTGAGCCTGCAGGCCGTTGTAGGCATCGACGCCAGCGGCTTTATAGCCGATAGACTCCGCCGCATAGCCGATGTAGGGAACGCGGAGATCGACGTTGCCGCCTTCATAGTTTGCCTGGTACGCGGTGCCATCAGGCAGTGTTGCGCCTACAACGTTGTAGCCGTAGCTGTAGTTTTGTTGATAGGCGCCGCCGGCGAGCGTTGGGGCCGAGGGCGAGGCGATGTTGGGTTGATTGAAGGGCACAGGGATGACTTGATGGCGGCCGACGTTGCCGACGTAGCCGAGTTCGATGGCCAGGTCGTTGCGTGGCTGCCACTGAATGTCGAAGGTGTAGTTGATGGTGTAGGGGAGTGTGTTGGTTCGGTCGTAGACGCCGAGCGAGATAGGCTGGCCGAAGTTTTCGATGCTGCCTGCATTGGGCAGGTAGTTGCTGAGATCCGAGGCTTTGGGGTTGTTGGGCGGAGCCAGCAGCGAGGTGCCATAGGGGTTTTCGAGATTGCCTTCCTCGGCTGTTCCGCCGCAGGTCGGGATGTAACCCTCATAGAGATACTGCGTTGCCCCAGGGCAGCTTGAGGCGTTTACGAAGGGCAGTTGCTGGTTGACGCCGAATGGGCCACCGGTCACCGTGCCGATGGCGTAGCCGGGCGAGAAGTAGCTGAAGAGTTCGCCGCGATCGTAGTAGATGCCAGCACCAGTGCGAATCACGACTTTGTCGTGGAGGAATGCGGGTTGCCAAGCCGCGCCTACGCGAGGTGCAATGCCCCATTGACGGCCAGTAAGGGTAGTCGGACTGACACCCCTGGTCCCGTTGGCGTTGTTGCCGGCGATGATCAGGCCGGGATTTTCGATGACGTCGGAGCTGACGTTGTAGTTGTAGAGGCTGGGATCGAAGTTGAAGATGCGGCCGTATTTCTCGGTAAGGCCGCCGTCCCAGTCATAGCGGAGGCCAGCGGTAAGTGAAAGCCTGGGCGTGACCTGGAACTTGTCCTGAATGAAAGTGCCGAGCTGGTTGGAGCGGTAGTAGCGGCTGGCATTGCCTTGCAGGAAAGAGCTTACGTAGAAACCGGTGGACGAGCTGCCTGGAGTGACCAGGCCCTGAATCATCTGGCTGAAGTCGTCCGTAGCGACTGTGCCGGTTCCAGTGCGCTTGTCAATGGTGTTGAGCTGCGTGAAGCTGTAGTTGGCGCCGAAGCTGAGGGTGTGTTTACCGAGTGTCCAGATGGCGTTGCCGGAGGGCGAGATGCGGTTCTGGAAGACGCCGGTGTTGGGAGCCTGGCCTTCGGCGTTGGGGCCGATGTTCAGGATGGCTTGCGACACGCCCGAAGGCTGGTAGTTGCCGAGGACGTTATAGACCGAGACGCCGGGGAAGTAATTCGAACCGAATTCGTTGATGGAGCCAGTGCCGGCATTGCCACCGGGAATGCTGCTGGGTCCAAAGGGCTGTTCATTGTCGGCCCAGTTCTTCTCACGCAGGAAACCGATGGTCTGGGTGGTGCTGAGGTTGGATTTGACCAGGTAGGTATTGGTAATGGAGAAGACTTGTGCTCCGGAGTCGAGATGTTCGGTGAATCCGGGGACGCTGGAGTAGGAATACGGTGAGAGGGTCGGATCATGCTGGTAGTAGTACTTGAACGCAAGCGTGTCCCTGGTGGTGGCGTTGTAGTCGAGATCGGCGACGGCAAGATCGGCGGTGAACCGGCCTGTGCCGGGGATGAAGGCGTTGTCGATGTGCTGTGCTGTGGGGGCTACGCCATTGAGAGCGTCGTTGGGGATGAGCCACTTGCCAGGTTCGCCGGGGAGTGACGGTGAGTTGAAGCCGACTGGAACGTCGAGGAGAGAATCTCCGATTTCCTGATCCGAGACATGCAGGTGCTGATAGGCGAGAAATCCAAAGAGTTTATTTTTTATGATTGGGCCGCCGGCTGTTCCGCCGAGGATATAGCGATGCAACTGAGGGACCTTGTTGTTGGAAGGAATGTCAGGGTCCTGATTGAAGAAAAAGGGAGCGGCGTTGAGCCAGCTGGTGCCGCGATGGTAGTAAGCCGAGCCATGAATATCGTTGGTGCCCGAGGCTGTGCTGAGATCGATATGCGCACCGGATGTGGAACCCTGCGTGGCGTCATACATCGATGCGTTCACTCGAACCTCCTGCAGGGTTTCAGGGGCGGGCGTTGGAATGGCGTTGCCGATGGAAAGATACACGGAAGCGGCGGAAGGGATAACGCCTCCCGCGCCAGAGCTGCTGGAGACGCCGGTCGAGTTGATGACGCGAGCCGAGCCGACCTGGCTGGTGCTCTTGCCGTTGAAAAGGTTGCTGGCATCGACTCCATTGAGCGAAAAACTGTTGCTGGTATCGCGTTGTCCGTTGGCCCAGATAGGCTGGTTTCCAAGGCCGGAATTGGCGCCGGTTCCGCCGG
>JBEKVS010000605.1:1230-2712 GCA_049513795.1 Occallatibacter sp. | reverse complement strand
CCACATAGGGGGTCCAGCCGGAATTGGGCTGGGTGTCGAATTGCACCTCGGCCGCGTACGGGTTGCCGGCGTTAAGCGCGACCCAACCCCTCCAAAGGTGGGCGACGGGAATCAACGGCTCGCATGACTTGGGACACGAGTCGGGCTGCCCCCAGTTGGCCGGATCTGTGGCAGACCCGGTGGGATGTCCAGCGCGGCGCGCCAGCCACGCCAGCATGGAAGCGCCGGAGAGGTCGAATTCCGCGGCGGCATCGGAGAATGCCTGGGGGGCGCGCGTGATGGCGGCTACCGCGAGCTGGCAATATCCCTTACGATAGTGGAGCTCGGATTCCTCTGGGGGCAGCGCCACGGACAACATGGCGGCTTGCGTCTGCACGCATGCTGAGGCGTCGGCAAGTGGGGGAGATGCCACGCCGCTCACCCGGTCGAAGGAGGCCTGCGCATTGGCCAGCATCGCCAGACGTTCTTTGTCGGCGGCAAAAAGAGGAGTGAGGCACAGAGTCAAACAAGCAAACAGGGACGCTTTCGCACTCAGCCTCCGCCATACACCCCGGTTGGCCGACCCGTGCCTCTGTGGTGGAATTCCCCCCATTCCTCCATTATCGCGTGAAGATGGTGACGTCGACGTTCATACCTGGACGCAGGATCAGGCCGCCGGTCTGGTCCACCAGGATTTTGACGGGGATGCGCTGCACTACTTTGACGAAGTTGCCGGTGGCGTTTTCGGGCGGGAGCAGGCTCATGCGGGAGCCCGTGGAGTCGGCGATGGAGTCGACGTGCCCGATGACGCTCTTGCCGTACATGTCGACGCCGATTTCGGCTCTTTGGCCAGGTCTTACCTCGGCCAACTGGGTCTCCTTAAAGTTCGCGGTCACCCAAACATCCGGAGTGATGATGGTCATCAGGCCCTGCCCCGGCTGGACAATCTGGCCCACTTCCACGCTCTTGCGCGTTACCATCCCGTCGACGGGCGCGGTGATGGTGGTGTAGCTGAGAGTCAATTCGGCGGCTTCGAGACGAGCCCGCGCGGTTTCCACAGCGGCAGCCGCAGTGCCGGCATCGGCCGTCCGGATGGCGACCTGTTTGCGATTGGCCTGGCTGCTCTGGACCTGCGCCTTGGCGGTGTTGACCTTGGAAATAGCGGAATCGAGCGCCGCTTTCCGAATAGCAGCGTCCTTCTGCGCGGATATCAGTTTTTCCTGAGCGGCGCGCAGGTCGCTATCGGCCATTTTGGCCGCGGCGACGTAGGAGTCGTACTGCAACTGGGAGATTTCGGCCTTATCGACGAGCGGCTTCATGCGCGCCAGATCGGTCTGGGCACGATCGTTGTTCGCCTGTTTGGAGGCCACGTTCGCCTGCGCATACGCCACATCGGAAGTGTTGGCCTGATCATAGGATGCCCGCGCGCGTTCCACTTCGGTCTGGGCATCGGCCAACTCGGCGTCGGCCACGCTCGTACCCGTTTCGGTGGTGCCGTTGACC
>JBEKVS010000605.1:0-1213 GCA_049513795.1 Occallatibacter sp. | reverse complement strand
TGCAACTGGCCCTCGGCCTGCGCCAGCGTCGCTTTGGCGACGTCGACCGCGGCCTGGTAGTCGCGCGGATCGATGCGCACCAGCACTTGGCCGGCCTTCACCTGCTGGTTATCGAGAACCGCGACCTCCAGCACGTTGCCGGTAATTTTGGCCGAGATGGCGCTGATATGCCCATCGACATTGGCGTCGTCCGTAGACACCCGGTCGCGAAAGTGCATGTAGAGCGCATAGACCGCGACCGCCACGGCCATCAGCACTACCAGAGCGATGACCAGCTTGGTTCGCGACCCGGTGCGCCGCGCCACCGGGGGTGTCGGCACCTTGTCCTGCACCTTGTCTTGGGTAGGCGTCACAATTTGTCCCTCTTTCTCGGATAACATAGTCTGACTCATTCCACCACCACCTGGCCGGCTGACGGCCTTACTTTCTTAATGAAGAACATTAAAGGGATGACCAGGAGAAACAACGCTCCCATCACCCAAAACGCATCGGCGAACGCCAGCATGCTGGATTGCCGCACCATTGACCCGTAAATCATACCTTGCGCCTGCAGGCCGGCGTCGGCCGCGGAGGAACCGGCATTTCGCAGAGTGGCCGCTGCTCCGGCGATCGCTTCGCGATACCGCCAGTCATAGGGCGTGAGATGCGCCACCAGCACGGACTGATGAAACTGCGCGCGGCGAGCGAGCAGCGTGGTCGCAGTGGCGATTCCCGAACTGCCGCCGATATTCCGGGCCAGGTTGAAAAGCCCCGTGGCGTAGCTGGTACGTTCCTTGGGGATAGAGGCGAACGCCGTGGCGCTGATGGGCACGAACAGGAAGGCCAGGCCCAGGCTCTGCGTCATGCGGCTCCAGGCCGCCGTGGCGTAGTCGATCTGCAGGTTGAAGCCGGCCATCCGGAAGAGGCCTAACGAGGCCACCGTCACTCCGAAAATCACCAGCCAGCGCGGTTGATACTTGCGCACCAGGATTCCGACCACCGGCAGGCAGACCACCATCACCAGTCCGCCGGGCGAGAGCACGAGCCCGCTCTTCATGGCGGTATATCCCAGCAGACTCTGCAGAAACAGCGGCATGAGCGCTGTACTGGCGTAGAGCACGAAGCCGAGCGCCAGCATGGAGACTGTGGCCAGCGCGTAGTTGCGGTCTTTCAGGACGCGGAAATCGATGATTGGTTCCTTCTGCCACAACTCCCAGAAGACGACGGCAATGAG
>JBEKVS010000604.1:0-3365 GCA_049513795.1 Occallatibacter sp. | reverse complement strand
TCTCCTCTAGAAAAGAAGGCTCAACGGGCAGACTTTTAGCCCGTTGACACCGCTGAACCCGATCCAATTCAATAATCGGCATAAGGGGGAGCGGTCGCCCGCTCGCCCCTGCCACACCACCGGACATGCGGGTCCGCATCCGGCGGTTCGGAGGGTTTAGCTAAGACCGCACGACCATCGCCGGGAGTCCAAGGGAGTCGAAGAGTCGAAGTAGGCATTGGCTAGCGCAACGTTCAGAGCGGGCGATTTCGCGATTCGCCACGGGCCATGCGCGCTGCCCGCGGTTTGGGGCGCCGAGTCTTTGCTCACGCCCCGTTTGCGAAGTTCTTTGAATCTTTGAATCGCGTCCGTCCGCGCTTCCATTGCTTCCACACCACAGACCGGAGTCTGCCGCGCAACACACGATTCAAGACTTTTCAGCACCGAGGGCGTTTGGCACTCCCCGAAGTAGCCGAGCCAGCCTCACAAGTAGGTGGCGGTTTCGGCGACCATCTCGGCGAGGCTGATGCCGCGGGGTTCGGCTCGTCAGTTCCCAGATCCGCTCCTTGGAGCGAGCGTTGGCCTTGGGGGGGCGATCCGCCGGATGGAGAAGTGTCCCAGCCGCTACTGTGCTTTGGTTGCTTTTTCTTCTGTTCGGCAATGCAGTTTGACTTGCTCCCAATTGCAAGCTTCCCCTGTGCCGTTGCTTTGCATTTCGGCCGACCCGACACCACGACGGTCGCTCAGATGGCCCTGTTCCGAGAAGCGCATGATTTGCTTACCTGGTCAATTTTGAACATCGCCACCGACCGCTGATCAAGCATCATCTTGATGGCTCGGTTCATAAGGCTGTTAATGTGCACGCGTGCAACGGGGAAAACAATCCTCCTAGTCTGCGAAGTTTCTGGTGTCGTAACTAGGCTTTTTGGTAGCGAGACCGTGATAACTGTCTACAGTATTTGAGACTATGCGAATCTTCGCCACCAGTGCTTATTCGGACACGGAACCAATTGAATCATTCTTGCGCCTTGCTTCACATGGCACGCGCCATCGCCTGACAACAGACGTTCGTGAAGCAGACGCAATCTTGTTCATTGAAAACTCCCGTTACCACGAAGACGCTTTCTTTTCACGTCTCAAGCGCAGCCGATTGGTTAAACAGTACCGCGAGCGATGCTTTATGTACAACGAGCACGACCGTCCCTGGTGCGTTCTTCCAGGAGTATATTGTTCGATGCCGCGCAAATGGTTTAGCAGAAGACGACAGAGGGCAACACGGTACATCAGGTTGCTGAATCAAGTGGACACTGATACATCTGACAAACCCGATATTTTATTTTCGTTTTTGGGAAACTCCCGCATCCCGTTGCGACGCAACCTCTTAGGGTTGAAGAATCCGAGAGCGATCATTGAGGACACAAGTTCGTTCAATGCTTTTTTCACCAGGGGGAAGGGCATCCAGCATTCGCGATACGCTGATGTATTGCGACGCTCAAAGTTCGTACTTTGCCCTCGCGGTGGTGGAACCAGTTCGATTCGTCTATTTGAAACGCTTTATGCCGGGCGCGTTCCGATCATCATATCGGACGAGTGGGTCGCGCCTGACGGGCCTGATTGGCAAACCTGCTCCTTAAATGTCCGAGAACGAGACATCTCCGAACTGGGGCAAATCGTGACGGACCTAGAGCCGCGCTGGCCCGAGATGGCATCGGCGATAGGAGACGCACTGTCTGCGATTGCATTGGATCGGGTGATCCCGGAGTCGCTGGCGCAGCGGATTCCAAGCGTACCCGAATGGGATTGGCGATTGCGTCGCGGAATTCGTCATTCACTTTCATCCGCCTCGAAACAATTGGCTACTCGATTCGGACAACGGTCCTAAATCAGTTTGGGGCTTACATTCCATAATGGATCGAGCAAGAAACAACAAAACGAACTGGTCGTAAGATCGTGAAGGCTAGGTAATGATTCGTAAAGCATTTGCCAAAATCGGCTACTTCGCCTTGAAAATAGGCATGAGGTTGCCCGAGATAGGACCAATAACGCGTTTCTCGGAGCAAGGGCATATTATCGATTTGCTAGACGAGCTGAAAATTAACTATGTCCTTGACGTCGGAGCCCATGATGGCACATTTGCCAAGCATCTTCGAATGGGGGGATACGAAGGAAATATCCTCTGCTTTGAACCTATTACGGTAAACTGTGACTCCATTAAGCGGTTGGCTAGCGGCGACCCAACGTGGCAGATCTTTAATTTCGCTCTCGGGGACGAATATGGCATTAAACCATTCAATATCTGTTCCGATAGGACTGTGCTCAGCTCGTTTCTTCACTTCAGTGATGAAAAGGATCCATCGAATCGAATTGAGTCCATCACGATAAGGCGAATGGATAACGTTCTCGACGAACTTATTCCAGACACGGGAATGGCCCGCATTTTCCTAAAAATCGATACGCAGGGCTATGATGTTGAGGTCCTGAGAGGTTGTGGTCGGTGGATTGAAAAATGTCTCGCTCTTCAATCTGAAGTCAGTGTTTGTCCTGTTTATCGTGATATGCCGCATTATACGGAGGCACTCGCGTATTATGAGTCGCTAGGATTTTCTCTCTTGGACCTATATGTGGTATGGAGAAACCGACAACGCAGTGTTTCTGAGTATGATTGCATCATGGCGCGGTTAGACCAGTTCGGCCTTTCCTGATTACTGTGCCCCAAGAACCCAGACGACAACGCATAAGATTGTCGATCATAAAAATTCTAAGAAACACAAGGCGTATTGCTGTTTCAGCACCGGTGCGGCCAGCTCAATTTGTTCGGCTCACCTGGCGTCTTTGTGCTGTCTCGCTGCAGAGGAGGGTTACAGTGAATCAATAAGTAACGTTACATATTGACTATATGTAAGCGATGGGTTAGTGCCAAGTGCGACGTTTGGGCCCGCCGCGTAGAAGCGTAGAAGAACGAGATCGAGCGTCGTTGTGCCTTTTGGACCTTTGCCAGTTGCTGATGCCCAGAAAGGTTGTGCACAAATCCCACACCAGCCAGGGGATGTCGATGACACTCAGATCATTCACAATTCGCAGACCCGACGTAAGAATGCCCTAGGTTCAAAGACAAAATGCGATTCGAACTGGCGAGGAGGTCAACGCTACTTCCGCTCGATCAGAATTGATCGCGAAGAGTGAATAGCTTGCTTTCCCCCGTGGGCAATGTGACCTTGGTTTGGATGACCTTCCGCCCTTTCAATCGATACTCGTAGCGATAGACCTCTCCGTTAGCAAGGTTCTGCTCTGAGACCCTTCCCCACAAATACTTGTTTTTCAGAAGAACATGCCAATCGCCATCAAGGATTGCCGTGAGAAGCCAAGGGTCATATCCCGATTCGGTC
>JBEKVS010000603.1:0-2561 GCA_049513795.1 Occallatibacter sp. | reverse complement strand
CGCCAGCGCTGGGATTGCACTCGGACGAACAGCTAAGATGACGACAATGAACTTTCGCCGTGCCATTTTGGTTCCGCAAAACGGCTGGGTGCCGAGGGTCTCGCGCCCGAGACCTGGGAGAGCACGGCTCCTGCTCCATCTTTCAGTTTTGGCTGCCGGGCTGCTTTTCCGCAGCCAGGCCGCTCCCGGCCAAGCCGCCAACCAAGCTTGGCTTGACCGGCCCGGCAATTCTCAATTCACTCTGTATCCTCGCCAGATTCGCGCCCTCGGCGACGAACCTCGTGAGCAGTCTGCCGTTCAGGAACTCAAGCGCAATCTTCACGCCATTTTTCCAGCTCTGGAATCCGAACAAGGCGCCAACGTTGGCCTCTCCGCGCGGGTCCTCTCCGCACTGTCCGGCCAAACGATCGTTGGCACTGTTGAGGAGTTGCGCAAAGCCTTCCCACAAATCCCTATCCCTGCCGATCTTGAGCCGGAAGGCTATTGGATCTCCTCGCAAGGCTCGGGCGACCAAACGCTCCTGATTATTGCCGGCAAAGACGGGCCCGGAGTCCTCTACGGCACGTTCGCGCTCCTCCGGCTTCCAAAAGCCGAGAATCCGGCCACGTTTAACCTCCGCGACCATCCCGTCCGCTCCCACCCCGCCATGCCCATACGCTGGGTCGACGAATGGGACAACCCCGATGGCTCCATCGAGCGTGGCTACGCGGGACGGTCCATCTTCTTCGAGGGCGGCAACGTGCGCGAAGATTTGGCTCCCGTCGCCGAATACGGCCGCCTGCTTGCCTCCGTCGGCATCAACGCCTGCAACATCAACAACGTCAACGCCGCTCCGCAACTTCTCGACTCCAACCACCTCAAGCAGATCGCCCGCATCGCCGACGCCTTCCGCCCCTGGGGCGTCCATCTAGCCATGTCCGTTGCCATCGCCAGTCCGCAAACCATCGGCGGGTTGCCCACCTACGACCCCCTCGACCCCGCCGTCAAGGCCTGGTGGATCTCAAAGGCCACAGAAATCTACACGCTCATCCCCGACTTCGCCGGCTTCACCGTCAAGGCCGACTCCGAAGGCCAGCCCGGCCCCTCGAGCTTTGGCCGCACCCCCGCCGACGCGGCCAACACCCTCGCCGCGGCCCTCGCGCCGCACCATGGCGTCGTCCTCTATCGCGCCTTCGTCTACAACCACCACCTCGACTGGCGCGACCCCAAAGCCGACCGCGCCCGCGCCGCATACGACATCTTCAAGCCGCTGGATGGACAATTTGCCGCAAATGTTGTGCTCCAAATAAAGGAAGGCCCCATCGACTTCCAGGCACGCGAGCCGGTCTCACCGTTGTTTGCCGGCCTCGAACACACCAGCCAGGCCATGGAAGTGCAGATCACCCAGGAGTACACTGGCCAGCAGCGCCATCTTGTCTACCTCGCCCCCATGTGGAAGTGGGTCCTCGACACCGATCTCCACGCAGTCCGATCGGCGGAAGAATCGCAAACTTCCCGTGCCCCATCCATTCGCGGTTCTACCGAGGATGGGTGGGAAAGCACCTCCGTCAAGACCATCCTCAGCGGCCAAACCTTCCATCAGCCGCTCGGCGGAATCTCGGGGTCCCCACGGACAGGTCCTCGTCCGTGGGGTGGTGGCATGATCGGTGTAGCCGGCGTCGGACGCGACCGCTGGCTCAACTCCCCGCTGGCTCTGGCCAACCTCTACGCCTTCGGCCGCCTGGCCTGGAATCCGAATTTATCCCCAGCCGAAATCGCCTCGGAGTGGACCCGTCAAACCATCGTCGTCAAGATGCTCATGCAATCCTGGCCCGCCTATGAGTCCTACACCGGCCCGCTCGGTTTGCAAACGCTCACCGACATCACCGGCTCCCACTATGGCCCCAACATCGAATCCAGCGAGCGCAACGGCTGGGGCCAGTGGCACGATGCGGATGCGCACGGCGTGGGCAAAGACCGCAGCGTAGCCACCGGCTCAGGTTTTGCCGGCCAATACCCTCCCGACGTCGCCAAGCTATACGAAGACGCAGCCACCACCCCCGACGACCTCCTGCTTTTCTTCCACCACGTCCCCTACACCTACAAACTCCACGACGGCAAGACAGTTATCCAGTACATCTATGACAGCCACTATGAAGGCGCCGCTCAAGCCGCCGGCTTCGCGAAGGATTGGTCTTCGCTGAAAGGCCGCGTCGATCCCGTCCTCTACGCCGACGTCCTCGCCCGCCTTGAATACCAGGCTGGCCACGCTATCGTCTGGCGCAACGCCGTCGTGCAGTACTTCCTCAAGCTCAGCGGCATTCCCGACGAAAAAGGCCGCGCCGGTCACTACCCCGGCCGATTAGAAGCCGAAAACGCCCGCCTCACCGGCTACAAAGTCATCGATGTCACGCCGTGGGAAGACGCCAGCCGCGGCAGGGCTGTCACCTGTCCCTCTTCAGAGCTAGCGTTGAATCGCATGGAAAAGAATAGCTCAGGCGTGACCAGCCCGGGCGTGACGAGCTCGGGCGTGAAGGGTACGGGCTTTAGCCCGTACATGGAAGCCGCCTATACAACCGGGG
>JBEKVS010000602.1:0-3155 GCA_049513795.1 Occallatibacter sp. | reverse complement strand
TTCGCGACCATCACCACCGATGCCAGTTGCGGCGCCGTCAACGGCGTGCATGACAGCTTCACGCCTCTCGGCGGCATGGTCGTGCTCACAAACATCATGCTCGGCGAGGTGGTCTTCGGCGGAGTCGGCGCGGGGCTCTACGGAATCCTCATCTTCGTGGTGCTGAGCGTCTTCATCGCAGGTCTTATGGTGGGCCGCACGCCTGAGTACCTGGGCAAGAAGATCGAATCCTACGACGTGAAGATGTCCATGCTTTACGTGCTTATCTTCCCGCTCATCATCCTCACCCTTACCGCGGTCTTTGTGCTCTCACCCAAAATCGGGCTGCCTGCGCTCACCAACCAGGGACCGCATGGGCTCACCGAAATCCTCTATGCATTCACCTCCGCGGTCGGCAACAACGGGTCGGCTTTCGCCGGGCTCAACGCGAGTGTGAACCCAACCACGCTGTGGTGGTACGACGTGGCCATGGGCTGGGCCATGCTGGGCGGACGGTTCCTGATGGCCATCCCCGTTTTCGCGCTGGCCGGCAACCTGGCCATGAAGAAGAGCGTCCCGCCCTCGCCTGGAACCTTCCCGGTGAATGGTTCACTCTTCACCGTTCTGCTGGTTGGCGTGATCCTCATTCTGGGCGCACTCACCTTCTTCCCGGCCTTGAGCCTGGGGCCGATTCTGGAGCATTTGCTGCTTAAATCTGGCCAGGTTTTCTAACTGCTTTTAAGACTGGACGAAACGGACTGTCATGATTGATAAAAAAAGTCTTTGGAACACGGAAATCCTGGGCAAGGCGCTGCTTGATTCGGTCGTCAAGCTCGACCCGCGCTGGATGGTGAAGAATCCTGTCATGTTTGTCGTCGAAGTGGGCAGCGTGCTCACCACGCTGCTACTCATCGACAACACCATGCATCACCGCGCCGGCTTCGGCTTCAATTTGCAGATCACCTTGTGGCTCTGGTTCACGGTGCTGTTCGCCAACTTTGCCGAGGCTATGGCCGAAGGCCGCGGCAAGGCCCAAGCCGACACATTGCGCAAGGCCAAAGGCGAGACGATCGCCAAGCGCTACAAGGTCGATGGCGGGTTCGAAGAAGTGCCCAGCGGACTGCTTCGCGCCGGAGACATTATCTACGTCGAATGCAACCACTATATCGCGGGCGATGGCGAGGTGAGTCGGCCCCGGTGATCCGCGAAGCCGGCGGCGATCGCTCGGCCGTCACCGGCGGCACGAAAGTTCTGTCGGACTGGATCAAAGTCCGCATCACGTCGAACCCCGGCGAAACCTTCCTCGACCGCATGATCGCGCTGGTAGAAGGCGCCACGCGCCAGAAGACTCCCAACGAAATCGCCTTGAGCATTCTGCTCTCCGGCCTCACAATTGTTTTTCTGCTGGCCGTCGTCACGCTACAACCATTCGCAATTTACTCCAAAGCTCCGCAGACAGTTTTTGTTCTTGTCTCGTTGCTCGTATGCCTGATCCCGACAACTATCGGAGGCCTGCTCTCGGCCATCGGCATTGCCGGTATGGACCGCCTGGTGCAATACAACGTGCTGGCCATGAGCGGCCGCGCCGTCGAAGCCGCCGGCGACGTCAACACCTTGCTGCTCGACAAGACCGGCACCATCACCCTGGGCAATCGCCAGGCCACCGAGTTCCTCACCGCGCCGGACATCAGCGCCGAGCGCCTGGCCAACGCCGCGCAGCTTTCGTCCTTATCTGATGAGACCCCTGAAGGCCGCTCCATCGTGGTCCTGGCCAAGGAAAAGTACAACCTCCGCGGCCGCGACCTGGGCGGCATTCACGCCGAGTTTGTTCCCTTCACTGCGCAGACGCGCATGAGCGGCGTCAACTTGCCTGGCACGCGTATCCGCAAGGGCTCCGTCGATGCCATCTCGCGTTTTCTGGAAGAACAAGGCACAGCTCTTCCGCAAAAGGTCCGCGACCACGTGGAAGAAGTTGCGCGCCAGGGAGGCACGCCGCTCGTGGTGGCCGAGAACGCCGCGGCCCTCGGCGTCATCCATCTCAAAGACATCGTCAAGGGTGGTCTCAAAGAGCGCTTGGCTAGGCTGCGCGCCATGGGCATTCGCACCATCATGATCACCGGCGACAACCCGCTGACCGCTGCCGTGATCGCCCGCGAGGCCGGCGTGGACGACTTTCTCGCCGAGGCCAAGCCCAAAGACAAGATGGATCTGATCAAGCGCGAACAAGGCAAGGGCAAACTGGTCGCCATGACTGGCGACGGCACCAACGACGCGCCCGCGCTGGCCCAGGCGGATGTGGGCGTGGCCATGAACTCCGGCACACAGGCTGCGAAAGAAGCCGGCAACATGGTCGACCTCGACTCCAACCCCACCAAGCTGATTGAAATTGTGGAGATCGGCAAGCAGCTGCTCATGACGCGCGGCGCGCTCACCACCTTCTCCATCGCCAACGATGTGGCGAAATATTTCGCCATCATTCCTGCCATGTTTGCCGGCGTCTTCCCGGTGTTGAACGCGTTGAACGTGATGCACCTGGCCACACCGCAGTCGGCTATTCTTTCCGCGGTCATCTTCAACGCGCTGATCATTGTCGCGCTCATCCCGCTGGCTCTCAAGGGCGTGAAGTACGAGCCCAAGGCCGCGGACATTTTATTGCGCAACAACCTGCTGGTCTATGGCGTGGGAGGGATCGTTGTGCCCTTCATCGGCATCAAAGCCATCGATCTGTTTCTGGTTGCGCTGCATTTGACTTAACCAGTATTCGGATTTGGGTGCCCCATCCTTTACGCACTTTGTAAAGGGTGGGATAGCAATAGGCACACAAGGAGATCTACCGTGCATTCCTCAACCGTTCTCACGCCCGTATCCGCACCCAAGGCCGCGCCGCCGGCCAGTCATTCTGTCTGGAGAACGTCGATTCGCTTCACCATCGTGACCACTCTTCTTGTGGGCATCGGCTATCCGCTGCTGGTCACCCTCCTGGCCGGCGCAATCTTCCCCCACAAGGCAGCGGGCAGCCTGATTCTCAAGGATGGCGTTGTGATCGGCTCCGAGCTGCTGGCGCAGAGCTTCACTTCCGATCGCTACTTTCATCCGCGCCCTTCGGCCGCCGGCAACGGCTATGACGCCACTTCCTCCGGCGGTTCCAACCTGGCCCAGTCCAACAAGACTCTCGT
>JBEKVS010000601.1:0-2611 GCA_049513795.1 Occallatibacter sp. | reverse complement strand
GCGATTGCCATTGTTCTGACCTTGGCACGCCCGAGTCTCAGTTTCGCCAAGGAAGGATTGCAGACCCCAAGATCTGCGGACGGGCTATACGACATCCTCGACTATGGCGCGGTTGGCGATGGCCGGACGGACTCCACGCCCGCCATCCAGAAGGCGATCGATGCCGCCAGCGTAGACGGTGGGATTGTGCTGGTCCCCGTCGGCAGGTTCCTATGTAAAGGTCATTTGGAACTGAAGGCGGGGGTTCACCTCAAAGGCATGAACGAAGCACCACAGTCTTGGGAGCCGCAAACCGGATCGATTCTTATGCCTACCGAGAGCCGGGATAATGAAGATGGGCCGGCCTTTCTCGAGATGCGGAGTTCCACTTCTCTCACGGGAGTAACGATCTACTATCCCGAGCAGAACATCGACGACATTCGCCCCTACCCTTGGACGATTCAAATTCGCGCCAACCCATCCCACCGGCACGAAGTCGCATTCGATACCACCGTCGCCGACATTACCTTGATCAACAGCTACAACGGAATTCGGACTGGTCCCACGGAAAACGGGCGCCACAGGATTATGGGCGTCCATGGTTGCGTCCTGAGACGGGGCATCTTTGTGGATTGGACTGGTGACATCGGCCGTCTGGAAAACATTCAGTTTCATTGCCATTTTTGGGGCAGCCAGGTTTTTCACGGAGATTTCGACAAAGCATTCGCCTATATGCAACACAATCTGGAAGCCTTTGTCTTTGGCCGAACCGACTGGGAATACGTAACCAACACCTTTGTCTTCCCCGCGAAAATCGGATACCACTTTATTCAAACCGCGAACGGCGCCGCCAACGGCCAATTCTCCGGCGTCGGGGCCGATGCAACTGAAAATGCTGTCGTGGTCGAGGCCATTCAACCCATGGGTCTGCTGATCACCAACGGCGAATTCAACAGCCATCTGGTCGGATCGAGCACTCAGGTGATCGTGGAAAAACAGGTCCGGGGAAATGTCCGCTTCGTCAATGGCGGCTTCTGGGGACCCGTCAAGCACAACGTCGTTTTGCGCGGCGAAGGCTTCACCTCTTTCTCTGACTGTTATTTCTCGAACGACAACGACACCAACGAGGCAGCCATCCTCGTCGAAGCCGGCAAGGTGCAGATTCAAAACAGTACTTTCGGCGCGGCTTCGGTTCGGCATGTGCCCGGCCACGCCGCACCCAGCGAGGGTGTGCGCTTCCAGTCTCCGAGCATCCAGCTCGCGCCCGGAGTGCAAAGTGCGATCATCCGTGGCAACAATGGCTACTTCGGCGTAAAGATCGAGAACGAAATCGGCAGTCGCGCCATCATTGGCGATAACGAACCCTTTCAGCCGCCTGCTCCTGCGGTTGAGCCACACCCATGAACACAGTCTCAACCGGCTTCGCCGACACCGACTCGCGGCCTGCAAATATTCTTCTGTACCTCGTATATTTCACATATTTCTTTTGCGGGCTGACGCAGTGTTTCGAGAGCGTGTTCCTGCCCGAGATAAAAGAATATTTTCATCTCAACTACCAGCACCAGATGTATGTCATGTTCGCAAAGAACATCGCATTTTTGTTCGCTGTCTTCGTGGGCGCCAGGGTCCAGCGCGTCGGATACAAGACCTGCCTGACGATAGCGATGCTTCTTTACGCAGCCGGAACGCTTTCTCTGGTGCCCGGCCTGCGCACCGGGCAATACAGCCTGGTCCTCTTTGCCTTCGTTGTAATTGGCAGTGGTTTCACGATTCACATGGTTGCCGGCAGCCCTCTGCTGAGTGCACTGGGACCGCCGCAAGATTCCTCCTCCCGTTTGAACTTCGGCAATGCCTTGGGTGCGATCGCTCAAATCATCGCGCCGGCCACATTAACAATCATCATTCCCGCGACTGTGCTCTCAGCCCAGGCCAAGCTTCCCTACATGGAAGGGATATTCATCACCTTCGGACTCGGCCTCGTCGTCCTCACTGCGGCGACGCTGATCGTCAACAATGCTCCACGATCCTGCTTGGGTTCGTCGCAATTTTCCTCGTACTGGGCACCGAGGCCGGTCTATTCGGATTCTTCCGCAATTATCTGGAAGATCCTGCGATCGCGGGATTATCCGCGCATCAATCCGAGAGACTGTTCACGGTTTACTTTGCGGTCTTCGCCCTGGGCAGGCTGCTGGCTGCGTGGATCCAGAAGCATCTCAAGCCGGCGGTGCACATCGCATTCCACTTGTTCGCGGCAATCGCGTGCCTTTTCATCGCGATGTTTGCCAAAGGGACCCTCGCAATTATCGCCGTCGTCACCATCGGATTCTTCGTTTCGATTTTCTTCCCAACGCTTTATGCAATGGCCATTGAGAATATGGGTGACCTTACCGGACAGGCTTCGGGACTGCTTACTCTCGGCTTCCTCGGTTGTGCCATCATCCCCGTTCTGCAAGGAAAGCTGGCGGATGCCATTGGCCTGCAACTCTCGTACGGCACTGGCTTGTTCAGCTATCTTTTTGCCCTGTTTTATGTCTTCCGCACCCGGCGCATGCAGAAGCGGAAGGAAGTAACGAACGAATGAATTCCCTACGAACCCACGACGGTGTGTCAGGAAACACGTCCTCGATGTTCG
>JBEKVS010000600.1:0-3283 GCA_049513795.1 Occallatibacter sp. | reverse complement strand
TCCAAGTTATCGATGTGGTGCGGGCGATGTCTATCTGGATACGCCTGACCTGAATACGCCTGACCTGAATACGCCTGACCTCAATACACCGAGCCTGGATACGCGTGGCTTGGATACGCCTGGCCGCTCACACGCGCGTGATCATCACTGATGTAGCTTTCATCAAAGCTGCCGCCGTCTGCCCCTTGCGCAACTGCATCTCCCGCGCCGCATCCGCCGTGATGATGGAAGTGATACTTTGATCGCCCACCGCGAGCTTCACCTGCGCCAGTATTCCTCGTATCTTGACTTCTAAGATCGTGCCCACCAATTGGTTGCGTCCGCTCACCGCTCTGAAGCGCTCACGCGACTGCACGCGCTTCTTCTCCGGTCGCCCTTTAGCCGGCGCACTCACCAGCGGGGCCAGCGCTTTCTCGTGGATTCGGTGGTGCCCACCCGGGGTGCGGACAGTCTTCAAACTCCCCGCCAGAATCCATTTCTTGATCGTGGCATAGCTCACCCCGACCATCGCCGCTGCCTCGCGCGGTGTCAGCAGATGCTCCAAATCGGCCATAGACGCCATCCTCCCCGACACAAGAGTATAAGCACTTGCGCAAAGAGTGAACATCGCACGCTCAATAACAATAGGTGGGCATGGAACAATAGGCGGGCTTAGCCCGTTCCAAACCGCGGACGTCTGCCAACTTGCTAACTGGCTATGCCAGCCAAGCAGGCCTAACTCGCTGCAGTCTATGAATATTACGCCGCAATCCCTCGTAATCGATCCGGCGTGCAGACCCTGCCCCGCTCGAATCGAGCCTCCCGTCCCGTGGGTGAGCTATTCTCGGCATCGCGCACCATTGCCAACCGCGCGCCTTCGCTTACCATGGTTCCTGTGCCGAGTTAGACTTCCAGAGGGCTGCCGAAGATGCTAGTCGAGTTGCGCGCAGAGAATTATGCAGTCATCGACCACGCCATCGCCGTTCTTGGCCCCGGCCTCAACCTGCTCACCGGCGAAACGGGAGCCGGCAAGTCCATCCTCGTCGACGCCCTGGCCCTGCTCATGGGCGGAAAGGCATCCTCTGAAGTTGTCCGCCATGGTGCGGACAAAGCAGTTGTCTCCTGCGTTTTTGAGACCACACCCGGCGCTGAAGCCATTCTGGAAGAAAACGGCATCGACACCGACGGCAGCGAGATCATTCTGCGCCGCGAGATTCTCGCCTCCGGCAAGGGCCGCGTCTTTGTCAACAACCAGCCCGCCACAGTGGCCGTGCTCAAGCAACTCGCCCCCGACCTTGCCCTGGTCCACGCACAGAGCGAAACCTTGTCAAGCTTCGATCAAAATCAGCAGCGGATTCTCCTTGATCGTTTCGCCGGTATCTCCACCGAGGCAATCAGCGCAGCCTGCGCGCGATGGCGTCTCGCCGAAGACAGGCTCAACGAGCTGATCGAAGGTGAGCAGGATCGTCTCCGCATGGTCGATCTCTGGAGTTATCAGCGCAAAGAGATCGACGATGCTCGTCTCGAGCCCGGCGAAGATGAAGCGCTCGAGACCGAAAAGCGCATTCTTGCGAATGCCGAAAAGCTCTACGCCGCAGCAATGGGCGCGTTCGATCAGCTCTATGAGGGCAACGCGTCGGCCGAGGTAGCTCTACGCGCGGCGTCTCGCCACATGGAGGAGCTAGCCCGCTATGACAGCCGCTTTGACGAGGCAGCCAAGCAGCTTGAATCCGCCCGCGCCCTTGTCGGCGATGTCAGCGAGAGCGTCCGCGACTACGCCGACCGCATCGACGCCTCCCCCGAGCGCCTGGCAGAGATCGAGGACCGGCTTGCAACCCTCGACAGGCTCAAGCGCAAATACGGCAAGACTGTCGCGGATGTGATTGCGTTCGGCGAAGATGTTGCGCGCAAGCTCGTCGAAGTGGAAGACAAGGACGAAATTCTTCGCCAGTTAAAGCTTGAGCTGGCAGCCGCAACAAGCAGCTATTGTGCCGCCGCGCAAATGTTGCACCTGGAACGAAAGGCCGCGAACACGCTGGCGATGAAAGTGCACTTCGCAATCGCTGTCCATTCCGTCGAGCAAAATGAAATGGCCTCCGCGCACTCCGCGGGCAGTCATGCCATCGGCAACTCCCATTCGCCTCAGACAGCATCCGATTCAAGCGCACAATGGACATCTGCCGGCTGGGACACCGTCGAATACCGCATCTCGACCAACCCCGGCGAACCGCTCAAGCCTCTGCACGAAATCGCATCCGGCGGCGAAATGAGCCGCGTCATGCTGGCTCTCAAAGGCGGCCACGCCCAGGACGCTCGTCTTCGACGAAATCGACATCGGCATCGGCGGCCGCGCCGCAGAGGCCGTGGGTCAAAAGCTCAAAGCTCTGAGCAAGGTCCAGCAGGTTCTATGCGTCACGCATCTGCCCCAGATCGCCGCCTTTGCCGACCAGCATTTCCTCATCGCCAAGCGCGAAGCCGACGGCCGCACCAAGACCCAGATCAAACTCCTCGACGACCGCGCCCGCACCCACGAAGTCGCCCGCATGCTGAGCGGCGCTAAGGTCACCGACACCAGCCTCCAGCACGCCGGCCAGATGATCGCCGCCAGTCGATAGAGGCTGGGCGGCAAAGTCTGTCACAAGTGTGCCGCTGTCACCCTGAGCGAGCGCAGCGAGTCGAAGGGCCTGCTTTTCTTCTCAAGCCCGCCAGCTACGCGGGCCGTCGACTGGAAAGCCTGGGAAATCCCGACGTCGCAGCCGCTGCTTAGTTCGCCGGAATCAACTCCGTCCAGCTTTGCCGGATCGGATCAACCACCCCATTTGGATCAAACGTCGGATCGTCGTTCAGCACCACGCTGCTCTTGTCCGACGAGATCCAGTTGTGCGTGTATTGGTTTGAGGTTTCTATCTTCCTGCCGGTGGTCGGGTCGATAAAATCCTGGCGATTGAGCGAATCCAGAACCTGTAGATGAGACGCATGGTCGATGGCATCCTGGCTGGCGCGGTCGGCCGCCATGGCGTGCTCGAAGCTTTGCTGTTGTGCGTCCTGAAACTGCCGCCCGCGCTGCATCATGCCTGCAGTCACATCGGCAAAGTGCTTTTGGATGGCGCGGAACTGCTCATCGCTGGCCTTTTGATACTGCGCAAACGCGGCCATCATCCGCTGCGACACATGTTGATCCCACGCCTGGCTGATTTGCGGTGGTGGAGGGGTCGAGGCAAGCAGTGCATCCAGATGCCCTTTCGGCGCGCGCCTGAATACCGTGCCGTGGATACTGCAAAGGCGCCGCATACTAGCCGGCCGG
>JBEKVS010000599.1:0-3743 GCA_049513795.1 Occallatibacter sp. | reverse complement strand
GGGGCACCGGGCTGCTCCTTCTCGCGGCCGTCATACCACGCCAGCCATAACACGGGCACGGCAAACAGGACCGAGCCGAAGATGAGCGTGACGTGGTGAGCCGATGCAGCAGCCAGCGTGAGCGCAATCCCCTTTAACAAGGATCGCCAACTGGCCGAGATGCACCACGAATAAAAGTAAGGAAGAGCCAGAAAATACAAAGGCGCGGACAACGTTGTAGGCAGTTGCCCTGCCGAATAGACAAGAAACGCGATGCTACCGGCGAATACGGCCAGCACCCCCGCATAGCTGGCTGACCGCAAGCAGGACGACAGCGGCCAACTGCACCAGCATGAAGGCCTCGGTGAGCCCGACGATATACGACAGCACGGCGATCCACTGATGAGTCAGAGGAGGATAGGTGGTCTGGGAAAAGCCGCCAAACCACTTTTCGTTCCATGGATTGAACCAGTGATGCGCATAGTGAGACGCAAAAAAGATATGCAGGTTCGCATCATAAGACGTCGAAGCCGGCAACTCCATAACGAGCAAAGGCCCGTGGATGGCGAGCGCCAGCAAAATGATGGCAGCAACGGGAATCGGCCGTTGCCAAATGCTGGCCTTAGTCTGAAGTACAAAGGTTTCCTGGCGGTCTCTCATTTGAGCGACGGTTTGATTGCCGGAACCCGGCCAAAGGTTGGCAGGTATTTCTTGGAAAGGGTGCGTTCGCCGTATTCAAAAGTGCGCAACCGCATCGGGACGTTCTTGCATCTGAGCGACGACGGAAGGGCAGGCGTGTATCCCGTCGCCGTCAAGCCAGACGATAACCAGGGAGGTCGGGGAAGAGGAATGGTTCATTCAGCGTTCAGGAGATCGCTGGGCTTTGCAGTCCTGATGGTGGCCACTGCCTGTACTGCCCAAACTTTCGATGTGAACGGCCAAACCTCCTCTTCCACTTCGCCTGCTCCCTCGAAAAAGCATGCCGCACCGTCCTCTAGCAATCCTACCAATAACAACGAGACTGGGATGGGATGGGGAGCTAGCATTGAGGTTGCGCGCGAAGCGCGAGCCGCGCAGACGGCGCTGCAACACGGAGACGTAGCAGGCGCCACTGCGCATGCCCAGCGCGCGGTGAATGCCGCTCCGCAGAATCCTGATCTCTGGTTCACGCTAGCTTACGCTGCCCGACTGAGCGGACAGTATTCGCTGGCAGTCGATGCTTATCGCCACGGGCTCGCTCTGAAACCGTCCTCAATAGAAGGACTATCCGGTCTGGCACAAACCTACGCCCGGATGGGACGCAGTGCGGACGCGCAACAAGCAGTGGAACAGGTTTTGGCTGCCAATCCTAGAAGCGAGTTGGACCTTCAGCTCGCGGGCGAACTGTTGCTGCCCACCGATCCGAAAGGAGCGCTTGAGTATCTGCAACGCTCGGAGGCGGTAAAGGCGTCGCCGCGGACTGAACTTCTACTGGCACGCGCCTATGAGCGAATCGGAGATGGCGAGTCCGCGCACAGGATGCTGGAGAAAGCGCGCCGTTCAGCTCCGACCAATCCCGAAGTGCTGCGAGCAGTTGCTTCTTACTACCGCGATACCGGCCACTATGACGAGGCAATCCGCATCCTCGAAGACTTACACACGCGGGATGCACGCACGCTTGCGGAATTGGGATATTCCTACGCGCTGGCCGGCAATGCCCACGCCGCCGCTCGTAGTTATGGCGCAGCGGCAAATCGCGCGCCGCACGATATTGAGATCCAACTCAACGCCGCGCAAGCTATGCTCAATGCCGGCGAGTTCGACAAAGCCGCGACTCTGCTGGATCATGCCGCAACGCTCAATCCCGAGCACTATCGCGTGTTTGCCTTGCGGGGACGACTCGACGCGGCTCAGCATCGGAACGAGGATGCGATCCGCGAATACGAGGCGGCGCTGCAGCACCTGCCGGAAGGTGTGTCAGAGGGTGTTCTCTATCCCATCGCGCTGCGCGTAGACCTTGCCCAGACTTATCGCGACGCCGGAGACACTACGAATGCGGAGCGCGTCACGAAAGACGCGACGAATGCAATCAGCGCCATCAACGTGACTGACTCCGATCGGCCCGAATTCTTGCGACTACGAGCGGCAACGGAGGCGGCCGGTGGGAACGTCGATGCTGCCGAGAGAGACTTAAAAGAAGCCATGCAACTCCAGCCACGCAATGTGGCGCTGCTTCTTAACTACGCGAATCTACTCTGGAAGGCGGATAGAAAAGAAGAAGCCCAAAAGACCTACCTCGAGGCGCTGGCAATTGATTCATCGAATGCGGAAAGACATTCCGACGACTATGTACCTTTCCTGGCCCTGGGCGATTTATACAGCGCGAACCGCCAATTTCCGGAAGCGCAAGAGAGCTACCAGCAGGCGTTCCAGAGGTCGTCGAGCAATCCGCTAATCGTTTCCGGTGCAATGAACGCAGCCCTCGAAGCGCACCACCTCGACCAGGCCAAGGAGTGGCTCGGGCGCGCGTCGGAGGCCATGCGGCAAAATCCGCAAGTCATGCGCGAGCATGAACGTTATCTCACGATGACCGGGAACTACGCGGAGTCGGCGGACCTCGGATACCAGGTAATCGAGAAACTGCCACAGGATCGCGAGGCGGTCGACTACCTTGCTTATGATCTTCTGTTTCTGAAGCGCCTCGATGAAACGATGAAAATCGTGGACCGCTATGAACATGTCCTTAACACTGACCGAGACCTGCCGCTGATTGCGGGCTACGTCCACGCCGACCACAACGAACACGAAGCTGCGGTTCGCGACTTCACGCGCGCTCTGGAGATCGACCCCAAGATAGCGGTGGGTTATATGAACCGGGGGTACGTATATAACGACATGCGCCTGGCCACCAAAGCAGAGCAGGACTTCCGCAAGGCATTGTCTTTGAACCCACAGTACGGCGAAGCTCACCTGGGACTGGCCTATGCTCTGCTCCAATTGCGGCGTTCCACCGCGGCGCTGAAAGAGGCTGAAATCGCAACCCGTTTACTTCCCGACTCGGAGAGTCTGCATCTGGTCAAAGCCGAGGGCTACCGCCAGCGAGCTATGTTGGCTTCCGCGGAAGCTGAATTTCGGAAAGCTATCAAGCTGAATCCGAACACTCCGAATTCCTACATCGCCCTGGCGGATGTGCAGTACCGCGCTCACAAATACGCAGCCTCAGTTGACACTTTGCACAGCGCACTCGCGGTCGCGCCGGACGATTCGATGATTTCGGCGCAGCTGGGAAGATCCTATGCGCAGCTCAAACGGCCGTCCGAAGCCCTGCAGGCAATTGATTCCGTGGAGCGTGCTGGTGGCGGGAAGGACTACAAAGTCCTGCTCGTGATCGCGGACACGCTGCGTATCATGGGCCATCGCGACCAGGCGATGGCCTGGTATGCGCGGGCTCTGGAAGGTTCTGACCAAGATCGTCTTGAGGTTCGGCTTGCCTTGGGGCGGCTCTTTGCTGATGAAGGCAGAACATCCGATGCACAGCAACAAGTGGCCCTGGGCTTTGCTGAAGCCAGAGTCGCGCCCACCGACATAACCTCCCCAGACGACTACCTGAACGCGGCAGAAATCCTGGGGAGTATCCACGAGTATCCACTGGCGCAGCGTATGTATGGCCGCGCACAGGCGATGGGCGCCGACGACACATCGGTAGCGGTGGGCATGGCAAACGCTGCGCTGGCCCTGGGCGACACGCGTAGCGCGGAATTGCAATTGGCCAGCCTGCCCGACGA
>JBEKVS010000598.1:0-3119 GCA_049513795.1 Occallatibacter sp. | reverse complement strand
CAACCGACCACAAGCCTCCGGAACTTCGGCCAAACGGGCTTCTCGGGCACTCTCAGATAAGGACAACTCGAACGAAAAGAAGAAATGAAAGCCTATCCACCGGACGATGGACGCTTCCTCAAACGGCAGCCCTCAGCGGAGGATTGGCCGGTATTTAGCGACTTCCCGCGAGTAGTTGGGTCAACACATAGCTCTGTTAGAATGAACTCGGATTGGAGCATTATGCGGATCCTGCTGACCTTGTTTTTGGCTATTGTTCCCGTGGTCGCCCAAATTCCCGCGTACGTCTGCTCAATGCGAGCCGTCCCGACAGCGATTTTCAAATCGGCGACCGCTTCGAGATTGTGATTACAGCGTACGCATCCGGTGAACACCACTTGGCGAGGGGCGAGAGGTCGCCGATACTGGCGACATGTCGAAGACCCAAGAAACTCGGCGCGACGCGTGGAGACAGTTGGTCGCGAAACAACAACAGAGCGGGCTCTCGGTAAGAGCCTTCTGTCAGCGGCACGGGACCAGCGAATATAGTTTTTATCATTGGCGCAAGCGGTTGGCCGAGCAACTTCCGATGAAGTTCGCGCTGGTCGAGACTAGCCAGAGCGCGTCCGCGGTGGTGGCCGTGTTGGAAGTGGTCCTCCCATCCGGTGAGCGGTTGCGAATCGTGCCGGGTGTCGACGCCGCCACGCTGCGGGTGGTGCTGAGCGTATTGCGCGAGCCGCGATGATCCATCTACCGGCCAGCGTGCGTGTGTACCTGGCGACCTCGCCGTGTGACATGCGGCGAAGTTTCGATGGGTTGCACGCGCTGGTGAACGCCGTGATGCAGATGGACGCCTTCGCCGGACATCTTTTCGTGTTCGCGAACCGGCGTCGGGATCGGGTGAAAATCTTGTATTGGGATCGCGACGGATTCGCGATGTGGGCTAAGCGGTTAGAGGAGGGCACCTACGCAATGCCATTTTCTGAATCGGACGGCGATGTGCGGCGCGAGCTCACGGCAGCCGAGTTGGGCGCGTTGTTGAGCGGCATCGATCTGAGCGAGGCCAAGCGGCGGAAGCGATACCGGCGCAATGGCGTCGATGGTGCATAAACATTGGCGATTTCGCATCTTTCTGCTTGGCCAAAAGAGCGCTTCCGGTTACACTTGATCAGTGCCGGTCGATCCGAAAACTCTGCCTCGCGATCCAGACATTTTGCAAAAGATGTTGGTGGATGTGACCGCGCAACTGGATCGCACTGAGCGTCTACTCCGGCAGTTGCTACAGGCCAAGATGGGACGAAAAAGCGAGCAGCTCTCGCGTGAGCAACTGGCGCTATTCGCAGTCGAAGCGGGACTGGTGCAGTCGGAGCCGGAAGAACTCGACGACCACGATGAAGAGCCCCCGGCGAGTGCGACGGGAGAAGGCAGCGCCAGGCCGCGCGGACGCAAGCCGCTGCCGCGCCATCTGAAGCGCGAGCGCATCGAGCACGATCTTCCGGAAACCGAGAGGCATTGCGGGCAATGCGATCAGGACCTGCGGCGCATTGGCGAACAAGTCAGCGAACGCTACGAATTCTTACCCGCGCAGATGAAGGTGATTGAGGACGCTTGCTTCACCTACGCCTGCGCCTGCACGGTGAAGACGGCCTCTAAGCCGGCGCAGCCGATCGAGAAAAGCATGGCCGGCGCTTCGGTATTGGCACACGTGATTGTGAGCAAATGGGCGGATCACCTGCCACTTCACCGGCAGGCGAAAATGTTTGCGCGGCATGGCATCGAACTGTCCGATCAGACCCTGTGCGACTGGATGGGGCAGTGCGCACAGTTGCTGGAGCCTTTATATCAACGGCTGAAGCGGCACGTGCTGGCGTCCAAGGTGGTGGGCACCGACGACACGCCGGTGAAGGTGCTCGACCGGAAGTTGCCGCAAGCGCGCAAAGGGCGCATCTGGCCCTATGTAGGCGATCACAATCATCCGGCAGTGGTTTACGATTACACGGCGACACGCGAACGTGCGGGTCCGGAAGAGTTTTTGAAATCCTATCGTGGCTATTTGCAGGCGGATGCTTATGTGGCCTACGACAGTTTCTTCCTCCATCCCCAGCGGGGCATGGTGGAAGTGGGCTGTTGGGCGCATGCCCGGCGGCACGTGCATCAGGCGCTGGAAACCGATCCGTCGCGCATGCGGACGATCCTGCTCATGATCGCGGAGCTGTATCGCGTCGAGAATTTGCTGGAGGTCCGCGAGGAACTGTTGCCCAAGAGCGAAGCTGGGCAGGCGGTGAACTACATCCTGAAGAACTGGACCGCGCTGGCTCGTTATCGCGACAATCCTGATCTGGCCATCGACAACAACCGAACCGAGCGTTCCTTGCGCGGCTGGGCGATAGGCCGCAACAACTGGACATTTTTCGGCAGCGACCGCGGCGGACGTACGGCGGCGGTTCTGCGTAGTTTCGTGGCCTCGTGCGAGCTGGTCAAGGTCGACCCGTTCGCCTGGTTCCACGATGTGCTCTCGCGCATCGCGGCGCACCCGATCAACAGCCTCGAACAATTACTCCCGCACCGCTGGTTGCCGGCGTCGGCGTGAAAAGACCGATAAAAGACCCAATCCGGGAAAATCGAATCCGGAATGAAGCCATCGTCGATGCTTACGGCCCCGAGGAGCAGGCCATGGGCTGGTATTACTACCTGGAAAACAAGATTCGCTTTCCATTTCAGGCAAAGTGTATCGCTTCCAGGCCCGTCTCTCCGCTTCGCAAAGGCGAGATCGTCGAAGTCCGCCAGATGGCCCCGGAACACACGTGCACCAAAGACATGTTAGTGTGCATTGGCCTTCCGCGACGAAATGCGGCGGTTCCTCTATCCCAACTTGCACCCATCACTCCCCGACGCCTCGACGAACGAAGCCATCAGCGACTGGCATTACTGGATTCTGCAAGGCTACCTTCTCTAAGACCCCGGAGTCTCCGTCCTTTGGCCGTTCCCTGATGGAACCCACGACATCATGCGGTGTTCATCGGATGAATACTCTGAAGGCGTCCGGCATTGGGGTGGGGGCGCCAGCCACGGGTTTCACGGGCGGATACCCGAGCCAGCGCCATTCGGAAGAGGTCTCATCATTTGTCGCCGGGCCGCAA
>JBEKVS010000597.1:0-3555 GCA_049513795.1 Occallatibacter sp. | reverse complement strand
GCCAAGGTTTCAAACCGGACCCGGGAAATCTGGCCGTCCGGGATTATAGGGGGGCTTCGGGAAACGCGGCCATGGTGGAACTGTGCACCCACCTCGCAATCGTACTTGTCAATTTGAGAGCCAAGCCAGCTGCCGCGGATTCTATCGATTGTTGAAGGTTTGACGTAATAGTGTTCGAGCATGACTACCTCCGGTCGGAAATATCCGATGGAGAATAATCACGCGCCTGATTGCCCCAAACCAACATTGAGACTGAGGCGAATCCAAGCTGCTCAGAGTAAAGGACCACAAGACGAGAGTTGCGTAAAGTAATTCCCGCTGATCACGGTCGGCGGCTGGACCATGAGTCTCTATATGGACGAAACCAAGAACCTGTGGCCATCGAATGCCGCAGCGGCGATATTCCGAGTGCTTGATGGTGCCTGATGGTCTTCCTAGTCACAGCGCAGCGCCACCATGGGGTCCACCTTGCTTGCCCGGCGCGCGGGCAGCCACGCTGCGAACATCGTCATCGCACTCACTACCGCGAGCGCAACAGTGAACGTCACGGGGTCTAGGGCGCTCAGGCCAAACAGCTGGCCTTTGATGTATTTGGTTGTCAACAGGGTCAAAGGCAATCCGAGGCCCACGCCTATGGCCAGCAACACCAACGACTCACTCAGTATCATCCACTGAACGGCCGGGGTCTGCGCACCCAGGGCAATGCGAATGCCGATCTCGTTGGTGCGGCGAACGACGTTGTAGCTCATCACTCCATAGAGACCAATGGCGGCCAGCAGCAGCGCCAGCACGGCGAAGAGAGTGGTCAGCGTGGAAACAAGCTGGTCGTGCGAAATGAAGTCGTCGACCTGGTCGCGGATCGTTGTGATCTTAGTCAATGGCAGGTTGGGATCGATGGATGTGACCACCGCACGCAGATCCGCGATTGTGTTGCTGGGATCTCCTGTTGTGCGCAGCAGGATGAGGTTGGCGACGCGGTCCTGATTCTCTCCCCGTGCTGCCGGCGAAGTGGTAGCCTGCGCCGATGGATCGACGGGGTTGAAAGCATCTATCTGGGCCAAAGGGATGTAGGTCATACGAAGCGGAACCGAACTGCGCGGATCGCCCGCTTTAGTGTCCCGTGCGATGCCCACAATCTGCCATGGGCCCCTGACGTCGCCAATCTCTATGGAGAGGGAACGGCCGACACGGTTTGATTGATCACGGCCACCTTTTGGCGATTGGCCGTATCACTGTCGTTTATGGCGCGCCCGGCAACGATCTTGATTCCCGCAGTTTCGAAGTACTGGCCGGAGACACGGTTGAGCTTGGAGTTCATGTTTTCTTTGGGCGCTGGCGTGTAGCCAGGGATAGTGATGTCGGAGGACCAGTTGCCTCCGCTGATGGGCGGAGTGGCCGCCAGAGCGACGGATTTGACTCCCGGAAGTGCGGAAAGACGTTCAAGAAGTTGCTGGTGCAGACCGGGCGTCTGGCTGGGCTTGTATCCGGCAAGGCTAGCGTTGAATTCAGCGAGAAGCAAATGCGAGCGCTCGAAGCCGTAATCCTGAGTTTCGAGATTGCGTAGGGTGCGGAGGAAAAGCCCTGCGCCGACCAGCAACAGCAGCGAGAGCATGACCTGCGCGGTGACCAAGGCCTTGGGCCATAGGCGCGCCGATTTTCCGCCACTGCCCTGTGCTGTGCGGCTGCCCGCGCTTAGATTGCCGGCGGCTCCGATACGCGACGAGATGATGGCCGGCGCAAGGCCGAAAAGTAGGCCGGTGAGCAATGAGACGGCGAGCGTAAACAGCAATACGGATGCGTCGGGTATGGGATTCATGGCAATGTAGGCGTTACCCTGGCTGACAAAAGCGATGAGAGAGCGCGTGGCGGCAAAGGCGACGACGAGGCCCAGCAATCCGCCGGTGAACGAGAGCAGGAACGTTTCAATCAGGCTCTGGCGGATGATGCGAGCGCGGCTGGAGCCGAGGGCAAGGCGCGTAGCGATTTCGCGGTGGCGTGTAGCGGAGCGGGCCAACAGGAAGTTGGCCAGGTTTGCGCAGGCGATGAGCAGCACGAGTACCACCACGCCCATAAGAATCTGCAGTGAGTCACCGTACTGGCTTCGGACCGAAGAGACTCCGTGGGTTGCCGGGATCAAGGGCTCTGTGACGCGGTTGATCTCCTGTTCTCGGGCGGGTGTGAGTTTTGCTCCCTCGAGTGCGCGCAGGCCGGTGCGAATCTGATTGTCCAGCCAAGTCTGAGCCTGCGCCAAGGAGGATTTGTTCGTGGATGCCTGGACGCTCAGGCGGCCAAAGACATTCAAGAAGTAGGTCCCGCTTGCCCCACCGGCAGGCAGCAGCAGCGAAGGATGCTTCATGACGATGGTCTGCATCGTCATCGGCGCCCACAAGTCGGGTGGCTCCAGTTCCCGCTTGATGCCGTGGAACTCTTCGGGCATAACGCCGATGACATCGAAAGGAGTGCCGTTGATACTTATCGTCTTGCCGAGGATCGCGGGATCGGACGAGAGCGACTGTTGCCAGAAATGGTGACTGATGACGACCACGGCTCCGCTGCCCGGCGTGGCATCGTCGGAAGGACTAATGGCGCGCCCCATGAAGGGCTGGGCGCCGAGGACGCTGAAGTAGTTGCCCGAGACGAGACTGGTCCGCACCAGGATCGCGGGCGCATTCGAGGCTGCGACACCGTCCGAAGAAGGCAGCCTCACACTCGCCTCATTGGCGAAGCTGCCATAGGAAGCGATGCCCTGGAATGGCCCTGGGTCAGCCTGAAGTTGGCGGGCAAAATACCACGGGAACAAGCCGTAAGCGCCGATGTCGATTCCGCCGGCGATCCCGCTATTTTCCGCATCGCCGAAGGTCACCAGTTGCTCAGGATGTTGCACCGGGAGATTGCGCAGCATCACCTCGTTGATGAGCGTGAAAATGGCGGTGTTGCCGCCGATGCCCAGGGCCAGCGAAAGCAAGGCGATGGTGGCGAATGCGGGGCTTTTGGCCAGCATCCGCATGCTCACGCGCGTGTCCTGCAGCAGCCCTTCGAGGGTAGACTCCCAGCGTGACGACCACACCTGGTGCTTGACCGCGTTGCGGCTGCCCATCTCCACCATCGCCGCCCGGTGCGCGGCCTCGGCCGTCATGCCGTCGATCTGTTTGTGCGCGGCAGAAGCTTCCACGTAGCTTTCCAGTTCCTCGTCGAGTTCACGCTCGACCCGCTGCTTCTGCAGCAAGGACTTCAGGCCACTGGTCAGTTTGATTATCCAATTCACGATGCTCCTCCTGGGAGTCCCTGCCTGGACCTTCGAATCATGCTTCAAGGATGCGGGAAATGGCGAGGATCTGGCGCTGCCATTGTTCAGTTTCCGCGGTAAGAGCCTTACGGCCGTTGGCGGTCAGCAGGTAGTACTTGGCGCGGCGGTTATTTTCTGAAGCTCTCCACTCGGATTTCACGCGACCCGCCCGCTCCATGCGGCTGAGCGCGGGAAGCAATGAGCCGGGATTGACGCGGAATACGCCGTTGCTGATCTGCTCAATGCGCAGCGCTACACCATAGCCGTGC
>JBEKVS010000596.1:0-2952 GCA_049513795.1 Occallatibacter sp. | reverse complement strand
CTCCTACAAGAGTTAGCGGCATCGGGATTGATCTTCGCATCAACAAGGCTAGTATCGAAGGTCTATGACAAAGTTGTTCATCGAAAGACGTGACGACGGGAAGTATACCGTGACCAAACAGAACGCCCAGCGCGCCAGTGTTGTCACCGACACTCAGGAGCAGGCAATCCAAGAATCCAGGGAAATGTACCCAGGCGTGCGACCAGACGTGGAGCGGCAACGCGACACCGATCGGGGCGGCCGTGATAAGTGGCGCAAAGCGTAACCGATTTTCTTTTCCTAGTCCTTCGTGTGGTTTGGTCCGAACGAGTTTGGCGGAACGTCCAAAACGCTAAGGTAAGGATAGGTTCTCGACGCCGGACTGAGCGGCGTTGATCAATCTTGTGCCGGGCGCCTGGCTCAAACCTGGGAGTGAATCTTAGCCGGGACGATGCAGTTGAAAAGGGCCACCGATTGGCAAGTGATTGGGATTGATGAAAAAGAACCAATCGGAGGACAACGGTCCCCATCACCAATCGGTGGCGGACGCATTTGAGTTCAAAAGTGCAGGAAAATCAATCGCGGTGGAGTTCACCGACCAGAAGCTGAGTGCCCATGCGGGCAGTGCTGTTTTCTGGGCGTGGCTGCATGGGACGTGCTGGAACGCGAAGTTGGCCGAACATCTGCCGCATCGCGCTCCGACGTCGAACAACCACCTGACTGCGGTGGACAAGGCTCTGGCGTTCACACACGGGCTCCTATGCGAAGCGCGCAAGCTGACGCATGTTGCATATTTCCGTCGTGATCCGATGGTGCCGGAGTTGCTCGGCATCCACCGCGTCGCCAGTCAATCGAGTTTGTCGCGATTCTTTGCGGGCTTCAGCTCGGCAGGCACCAATCTGCGCAGTTTCCGGCCGCTGTGGCGGTGGTGTGTCGAACGGCTGCCGTCTCGACGCGAAGGCTATACGCTCGATCTGGACTCGACGCGGCTGCTCCACGTGGATGGACATCAGGAAGGCGTGCAAGCCGGCTACACGCGTCTGGGGTTCAAGCCGTGCCTGCATCCGCTTCTTGCAGTCCTGGCCGAGGCGCGGCTTGTAGTCCAACTATGGTTGCGCGCCGGCAGCACCCATTGCGGCAACAACGTCGTGGCATTCTTCCTAGACTTGTGGGAGCAGCGTCCGCGGCACGTGCGGCTGCGGGCCGTGCGGGCGGACAGCGGGTTTTGTGCCCCCGAGTTACTCCAGCTCTGGGAGCAGCTGCGGCTGCCGTATATCGTCGTAGCGAGATTGACGGCACCGATCCAAAGCTTGATCCGCAATGACATGGTCTGGGCGGCGACCGAGCTCGTCGGCACCGACGTGGCTGAGCTCGAGTACCAGTCGATGGGTTGGCCATGTCCCAGGCGGCTTATCCTTATCCGCCACCGCCAGGCCGACCGCCCAGAGGCCGGCGGCAAGAAGCTATTCGAGATGCCCGGCTACTTGTTCCAGGCGCTGGTGACGAGTTTCCCGACCACGGTGACACCGCTTGCAGTGTGGCGCGACTACAACGGCCGTTCCGACTGCGAGAATGTGATCAAGGAACTTCAGCAAGGCTTCGCGTTACCAACGCTATGTCTTCGCTCGTTCTGGGCAACCGAGGCGGCCTTGTCGCTGGCGACCCTCACATACAATCTCACCGTCCTGTTCCAACGGGCGCTCGGCTGGCAGACCAAGGTGACAATCCACTCGCTCAGGTTCTGGCTGTTTATCACCCCAGGAATCATCGCGCATCCCGCTGGGAAACCCACTATCAAGCTTGCCGTGCCTCCCCGAGAACGCGACTGGTGGTCGCGCCTGTGGGAGAAGATCCTAAGCCCGTTCCCCAACTGCAATGCAGTCGAAAATCGACCCGCATTTGCTGGCTAAACATGATTCCGACTGCATGGTTCCGGCTTAGATCTGTCGGTGTGCCCCTCATTTGGGCGATATCCCTCGCGGGCGGACCGCCCGCATTGGCTCAGGCCGACGCCGCTCCGCCGCCGCCGGATCCCGTCACGCCGACCCAGGCGGTCACGGGCCTGATCAATCGGGTCGTGCCCTCGCACGCCTCCGATTTTGCCGTGGAGATCATCCCTGCAAGCGACGGACACGACGTGTTCGAGATTGAAAGCCTGGGTGGAAAGATCGTGCTGCGCGGCAACGACGGCGTGGCGCTCGCGTCCGCCTTGAATCGGTACCTGGAGGAATTCGGCCACTGCGAGATCTCGTGGGGCTGCGGCGATCAGCTGGCGCTGCCGCGGTCGCTGCCGGCGCTGGACCGGAAAATCCGCGTGGTCAGCCCGCACCAGTTCCGTTTCGCGTACAACTACTGCACCCACGGTTTCTGGCCCTGAAGGGCGTGAACCTCGCCCTCATCATCCAGGGGCAGGAGCAGGTCTGGATCGACGCCCTCAAGGGGTTCGGCTACTCCGATGCCGACGTAAGGCGCTGGCTGGTCATGCCCTCGAACCAGCCTTGGCAGTACATGTCGAACATCGAGGACTACGGGGGCCCGATCCCCACGCTGGTCGTGAGCGAGCGCCTCGCCCTCGGCCGGAAGATCGTCGCGCGGATGCGCGAACTGGGCATGGAGCCGCTGCTGCAGGGCTACTACGGCATCGTGCCTTCGGATTTCGGGCGGCGATTCCCGGACGCAAAGATCCATCCGCAGGGCGACTGGCACACCCGCAAACGCCCGGACATGCTCGATCCCCTTGACCCCCGCTTCGCAAAGGTGGCGGGTGCGTTCTACGACGCGCAGAACAGGCTCTTCGGCGGCGCGAAGTTCCTGGCCGCCGACCCCTTTCATGAGGGGGGAAGCACGGAGGGCATCGATCTCGCCGTTTGCGGACGGGCCATCTTCGGTGCGATGGACAGGGCCGATCCCGGCGTCACCTGGGTGCTGCAGGGATGGATTGCGAATCCGCGCCAGGCGATGCTCGACGGGTTG
>JBEKVS010000595.1:0-2823 GCA_049513795.1 Occallatibacter sp. | reverse complement strand
TATCCCCAGCCGCTTCGCCACCCGCTCCAGCGTCTCCAGCGCCTCGTCCAACTGCGCCCTGGTATGCTCGCTGGTCAGCATCAGCCGGATGCGCGCCTTGCCTTCCGGCACGGTCGGAAACGCAATACCCGTTCCCAGCACGCCCTCGTCGAACAGAGCCCGCGAGAACTCCATCGTCTTGCGCCCATCGCCCACAATCACCGGCGTAATCGGAGTCTGCGTGGCGGGCGTGGTCACGCCGCCAATGTTGAAGCCCAGCCGATGCAATTCACCTTGGAAGTAGTGCGTGTTGTCCCACAGGCGCTGAATGCGCTCCGGCTCGTTCTCCAGAATGTCGAAGGCCGCAATGCATGTGGCCGCCACACTCGGCGGATGCGAAGTCGAAAACAGAAACGGCCGTGCGCGATGATACAAATAGTCAATCAGATCGCGGCTGCCGCACACATACCCGCCCAGCGCGCCGATGGCCTTCGAAAGCGTGCCCACCTGCACATCCACCTTTCCATGCATGCCGAAATGATCGACCGACCCGCGCCCGTTACGTCCCAGCACACCGGAAGCGTGCGCATCGTCGACCATCATGATGGCGCCATGCTTCTCTGCCAGCGCGGCCAGCTTGTCGACCGGGCCAATGTCTCCATCCATCGAGAAAACACCGTCGGTGATGACCAGCTTGTGCCCTGGCTCCGCAGCCAGCTCCTGCAACAGCTCTTCGCAGTGAGCAACGTCCTTGTGCCGGAAGACCTTGATCTTGGCCCGCGACAGCCGCGCCCCATCGATGATACTGGCGTGATTCAATTCATCCGACAGAATGAAGTCTTCCTTGCCCAGAATCGAGCTCACCGTCCCCGCATTGGCCGTAAACCCGCTCTGGAAGACCACGCACGCCTCCACATTTTTGAAGCGCGCAATCTTCTCTTCGAGCTCCATGTGGATGCGCATCGTGCCGGCAATCGTCCGCACCGCTCCCGAGCCCACGCCAAAGGCTTTGGCCGCCGCCAGAGAAGCTTCAATCAGCTTGGGATGGTTCGCCAGGCCCAGGTAGTTATTGCTGGCCAGGTTGATCACCTGTCGGCCGTCGTAGTGGCACACGGGCGCCTGCTGATCGTCAAGGATGCGCAGCTTGAAATGCGTGCCCTTGGCGTGCAGTTCGTCCAGCACGGCGGTTAAATGGGCAAGCTGGGGGCGTACGGCAGTCTCGGTCATGGGCATCACCTCAAACAAAGAGCATAGCGCGGCAGCAGTGCGGCCTCCAAGGCGCAAGCGGGTCACCAACCAACAAGCGGGCCGCTCCGTGCACGCACGCAGCCAACCGCACCAGCGCCCTTCCGCCGCGCCAAACGTCAAACGATTGGGCCAGACTTGGCAACCCAATCGGCCAGCAACCGCCCGCTCATAGCCCGGCCGCGCCCCCGGCGGATACAATGGAGTTCTAGACTTTGCAGCTCAGCGTTACGACCTTTGTGGAGATTTGGAGCAGGTGCACGTGACAGGTATGATCCGCCGCTTTCTGCGGCTTGAGTTGATTGCGGGGTTGGGCATCGCCCTGGCTTTACCCGCGCTGTCTTACGCGGGGCAAAGCAGCGCCGCACCATCGGGGAATGCCGAGCTCGTGGCGACCCAGATCGCGCTCGCCGCCGAGTTGCATGATCACGCCGGCCGCACCCAGGCCACGCTCACCGTTACAGTTACCGGCGAAGATCGCTCCGTTGCCACCGGCTCGGTTTCGATAAGCGACAATGGCCGTCCCTTGGCAGGCGCGGCTCTCAACGCCCAGGGTCAGGCCACGCTTGTGCTTGCCCTCCCCGCCGGCCCTCACACCCTGAGCGCCAATTACAGTGGCGACAGAATCCACAGCGCTTCAACGTCGCGGTTATCCCCCATGCAAGCCCAGGCCACGACCACTCCTGATTTCCAGATCTCGGTTGCGCCAACAGCGCTAACCATTTCACCCGGCAATTCAGGGGACGCTGTTGCCTCGGTGACGCCTGAGAACAGCTCGGCGCTCAGCGCACCCATGTTCATTACCCTCTCCTGCTCCGGACTTCCGGATCAGGCTTCCTGCACCTTCACGCCGGCAAACGTTGAAATCCTGCCCAACGCCACTGCTCCCATCACCAGCTCAATGGTGATCCTCACCCAGCAGGCGTCGTCCATCGCCCTTCCCGGAATAACCGGCCCCGACGCGCATTCCGTAGCTTTGGCCGTCCTGCTCCCCGGAGCTTTGGGTTTAGGTTGCCTGGCCTGGTCCGCGCGACGCCGACCATGGCTGCAGCGCCTGTGGCTGCTGGGGTTCCCCTGCAACGCACGCTACAGATATTTCAATCATGGGCCGCCGGTGGATCCCGCGACGCCCGCAGGAACCTACACAATCAATGTCACCGCGCAATCGAGCAACGGCGTTTCGGCCACCACGCACACCACCACGCTTGCATTGACCGTCCAGTAGGCGGCCGACACCACACGCGCAATCGAACGCCGCTCGCGTCCCTCGATCTTGTCCAGGCCCGCGCAGCCAGGCCCGTGCAGGGCGTGAGCCGAACCCCCATCTCCAGTGTGAAAGCGATCGTATCCCCGACTTCAGCTTCCGATTGAGGACCACGCCGATCCCAGATCATCGGCATAGGCCCTCAGCTTTCACAGCGGCGCGCCCCCATTCCGCAGTTTCGGCTCGATATCGAGATTCCCACGTCAACATGGGCGCCAGCGCTGGGATTGCACTCGGACGAACAGCTAAGATGACGACAATGAACTTTCGCCGTGCCATTTTGGTTCCGCAAAACGGCTGGGTGCCGAGGGTCTCGCGCCCGAGACCTGGGAGAG
>JBEKVS010000594.1:0-2500 GCA_049513795.1 Occallatibacter sp. | reverse complement strand
GCCGGGAGCAGTGGAACTAATAGCGTTGCGCAATCCGCCTGTAACAGCCGCCGGATCTACCGAGGTGCGAACGGCAAACCCAACGTACGGCCATGCTGCCTGCCACAGCGAGATATACATTTCGGGTTGTGTTTTCCCGGTCAGATGGTCGTCGTCGAGAATGTCGTGAAAGACGCCTACAACCTGGTACGGAACCGGCTGCGGATCATTCGTATTGCCCGGCTTGATGCGCGGCATCATAAGCCTCTGCGTGAGCGGATCAACATTGTTTAGATAGCGGCGGACGAACGTCTCGTTGACCATGATGGCCAGCGGCGACCCAAGCGTGTCCTGCTCACCCAGGAAGCGGCCGCGAACAAGGCGAACTCCAAGGGTGTTGAAGAAGCTGGGCGTGACGGCTTCAAAGTCCGCCACTGGAGGATGGGTCTTGTCGTAGGGCTGGCCGGCAACTGCGAATTGAAATGTGTCGTAGCCGTGCATGGGAACGCTGGTGGTCAGGCTGGCATCCGCCACACCCGGCACGGCGCGCATGTGATCAAGGAGTTGATGCTGCTGGACGACGATCTGCTCAGGTGGGGGAAACGTACGCTTGCCGCCCTGAGGTGCGATTGCGCGCGATCGCAACTGCCCGGTAATGACGCGATCGACCGTGAAACCAACATCGATGTGGCTCAGGTTCCAAAAGCTGTGCAGCGCCATTCCGGCGCCGGCCAGCAGGATCAGGGCCAGCGCTACCTCTACCGTAACCAGGACAGACTGGGTCGTTGTGCGGCCACGGCCTCCGACGGCTCGCGATCCCATTTTGAGCGTTTCGCTGAGGTTGAGCCGCGAAGCCTGCCAGCCGGGAGCGCAACCGAAGAGCACGCCGGCTAGCAGCGTAACTCCAATGGCGAAGCAGAGAACCGGTATGTTCATCTCCACCACGGCTTCAGAAGACTGCTTGGCCAGGTCGGGCAGCAAAGCCATGGCGACTTTCATAATTCCCCATCCCATGGCGATGCCGATGGCTCCGCCCACCAGCGCCAACGTCAGGCTTTCCGTCAGGAGCTGGACAAAGATTTGCCCGCGGGTTGCGCCCAGCGCCGAGCGGACTGCGAGCTCCTGCTTGCGCGAGGCGCCGCGTGCCAATAACAGGTTGGCAACGTTGGAGCAGGCGATGAGCAGAACCAGGCCAACCGCGGCAAGCAGCAGCCAGAGGTTGCGCTGAAGCTTGTGGTCGAGCCAATCGTTCTTCAGCGGCTCCACGCTTATTGACCAGAGGTTGGCATCCTTTCCACCATTGCGCGTGGACGCGAGCCTGCTATCGATCAGCGAGAGCTCCGCCTGGGCCTGAGCGATGGTAACTCCCGGCTTGAGACGCCCAATTACGTTGCCGGATTGCTGAGAGTGTATTCCGGGCGGCAGCGCGAGGGGGACCTTGAACTCCACTCCTCCCCCTTGCTCGTTTGGCGCACCCCTCATCACGCCCACGACCATATACGGCTCATCTTGAATGAGGATGGATTTTCCGAGGATGTTGGGATCGGAGTTGTAGCGGTGTTGCCATAACCAGTGCGAGAGAGTTACCAGATGATCTTTGCCGGGAACGCCTTCGTCCGGCCGAAAGTCGCGGCCCAAAGCCATTGGTGTGTCGAATATGCCGGTGTCAAAGCCGGGGCTTACGGGCAGGCCGCCTGTCTCGTCTTCAGAGTGGTCGGGATTGGTTAGGTGCAGGACGTTCCAGGACTCGAAATCGAGACGCTGAAAGGATTGGGCTTGAGCCGCATATTGGGCGTAGTCGTCGGCACGGGTGGCGTCGCGTTCGCCCTTGAAGTGCGTCCATGCAACCACGATCCGGTCGGCGTTGGGATACGGCAGCGGCGCGAGAAACGTAGCCCAGATGATGCTGAAAATGGCCACGTTGGGGCCGATGCCGAGGGCCAGCGCCAGAATTGCCGTGATGGCGAACCCCGGCGAGCGGCGCAACTGGCGCAGAGCAAACCGCACGTTGCGCCAGAATGCGGCGAATACCAGGCTGGCGTCCGCAGCTGCCACTCGCTCTTTGGTCACAGTGGGGTTGCCGAACCGGAGGAGCGCGTCGCGCCGGGCTTTCTCCGGCGACATGCCGGCGGCCACGTTGTCCTCGGTACGCAATGCAATGTGCGCTTGCAACTCGGCGTCGATCTCGCGGTCCATGCGGGAACGGCGAAAGAGATTGGCGATTCGGCGAAAGAGGGCCATGCCACTCCTTTTTCACGCGCGGCGAAGCTTCATGCAAAGCGCATAACGGCCTGCACGCCACGAACCAGCTGATCAAAGCTTTCCTCGGAGCGCTGCAACTGGCGGCGTCCGGCAGCGGTTAGCTTGTAGTACTTTGCCTTGCGGCTGGTTTCAGTCAGCGCCCATTCTGAGGCAATCCAGCCGCTCTGCTCCATGCGGTGAAGCGCCGGGTAAAGCGAACCCTCTTCGACGCGCAGCAGCTCGTCGGAGGCGCGTTGGATATGCAACACGATTCCATAGC
>JBEKVS010000593.1:0-2505 GCA_049513795.1 Occallatibacter sp. | reverse complement strand
CAGCCGGGGCCGTGGATCATCTCCACGCTCGCGCCGGGTCCGGCCGGCAGCATCTGGTCGATGCCATTTTTGATGATGGAGTGCGTCTGCCCGCCGCAGACCTCCATGATCTTCCACGGCCGCGTAGTGATGGCCGAGATCTCCCGCGCCAGCCGCTGCGCAATCTCTCCATTGCGAAACTCAGTCAGGTACTTCATACGACACCGCGCCTTCTGTAACTGTGGCCAAGCGACCTGGCGCCCCGGGCGGCCTTTCTGCGCCGCGCTTGCGTTCGCGGACCCGGCACATGCGGCTCCAGCGGGAAACCACGCGCTTCAGTTGACTTTCGTTAGCGGTTCAACAGGCCGGCTCGGCTTCGGATGGTCCGACTGCGGTCCCGAAGCGGCCCGCGCAAACGCCTCATCTCCGTCTGCCAGTTCTTCTTGCAGAACACCCAGCTGCTCGAACAAGGCGAGTGTTCTCAGGGCTTCTGTCTCATCGATCTTCGAAAGCGCAAACCCAACGTGAACAATGGTGTACTCGCCCACCGCGATGTCCGGCACATAGTCCAGGCAGACTCGCTTGATGACGCCGCCAAAGTCTACCCGCCCCATGCGGAGCCCGTTTTCGTCGGCAATTCCAACCACTTTTCCAGGGATCGCTAAACACATGGCAACCACCTTATACCTGATTTGACGCGGCGTAAAGGGTGATCGGGATCACACGGCAGCCTTGCCGGTCTTCGCACTGTTTCGCCGGACGCAGGCCCTGACCATCTTCCTCACCAGGCCGGCGGGCAGCGGTGTATCGATGGGAAAGTGAATCGTTCCCTTCGATACCCTGTATCCCTTCAGTTCTTCCGCAAACTCCTCGATTGCCGAGGAACCCATAGGGAAAAAGCTGCAATGGTTTTTGAAGGCCGCGTATGCGACGAGACCGCCCTTGTATTGGAAGCTCGGTATTCCGTAACTGATGGCCTCGGTCGCTTCGGCGGGCGCGGCCGCCCTGATCGTCGCCCGCATTTTTTCGAGCGTAGTCCGGGCAGGCTCGGAAACACCAGCCAAATATGCCTCAACTTCAGCTTTGCCCTGCTCTGCGCTTTTGGCCTTTGACGCCATCGCTTTGCCCCTTAGGCTTCAGATTTCTTCCGAGCCTCGTGCAGGTACGCCAACCATTCTTTCATGCCCGCGCCGGTTTTGGCTGACGTCTCGAAGATGCGAATTCCGGGCCGGATCTCATTGATATTCCGGAGCGCGAGGTCGCGGTCGAAGCTGCACGGCGCGGCGATGTCGATTTTGGTAATAACCGCGGCATCGGCGGAGTTGAACAGCGTGGGATACTTCAGAGGCTTGTCTTCACCTTCGGTTACCGACAGCAGCGCCACGCGGATTTTTTCGCCGAGGTCATAGCTCGACGGGCAAACCAGATTGCCGACATTCTCAATAAACAGGTAGTCGAGGCCGCCGAGTTCCACACCCTCCCAACCGGTGAGATGCTTGTCGATCATGTCCGCGTCCAAATGGCAGATGCCATGAGTATTGATCTGGCGAACAGGAGCACCGCTTGCCGCCAGCCTGCGCGCGTCGTTGTCTGTCTCCAGATCGCCGACCAGGGCGGCCACACGCGAACCTTGTGCGCGCAGATCCCGTAGCGTGTGCTCCAGAAAGGCCGTCTTCCCCGTGCCAGGACTGGAAACCAAATTCAAAACCAGCACGCCTGCCGCGCCATAGCGCTGCCGCAAACCCGCAGCCAGCTCATCGTTTTTCTTCAGTATGCCTTGCCGCAGCTCCACAATTCTCGTCGTCATCGCGCGACTCCCGTCTTGCCTCGGCTGACCGGCTCTGGCCCAGCGGATTCAGGTCCGGCCGTTTCAGGATTATCTGTTTCCGGATCATTCGTTTCCAGGCCAGCCGCTTCTTCAATCTCAATCGACTCGATCTCCAGCTCCCGGCCCTGGCGCAGGTCGCTGCAAGGTTCGCCGCACAGCGCACAGCGAAAGCTCTGCACGCCTTCTAGCTCCACGTCTGCCGCGCAGGGTACGCAATGCATCACGACGGGCATCATCTTCACCACCAGGCGCGAACCCTCAAGCGACGTATCCGCGGTGGCCAGGCCCCAGCAGAATTCGAGCGAGTCAACCACCACCGCTGCCAGAACACCGACGCGCAGGCGAACTTCTTCAACGCGCGCGCCGGGGTAAGGGGCCAGCGACTCGGTCACCGAATCGACTACGCTCGCCACAATGGAAAGCTCATGCATAAGAGATGGATTTTACGCCGCGTGGTTCGCCTGCGCTTGTAATCCATATCACCTATGGGTTGGGAACGGTCTCTTCCGTCTGCGCCGAGCGGGCGCTTTCGCGGGCGCCCTGGTCGATGGCCGTAACGGTGTACTGGTAAGTGTGGCCAGCCTGTACGTGCGCGTCGTGAAAGCCGGGCCCGACTACAGGCTGGGTGGGAGAGATGCGCTGCCACGGTTCGCCGCCCTCGCGCCGGTAGACCGCGTAGCCGGCAAGATCGGTGTCGG
>JBEKVS010000592.1:0-2519 GCA_049513795.1 Occallatibacter sp. | reverse complement strand
GTTCAAGGACTTAGACGCGGTGGAAAAGGCGAGCGGCGCTGCGGATAAGATCGAAGCCAGGAAGATGCTGGTTGAATTCTAGTTTAGTGCCGCATAAGCGTTAGGCCAAGAGATCGTGGACTACGGTGCCTTGGTTGCCCACTCCTGACAAGCGGGCATCCAGGCCTTGATACTTTACCGTCATTCGCTTGTCGTCGATTCCTAAGGTGTGGAGGATCGTTGCATGCAGGTCGTGGACACTGACCGGCTTGTCCACGGCCGCGTATCCCAGATCGTCGCTTGCGCCGTAGGTCAGGCCTTTTTGGAAACCGCCGCCGGCAAACATATAAGAGAAGGCTTTGATGTGGTGATCGCGGCCGGTACCCGATTGCGACATCGGCGTCCGCCCGAATTCACCACCGAAGACGATCAACGTGTCGTCTAAGAGGCCACGCTCTTTCAAATCGCGGATCAGGGCCGCCGTGGGCTTGTCCACTTCCTCGGCTTTATATTGAATGCCGCTCTTCACTTCTTCGTGATGGTCCCAATCGCGGTGATAAAGCTGTATGAAGCGCACCCCGCGCTCGGCCAATCGGCGCGCTATCAGGCAGTTCGACGCATAGGAACCATCCCCTGGTTTTGCGCCATAGGCTTCAAACACATGAGCCGGTTCCTTGCTCATGTCCACCAGTTCCGGAATGCTGGTTTGCATGCGGAAGGCCATCTCGTATTGCGCAATGCGCGTCATTATTTCGGGATCCTGCACGGTTTTGTAGCGGATGCGATCGAGCGCGGTTACGGCGTTGATCGAATCATGCTGCAGCGGCTGGTCGATGCCGTGCGGACTCTCGATGTATGACACGGGATCGCCGTACGAGTTGAGCTTTATGCCCTGAAACCTGCTCGGCAGGAAACCGGAGGACCACTGGCGCGCCGACACTGGCTGCATCTGCCCACCCCGGCCTTGCGAGAGCATCACGATGAACCCGGGAAGATCCTGCGTTTCTGATCCCAGCCCGTAGAACATCCAGGAGCCCATGCTCGGGCGCCCGGCAATGATCGATCCGGTGTTCATGAACATATGCGCAGTGTCGTGATTAATTTGCTCGGACCACACCGAACGCACGATGCACAGCTCGTCCGCAAGGCCGCCGATATTCGGAAACAGCTCGCAGATCTCCATCCCGGATTTGCCAAATTTCTTAAAGCCGAATTGCGGCGCGAAGCATTTCAGCTGCTTTCCCTGCAGTTGCGCCAGTTGCTGGCCCTTGGTGAACGATTCAGGCATGCCTTGCCCGTCCAGCTTCAACAGTGCAGGCTTGTAATCGAAGGTTTCGAGATGCGACGGTCCGCCCGCCTGATAGAGATAGATCACGCGCTTGGCCTTCGGCGCGAAATGCAGCGGGTTGATCGCTCCCAACGACTTCAGGTCAGCCGCCGTGGGCTCAGCAGCATTGGCGATGGCGGGGCCGAGCAGGGAATTGAGGGCTACCAGACCCAGTCCGGTCACACCTTGCTTCAGGAATGCTCTGCGTTTTAGCGAATCTATATCAAAGCCGCTCATCGTTGCCTTCTCTCAAGTCAGTCCCTGGTAATTACTTCGTGCAGGCTTAAAATCGCGCGCGCCACGTTGCTCATCGCGGCCAATTTGACCGCTTTTTCCTTGGCCGGAATCGACGCATCCCCAATCTCGATGAACTCCGTCGCGTCAGCTTTTTCGCTTTTGAAATGCGCCATGCTCTTGGCATGCAGATCCATCAGGATCTGCAGTTCGTCCTTCTCCGGCTGCCGCGTGGTGGCCTGGAGGAAGGCCCAGCGGAGTTGACTTTGCAGATCTTTCCCGCCGTACTGCAGGATGTGCTCGCCAAAGACGCGGGATGCTTCCACGAAGGTTGGATCGTTCAACAAATCGAGCGCCTGCAACGGCGTGTTTGAGGGGGTGCGGAACACGGCGCACTCTTCGCGGGTGGGCGCGTCGAAATTCATCATTGACGGTTGCAGAAAAGTCCGCTGCCAGAAGGTGTAAACGCCGCGGCGGTAAAGATCGTCGCCATGGCTTGCCGACCAGCTTCGCTTGGGAAAGTTGAGAGCGGCCAAATATCCGTCCGGCTGATAGGGCTCGACGCTCGGACCACCAAACTTATTGACCAGCAAGCCGGAGATTTCCAGCATCAGATCATGGACTGACTCGGCATCGACCCGGAACCGGTTCTGCCGCGCGAGCAATCGGTTTTCCGGATCGCGTTCATCGAGTGCCGGGGACGACAACGAGGATTGACGATAGGTCTCGCTCAATACAATGATGCGAGCCATGTGCCGCATATCCCACGGATGGGTATTCTCCGCATCGTATTGCGGGTTCATAAACTCAGCTGCCAGCCAATTCAGCAGTTGCAGATGCGACGGCCAGTCACCCTGTGACCCGAAATCCTCGACGCTCTTGGAAATGCCCGCGCCAAAGTACTCGCTCCACATCCGATTCATGTAGACCCGCGCCGTCAGTGGATTCTGCGGTGAGACCAGCCAATTGGCCAGATCGA
>JBEKVS010000591.1:0-2525 GCA_049513795.1 Occallatibacter sp. | reverse complement strand
ATCAATTGGAAGTGCGCATGGTTTTTCAGTCACTTGGCAAATATGTTCTTCGGACACATGGCATGGACACCGACGTTGCCATCCACAAGTTGCGTAATGTCGACATCGACCGCAACACTGGTGAGCATATAAGCTTCATCGCGGCTCAGGTGTTTCTCATCCACCAGGAAGTTGATCATGTCGCGAACCGCCAGAGTCGTCGCTTCTTTCAGGTCGGGGCTGAATCCCATGCTGATATAACTGATGGGCGTCTCAGCACGAGGCCACAGCAAGTGCCGGTCCTTGTGGACAACAAATCGAAAGGTTCCCGATAGAAACGTCTCCATGGCGGTGATATCCACCTCGCCATTGCCCTGGCCGGCGTGACCGTCGCCCACTTCAAACAGCGCTCCCTTGGCATGAACAGGCAGATACAGCGTCGTGCCGGCAACGAGTTCCTTGTTATCCATGTTTCCGCCGTGCATCCATGGTGGAGCGCTATCAAGGCGGCCGGCGGACTCAGGCGGGGCAACTCCCATACTGCCGAAAAATGGATGCAGGGGAATCTCAATGCCGGGCGCGAAATGGGCGAGCATCCTGCTGCGATCGAGAGGGATGATCTTCATCCGGCTATAAGGGAAATCGTTGGGCAGAAAGCCGCGCCCGGTTGCGAATCCATTGCAGGCGAACGGCACATCGATATCGATCTTCAGGATCTGGACTTCGAGCACGTCGCCCGGCTCTGCTTCGGCGATTTCAAGGGGCCCGGTGAGAATATGGCCACCTGGACCGCGGTCTGTTACTTTTTGCCAAATTTCAGTGTTGTAGGTGGGAATGTCGGCGGCCGCTACCCCTTCGCACACAAGCCTTTCTGTCGAGCCGCAGGTAGAGAGCGTCTGAATGCGTACCGTGTCGCCGGAGTGAACTGTCAGCACAGGCTTGGCTTTCGCCGAGTAATATCCCCAGACGACCGTGGAAGGCGAGGCGGGCAGCGAGGCAGTTTGCCCCGCGGCAAGGACGGAAATTAATAGCGGCGCCGACGCCACGAAAAAATGCTTCATGGATGACTCCTCTTGAGAAACTACGATATAGCATTTCGCAAAACGCGGCCTGGGAAGCACGCGAACAAGTGTGATGCGACGGCAAGAAGCTCCCTAGATAATGACCGCGCTCGGCGGCGCGCCCGTCGATCCTCGAATCACCAGGCTTGTCGAGACTAGAAACTCACGCTGCATCTTCGGATTGTTCGGATCCTCGGCCTGTTGCCGAAGGGCCTCGAATGCGGCGCGCGCAAGGTCGGTGCGCGAAAGCCGGATCGTGGTGAGCGGCGGCAGCGTGAACTCCGCGAAGAGAATATCGTCCAGACCCACAACCGAGAGGTCCTGGGGCACACGCAGGCCTTCCATGTAGGCTGCGCGCAGCACTCCGATGGCGGTCATGTCGTTGGAGCAGACAATGGCTGTTGGTCGCGCCGTCTGCTTCTGCAACCGCATAAACCCGGCGACACCACCTTTGAGCGTATGGTCGCACTCGACGATCCAGTTGTTTTGCGCCGCCAATCCGGCCGCGTCCATTGCCGTGCGGAAGTCGTTTTCGCGGGTGATGGCTGAATGCAGTTTGCGCGGCCCGGCCAGAAACCCGATATGGCGGTGGCCAAGTTCCACAAGATGAGACACAGCCGCGCGAATGCCGGTTGAGTAATCCAGAAGAATGGTGCTGATCTTGGGATCGTCGGGACGGAACTCGGCAAGCACCATCGGGATGCCCCGATTGACCAATTGGTCCAGAACCGGTTCCTCCTCGCCGAAGGTGAGAACCGCAACGCCCTCGACCTTGCGCTCCAGCATGCGTCGGACGCAATTGGTGAGAACCGCGGGGTCGCTGTTGGTGGAACTGACCAGAATCTCGTATCCGTGGGCTACAGCAATCTCTTCAAAACTCTGAATCAGCTCTGGGAAAAACGGGTTGGTTATGTTTTCAACCAGGATGCCGAGAATTCGGCTGTGGCCCGAGACCAGGCTGCGTGCGTGAGTATTGGGGAAGTAATTCAACTGCTCAATCGCGTGCCAGACACGCTTTGCAAGGCGCTCGCTTACCGCCGGAGAACCGTTGATGGTCCGAGAAACAGTGGCGATGGAAACCTTTGCCAGAGCGGCAACGGTACGGATATCGGGCGGCTTTCCGGCCGTCTTGCGAACAAGTTTTCGAACCACGAACCAATCCTCAAACAAGTGAAAAGAATGTGAAGGCAATGTTACCGCATTCGGCTGGTCTTTGCCGATGCGACTCAAGGAAGTTGTTGTGCCGTCGCAGGAAAATCACCACTTGTTCGCCCCGCGATTTCCCGCGCCTCGTTAGCAGCAACCCGACTCGCCACGTCGAGTTACGGCTCAAATGAACCGCAACTGCCGAGTGCCCCGCCCATCGCTTTTTTCTAGCCATGGGCGGGAAACCATAACTCTCATTCGGATTCCGTTCATAGGGAAGGCTCGGAAATCAGAAGACGCAGATCGCGCAGATTGTGGCCGGTGGGTCCCGTTACAACG
>JBEKVS010000590.1:0-2527 GCA_049513795.1 Occallatibacter sp. | reverse complement strand
TCCCGGTGGCAAGTCACCGGATGATCTGGTCACCGCCAACGCCAAACGTATCGGTATTGAGAAACACGGCGACACTTTCGCGCTGTTCGTCAGTGTGAACGGCGAACCCATGCATCAGTTCGGGTCAGCCATTCAACTGCATTTTACGGAGCCATTTTATGTCGGCATCGGGTTCTGTTCCCATTTGCCCGATAAGGCAGACACCGCCATCCTGTCTCACGTCGAGCTGGTAAACGCTGCACACGCGATTCACTAGCGCCCTGCCTCATCAATCAGGCAACGGCATTCCTTTGGTTTCCATGGCGAAGGGAATGATGAACAATCCCACCACAAAGACGAGCGCGGTAGTGGCGATCGGCACGCCGAGACTGCCGTAGCTGCGGATGGCCGTGGCGAGCAGGAAGTTGATTCCTGCGCCAATGCAGCGCCCGAAGGAAGTGCAGAATGCGAACGCGGTGGCTCGCACAGCGGTCCCGTACTGCTCCGGGAGCCACAGGCTGAAGACCGCGAAGTTGCCGCCGAAGAAGCCCAGGAAGAACAGTACCACGATGAAGGGTAGGAGGCCGTTGGGCAAGTAGAACGCCCAACCGAAGCTCAGTGAGATGCAGCCGGCCATGCCGACGAAGAATAATCCCAGCGTTCTGCGGCGCCCGATCCGCTCTGCGAGCACCGGTACCAGTAGACAGCCCAGAATCGTCCCGATCGATAGCAGCCCAGTGCCGAGCGATGCCGTCCGTGTCGCGCTCACCGCATCCATTCCCTGTTGTTTCGCCAGCGTGATGATGGCACTCGGCTCATACACGGCGCCGGCCCACAATCCAATGATTGCCACGGTCAACAGGGCGGTGTTGACGATGGTGCGCCGACGATACTGCGGGCCGAAGATCTGCACCAGCGGGTTGGGCCCCCTGATCGATGTCGTGGCCACGGCCTTGGCCCATTTCTCCGGCTCCCTGACCTGGAACAGGATATAGAGCGACAGCAGCGCGGGTGCGAATCCACACAGGAACATTGCGCGCCAGCCATAGTGCGCGCCGATGGTGAAATTCAGCGCCGCGGCCACAAAGAAACCGGCGTAGTAGCCGGTCTGCAGAAATCCCGCACCCATCTTACGGCGATCCTCGGGCCATGCCTCAGCGACATACGTTCCGGCCAAGGCCCACTCGCCGCCAATGCCGACGCCGGCCAGCAAGCGGAACAAGCCCAACTGCCCGGCATTCTGCGACAGCGCAGCCGCGCCGGTGAACACCGCATAGACCAGTACCGAGGCGGCCAGTACGCGCGTGCGCCCGAACCGGTCGGCGATCGGCCCCCAGAGAAAGGCCATACTCCATCCCAACAGGAACAGCGCGAATAGGATCGAACCGATCATGCCCACGTTGGCCGGCGAGCCGTTCATGCCCGATTTCGGCAACAACTCGGTCAGCGCAGGACTCAACACCAGCGCGTAGATGAACGAATCCATGCCGTCCAAAGTCCACCCGGTCCAGGCTGCCCAGAATCCGCTGATCTGGGCCCGTGACAGTGCGGTGCGTCGGCCGCCAGCGGTTGATGCTGCCGTACTGGGCGCAATCGGTGTATTGCTCATCGGCACGCCTGCGGTTGCTATCGGGTTTTCAGGAAGTAGAGACCGCCCGGCGTGCCGATCGAAACGGAAGCGCCCGTGGGCATGAGATGCCCACTGAGCTTGTCCACCTTGAACTCGTTGATCGTGCCACTGGTCTCGTTGGCGGCGAAGAACCAGTCGCCCGTGGGATCGAAGCGGATATTGCGCGGAGTGCGACCGCCCGACGGCACATTTTCCGTGTGCGTCAGCAGGCCGGCCTGCGGGTCGACGGCGAAGATCGCAATGCTGTCATGGCCGCGATTGGCAACGTAGAGATAACGCCCATCGGCGGCGATGATGATTTCGGCGGTCGTGTTGTTCACCTTCAGCTGATCGGGCACCGTCGGCAGAATCTGGATCGATTTGAGGCGACCGCCATCAATTGCGAACACCTCCACTTCGGAGTCGGTCTCGTGATCGACGTAGAGGAACCTGCCGTCCGGCGACATCTGGATGCGACGCGGCCCCGCTCCGGTATGCGTTTCAGTGTAGGGTGGATCGAATGGCGTGATGGATGGCACGGTCGCGTCGAAGCGGTAGCTGTAGACCCGGTCCAGTCCCAGGTCGGTGATGAACATGAACCGGTCATCCTTGCTGAACTGGATACCGGGCAGCTTCGGCTGTTTAGGCGACAATGGCTTGCCCGTGTGCTGATCGACATAAAAAGCCCCACCGAGCTTGCCATCGGGCTCGAGCGTGTAGGCGGCCAGGCTGCCGCTATCGTAATTCACCGTCACGGCTACTCGACCTGACGGGTCCACCATGACCTGGTTCGGCAATGCGCCATGCGCCGAGATGGTGTTGAGGAAAGTAAGTGCGCCGGTCTTGCGAGTGATGCGATAGGCACTGAGGCGGCCCTTGGTTTCCCAGTTCACGGTGTAGAGTGTTTTGCCGTTGGGCGCGATCCACAAATGCGCCGGC
>JBEKVS010000589.1:0-2528 GCA_049513795.1 Occallatibacter sp. | reverse complement strand
AACACGTCGCCGACGGAGCGAACGCCCTGGCCGGGCTTCCAGTCGTACTTGCCCGACATAACGCGCGCGAGTCCGGTGAATTTGTCGGAAAGCGTTCCGGCATCTTTTCCGAAGGCGGCCTGAATTCCTGCCGGCTTCGCCTGCGCCTGCGCCAACGGCGCCATCAGAGCGACGGCAAGCGCGCACACTCCGTAAGTCAGAATCTTCTTCATGTGGAACTCCTCTCGAGACCATCCGCGAAATCTCCAGGCTTTCGCTTTCCAACGGTTGAGTTTTCCTTCCTTTTCTATTGAATCGAAGCCGGCCGAGCTCATGGTTACTTCATCCGTACTCCCTTGTTCGGGGTGCTTTTATTGCATTGAGATAGCGTCAGGTCATTCGGCGTGGAGTGTCTTGATGGGGTCGAGGCGCATGGCGCGCAGCGCGGGGATGTAACTGGCGGCGATGGCGACGGCGGTGAGCACGGCGGTGACGCCGGCGAAGGTGGAGAGGTCGTAGGGCGAGACACCGAAAAGCAGGCCGGCCATGAGGTGAGAAACAATGAGCGCGCCCAGCAGGCCCACGCCGGCGCCGGCGGCGGCCAGGGTGAGGCCTTGTCGCAAAACCATCCTGAGGATATTGCGCCTTTGAGCGCCCAGCGCAAGGCGAATGGCGATCTCGCGCGATTGCTCATTGACCAGGAAGGAGATGGTTCCGTAGATTCCCAGTGCGGCGAGCAGCAGGGCGGTTGCGGCAAACAGCGCCACCATTTCCATGGAGAACCGCCGCACGGAAAGCGAAGAGGAGAGAACTTCGCTCAAAGTCTCCGCGCGGAAGACGGGTAGCTCCGCATCGACGGACTGGATTTGCGTGCGCACCTGCGCGGAGATGGCGCTTGGATCGACCTGTCCACGCAGGTAGAACGCAAGAAACTTGGCCGGGCGCTGGTAGATGTCGAGGTAGATCTGCGGAATGCCGGCGTCGGCGAGCGATTCTGTGCGTGCATCGGCAAGGACGCCGACGATGGTGGTCCAGTCCGGCCTGCGACGGCCCAAATAGCCCATCAAACGGACGCGCTTGCCGACCGGATCCTGATTGGGCCAGTACATGCGCGCGGCGGCCTGATTGATCACGGCGATCAAGGGTGTGTCTTCAGCATCCTGGTCGGCGAAGAGGCGTCCACGCAACAGAGTCATGCCGAGGACGTGGAAATATTCCGGGGAGACGATCAATGTATCGATCAGCGGAGGCTGGCTGCTCTGCCCTTGCTGGCCTTCGCGAAGCAATGGAACCTCTCTGTGATCGCTCTGGCCATAGCCGAGGGGAATGGCCGCCCGATCGCTGACGGCGGTTTCTTCCACGCCCGGAATCGTCCGGTTGCGGCGCAGGACTTCGCGCAGCAACACGGCTTCCTGCGTGGCGGTGCGGTAGATGTCGGTTTTGGGATCGTTGGGATTCGGCAGCGAGGTCTCGATTGCCATGACTCGCGTGGGATTGAAGCCGAGCTCAACCTTGAACAAGTCCCAGAAGCTGCGCAGCAGCAGGCCGGCAGCGACCATCAGCACCAGGGAGAGGGCTAATTCGCCAATCACCAGAACATGGCGCAAGCGCGCGCGCCGCCGGGAACCGTTGGAGCCGCGGCCTTCCTGCCGGAGCGTCTCCGTCAGATTCAGGCGGCTGGTGAGCCACGCGGGGGCAAGTCCGAAGATGGTTCCGGCGGCTACGGAGACGACGATGGCAAACGCCAGCACGCCCCAGCTGATGGATATGTCATTCAGGCGCGGCAGGCTTTCGGGAACAAATTGCAGCAGGAATTTCCGGGCGCAGAAGAGCACCGCAAAACCGGTGACGCCGCCGAGCACGAAGAGCAGCAAGCTCTCAGTGAGGAGCTGACGAATCAGGCGCGTTCTTGCGGCTCCCAATGCCTGGCGAACCGCCATCTCGCGTCCTCGCGCGCTGGCGCGGGCAAGCAGCAGATTGGCGACGTTGACGCAGCTGATCAGCAGCACCAGGCCCACCGCGCCGAACAGCAGAATGAGCGATTGGCGAACGTTGCCGACAAGAGTCTCGGCCAGGGGAGTGAGGTGGATAGTCCATTCGGCCTGGGGCGGATAATCCGCCGGATATTGCTTTTTCAACGATGCAACCAGGGCATCGAGGCGCCCCTGCGCGGCCTGAGGCGAGAGACCCGGCTGAAGGCGCGCGATGGTCTCGAAGGGAAAACGCGTGCCGCGCATCGGCGGCGGGGCGGGGTCGGCGGAAAATCCACCTGCCGCCCACAATTCGGTACCGCGCTCCACGCTGGTTTGGCCCTGGTCGCGAAAGCTCGCGGGCATGACGCCGACAACATGAGCGGGATCGTTGTCAAGGCGCAGGGTCTTGCCGAGAATGCGCGGGTCGGCGCCAAATGCGCGCTTCCAGAGCCCATCGCTGATGACGACTTCGTTGTTGAAGCCGGGTGTTGCGTCGTGCGGATCGAAGGTGCGGCCCAACTGCGCGTCGACGCCGAGCACCGCGAAGTAGGCCGGTGTGACCGACTTTCCGGCGAT
>JBEKVS010000588.1:0-2535 GCA_049513795.1 Occallatibacter sp. | reverse complement strand
CTGGACGGGCCCCAAATCCGGCCGCATTTGGCTCAATAATGCAGACGGCTCCATTGCCGAACTCAGCGGCAACGGCACGCGCTGCGTGGCTGCGTGGATGGCCCATACGCTCGGATCACAACCCGGAGAAGTGCTTGAAATTGCCACCGATGCCGGCCCGCGCCTTTGCCTAATCAATGCCCTCAGAACAACCGATGGATTTACCGTCGAAGTCACCTCGGGCATGGGCGTCCCCGTCTTCGCTCCCCGTACCGTCGTTCTAGGCGCCGGCGTTCGCGTAGTTGGCATCGACGTTTCCACCGGTAATCCACATTTCGTCGTTGTCGTCGACAATGCCGATTTTGAAGTTGCCGGTCAGCCATGGCAAACCGTCGGCGCGGCAATCTGCGGCCATCCCGAGTTCGCCCACCAGACCAACGTCGAATTTGTCCACGTCCTGGCCCCCGACCAAATCATGATTCGCATCTTTGAGCGCGGCGTGGGACCAACCACCTCTTCCGGAACCGGAAGCTCGGCATCCGCCACAGCCGCTCGCGCGTTTATGGGCTGTCTTTCGCCGCTTACGGTTCTGGCCCCGGGCGGCGCGCAAATCGTAGACTGGGAAGGTCCCGGAGCCGAGCTGCGGCTCACCGGCCCTGCATCCCTCATTGCCCGTGGCGAGGCCTTTTACGCATGACCGCCCTGCTCAAACCCCCGGCTGTTCCCAACGATGCGCTCGTCGCGGTAGTTTCGCCGGCTTCGACACCAAAGGCGGAGCGCGTTGAGAACGGATTGCAGGCTTTGCGCGCTCTGGGCTACGCGCCCCAGGCTACCGAACATATGCTCGCTCGCGGGCCGCTTTACTTTGCCGGTACGCCTGAGATGCGGTTGCGCGATTTGCATCACGCATTCGCTGACGATGAGGTGCGCGCCATTTTTTCGACGCGCGGAGGCTATGGGTCCAACTATCTGCTCGACGCGCTGGACCTGGATCTGATCGCCGAAAGCGCAAAGCCCTTCATCGGCTACAGCGACCTGACTGCGCCCCAACTCTGGTTGCTCGATCAGATTCAACTTCCCGCCTTTCATGGACCCATGTTGTCCGCGGATTTTGCGCAGGAAGACGGCGTGCATCGGCCCAGCCTGCAAGCCGCACTTGGCGGTGAGACTTACTCCGTTGGCGCGGCGGAAGGGTTGCGCACCCTGCACCCAGGACGCGCGCGCGGCACTCTCTATGGCGGCTGCCTCTCCGTGCTGGTCGCACTCCTTGGCACGCCCTACGAGCCGCAGACGGAAGGCAAATTGCTCTTTCTTGAGGACGTGAATGCCAAACCCTACCAGATCGACCGTATGCTCTGGCAACTTGGTCATGCTGGAAAACTTGACGGCGTGCGCGGGATTGTATTCGGAGAGATGCTGGATTGCCTCTCTCCCGGCGCTGCGCCCCAACTACTGGACGAAGTGATATTGAGAGTCTTTGATGATTTCCAGGGCCCCATCGCCATTGGCCTGCGTAGCGGTCACGTATCGCGCTCCAATGTAACCTTGACCTTCGGCGTGGAGGCAGAACTGCTCGCCGCCAATCAAGCACAGCTGAACCTGCTGCAACCGGCGGTGGTTCGATGACCGCATCGACGCGGCACATTCACCTCAGCGGCATCTGCGGTACGGCCATGGCTTCGCTGGCCGGATTGCTGCAGTTGCAAGGTCATCGGATCACCGGTTCCGACAAGGCCGCCTATCCGCCCATGAGCGATCTACTGCATTCGCTCGGCATCCCTATCCTCGAGCCCTACGCAGAATCCAATTTATCGCCCGTTCCGGACCTTGTGGTCATCGGCAACGCGCTCTCGCGCGGCAACCCTGAAGTGGAACGCGTGCTCGATGACCGCATTCCCTTCACCTCCATAGCCGCGCTGCTGCACGAGGAGTTCCTCATGGGCCGCGAGTCTCTAGTGGTTGCGGGGACGCACGGAAAAACCACCACCACAAGCATGTTGGCCTGGATTTACCAGGTCGCGTCCAAAGGTGATCCCGTTCTTGAGCCATCGTTTCTGATCGGCGGTGTTGCAGAGAACTTTTCCACCAGTTTCCAGTTGCGCCCTACACGCACATTCATCGTAGAGGGCGACGAATACGATACGGCCTTCTTCGACAAGGGCCCCAAATTCCTTCACTACTTTCCTGACGCGTTGATCCTTACGCACGTCGAGTTCGACCACGCCGATATTTACGTCGATCTGGAAGCCGTCAAAACTGCCTTCAGGCGCCTGGTCAATCTCATCCCGCGCCGCGGCCTCGTTGTGGCCTACGACGGCAGCGCCAATGTAACGGAATGCCTGAAACCAGCGCTCTGCCGCGTGGAGCGTTATGGCTTTTCTGACACCGCGGATTGGCGCATTCAAAACCTGCGTCACGAAGATGGCCTCACCCGGTGGGAAGTCTGGAACGGCGGCGCACTCTGGTCGGAATTTGAAATGAACCTGGCCGGAGAGCACAACGCACTGAACGCCACAGCTGCCGCTGCGCTTGCGGCCGGTCAGGGTATTGGCAAGG
>JBEKVS010000587.1:0-2556 GCA_049513795.1 Occallatibacter sp. | reverse complement strand
GCAACGCTGCCAACTCGCACCGCAAGGTCGGCAACCTGTTCGACGTGAAGCTCCAGGCGATTGCCAATCTGCATGAGGCCGGCGTGGACATCGTGCCCGTCACGACCATCATCAACGGCATCAACAATGAACAGGTGGGCCGCATCGTCGAGTTCGCGCTGGACAATCCGAAGACCATCAGCTTCCTCAGCTTCCAGCCGGTTTCCTTCACCGGCCGCGATGAAGACATCAGCGATGACCGCCGTCTGGCGCAGCGCTACACGCTGAGCCATCTGGCACATGACGTCAAGAATCAGACCGGCCTGGGCGAGCCCATCCGCGACTGGTTCCCCATCAGCTTCATGAGCACCTTCTCGGATTGGGCGGACAATGTCCATGGGCCCAACAACGACTGGGGCCAGCTCTCCTGCGGATGCCACCCCAACTGCGGCATCGGCATGGCGCTGATGATCGACAAGGAAACCAAGGAAGCCGTTCCGGTGACCGCATTCCTCAACGCCGACCGCCTGGCGCGCGACGTGGCCAAGGTCAACGATGCGGCCCGCGGCAAGTTCCTGTCGATGTTCGGCATCGCACTGGCGCTGCTACGCAACTACGATCCGATGAAGTCGCCGACCCACTTCAAGATCAGCGACATGATGAAGAAGATGGACAAGACCTTTGGCGCATCCGGCAAGGATTACGGCAGCGTCAAGGGCGATCGCACGCTGAACGATATCCAGAAGCGCCGCGCCGATCGCTGGAACTTCCTGTTCATCGCCGGCATGTGGTTCCAGGATCTGTTCAACTACGACTTCCGCCGCACCGAACAGTGCATCATTCCTTACGCCACGCAGGAAGGCGAGATCAGCTTCTGCGCCTACAACACCGGCGTGGGCTGGAGGAACATCATCGAGAAGATGCACATGACCGCGACCCTCACCAAGTGGTACGAGGAGCACGGGCGTCATGAGATCTTCGCCGGCGGCAAGAAGGTGGGCATGGCGCACCAGGGCCACAAGCTCGAACTGAACATGGAGCACGTCAACTCCGAGGCCAACCACACGCTGGACGACCTGGGCATTGCCAAGAACTCCCGCGAAGAGAAGATTCGCGCACGTGATGAAAAGATCAAGGCCGATGCCGAGTCCGCTCGCATGGCCAAGCTCTATCGCGAGCACGTTCTCGGGGAAAAGCCGATCGAGGGCCTGATTCGCCTCGACGCGATTGCCCCGGCGAAGCCTGTTGCTCAGCGTGCGGAAGAGCCGGTCGCAGGAGACTAGTCCTTCAACTTCAGCCCACCCCCAGTCAAAAAGGCCGTCCGCGAGGACGGCCTTTTTGCGTTGGGAAGATAAGGGCAAAAAGTCGACTGCCGGCAGATTATCTTTCAAAGTGCTTGACAGAGGTTCGCCGCTGCTGTATTTAACTACTAGGTTATTTAACTGAAAGGTTCAATTGAGATGTCCGACCAGCTGAGTTCCACCTTTGCCGCACTTGCCGATCCGACGCGGAGGGCGATTCTTGCCCGGCTGGCGCTGGGCGAGACCTCCGTCACGGAACTCGCCGAGCCGTTTCAGATGAGCATGCCGGCGGTTTCCAAGCACCTCAAAGTGCTGGAGCGCGCCGGCCTCATTGCCCGCGGTCGCGAAGCTCAATGGCGCCCTTGCCGCCTCGAAGCTGGTCCGCTGAAAACCATCGCCGAGTGGGTCGAGGAGTATCGCCGGTTCTGGGAAGAGAGCTTCGACCGTCTTGGCGATTACTTGGCCCAGATCCAGAATTCCAACCCGCAGTCCAAGGAGAAAACTGATGCTTCAGGAAACAAGTAGCCCCGTTGCCGAGCGCGAACTGCGCGCCTCTCGCCTCTTCAAAGCTCCACGCCCGCTTGTCTACAAGATGTGGACTGAGCCGGAGCACATCGCGAAATGGTGGGGACCCAGAGGTTTTACGACCACGATCCAAGCCATGGATGTGCGGCCCGGCGGTGAGTGGCGCTTCATCCTTCATGGGCCCGATGGCACAGACTACCCCAACCACACCGTCTACGAAGAGCTGGCTCCGCCCGAGCGTCTGGTGCTCAGACATGTGTCGTGGCCGCACCATCGCATGCATATCGATTTCACTGAAGCCGAAGGCGGAACCGGGGTCAAGGTCCATATGGTCTTCGAGAGCGAAGCCGACTTCCAAAAGGTTGTGCTTGAGTACAAGGCTGACAAGGGCCTGCGCGAGAACCTCGACCGGCTTGAGGAGCATATTGCAAGCCTCTGAACCGGAACGAGCCACGATCAAATTCGCGATCAACGACAATTTCACGGAAGGAGAAATCCGATGTCTCAAACAGCAGAGAGGGCCGTCGCCGAGCGGGTGCTCGAAATCAGCCGGCTTTTCAACGCCCCACGCGAACTTGTATACGCGGCGTGGACCGATCCGAAGCAACTGGCTCAATGGTGGGGACCGAAGGGCTTTACGAACCCGCGCTGTGAAGTCGACGTGCGGCCCGGGGGCAAAATTCACATCGACATGCGCGCGCCCGATGGCGTTGTTTACCCAATGGCCGGAGCCTTCCGCGAGGTCATCCCG
>JBEKVS010000586.1:0-2557 GCA_049513795.1 Occallatibacter sp. | reverse complement strand
GGCGGCCAGCATCTGCGTCGCGCCTACATAGGAGCCGGAGAACATGCCTACCTTGCCGTTGGAATGGGGTAGAGCGGCGGCCCACTCGACGGTGTCGTAGCCGTCCTCGATCTCGTGCTTGAAGGGATACCACTCGCCATCGGAGGTGTATCGTCCGCGCACATCCTGCACCACGACCATGAAGCCACGCGCAGCGCCCTTCTGGCCGAAGACGGCACTGTTGTTTTTGTTGTATGGGGTGCGAGTGAGCAGCACCGGGAACGGGCCTTCGCCGGCAGGGCGGTAGATGTCGGCGCGCAGCGTGATGCCGTCACGCGTCTTCATGGTCACACCATGCTCGACGACGGACTGAGCGGGAGGCGCCGCGCTCACGGGAGCAGTCTGGGCGAAACCGGAGAGAGCGGACAGCAAAGTTGAGGCGAAGGCGACGAGGCAGCTAAATCTTTTCAGCAAGGATTTCCCCCTGGACGAAACCGAGATCATTCTATTCATTTGCAGCGATCGTGTTTACAGAGCAACCCAAAACCAACTCAGGCCTCGGAGTCTAAATCCGTTGGCGGAATTTCAGCCTTCGCAGAGCGATGATCTCTGGGCGGGCCGGCCAGCACGGGCACGGCGACCAGCACCTCCTCATCAGTCGGGTGCTTCTTCGTTGCAAAAAGCGTTGCCCACCAAGCCAAGATCAGAATCCAGCTCGCCACGGCTAGCAGATAGGCTCCGGCCAGTTTCAGGCCCACGTGCCATACCTGCGCCGAGACCGTGCCGCTGGGAAGCTTGTCGAAGAAATGGCCGGGCAGCCACACGCCGGCAATCGCGGCAAGGATGACACCCAGCCACCAACGCCAGTTCCATAGCAAACGGATGATCCGTCTCCAAGGCAACCTCCAACCCCATAGAGCGGAAGCCGCCGCAAGCGGAATCAGCTTGGCAGGAAGCACGATCCAGCGCAGCACCCATTCGAGTTCCGTGAGCCAGCGCTGGATGTGGTCATAGGTTAAGATCGTGGCGCGCGCGTGCGCTGGGGGCTTCGAATTCAAATAGCCGGACCAAAGGGGAATCTGGTCGTCGCCCCAGTTAAGCAGGGCCCAGGCAGCGGCTCCAATGGCGATCCACGGCAGCAGTGACAGGGCGCCGGCCAGCAGGTTAACGCGGCGGCCATCGTCGTCGGCAAGTTTGCGGATTGTGGCGGCTTCGAGTTCCAACACACAAAGCAGGAGCAGCAGGGGAACGAGCAGGGTGAGGACAACCTGCCATCCATGTTTGTCGGGCAGACGCGTCCAGGCCAGAGCGGCAACAATCAGGACCAGCGTCAAGGTGAACTGCAAGAAAACCCAGAGTCTTGCGAGGCGCAGGCGTTGAAAGAAATTTATTGGGGTTGCTTCGCTCACGGCTGCACCTCCAGGTTTGCCGGGTCGGAAGTGGCTTCGATCTGCGGCTGATACATGGGACCCACCTGCGCGGGACTGATGGCAAATTTGCCCGGGTTGACCACCTTGAGAAGGTAAACATACTCGCGCCGTCCATTGAAGTCGGTATTGAAGAAGGCCGCGCGGTCGTCGTGAAACTCCTTGCGCGTAAACCAGTCGGCCCACCAGTCGGGCTTGTTGTTGAGCGTGTAGAGCTCGGTGTGGTCGAGGAACTCGGTGCCGGAGGGAATGGGGTCTTCAGCGAGGAGATACTTCCACGCGGAGCCATTCACGGCCAGCTTGACGGCCACAATATCGCCAACGTGGACCGGGCCCTTTAGAGGCTGCAAGTCATACTTGATGGGATCGGCGGGCGTCGGCTGGTTTTTAACAAGCAGATAGTAGTCGCGTGTGATGTTGAGCGAGACTTTGCCTTGCTGCGAAAGCTTGGGATCGGCCGAATACCATGAGCTTTGCGCGGACCAGTAGGTGATGCCGTTGCCGGTTTTCGTGATTTCGACTTTCGGATTTGCGCCGGCCTGGGCGGCGGGCACCGCGATCTTCCACGGCGGAGCGAATGCGTCTGCCGGAGCAAAGTGTCGCTTGCCGACGCTTGCGCCGTTGACGAGCACTTCAATGTCGGAGCTGTTGGCGAGTTCTCCGCTGAGGCCGAGGTAATCGGTCAGGCCCTGGATCACCATGGAGGTCTGCTTGGTGGATTCCCAATAACCGCCGGTATCGTTGCCGGCCAGCCACACGGCGGCTTTGGGAAGCAGCCCGCTGGATTTGTCTTCGAGCACAAGCAGCTTCAAGGCGAAGGCGGTCGTTTCCGGAGTGGTGTCGCCCCAGTAGTCGAGCAGCTCGTCGTAGTTGCCTGACCAGTTGGCGGTGGTGTCGGTGAGCTTGGCTTTCTTCTCGATGAGCTCGGCGGCTTGTTTGGCGCGGGCATCGCCGGCCGCGTGCAGGGCGAGACCGGCGAGGGCCAGGCCTTCGTCGCTGAGTTTGGCGCGGCTCGACCACACTACTTCGAGGGACTCTTGCGGCGCGCCACCCGTGGTGGCAAGAGCGTAGACGGTGTAGGCGCGCAGGTCGGGGATCATGTCGGGATGCGCGGCGAGTGCGGCCTGCAGCCAGGTGCGTGCCTTGTTGAG
>JBEKVS010000585.1:0-2558 GCA_049513795.1 Occallatibacter sp. | reverse complement strand
GGCGCTCAAATCAGGACGAATTCGCGCAGCGCTCGATGTGACCGACCCCGAGCCGCTGCCGGATGGCCATCCATTGTGGGGCTGTCCAAACCTGTTGATCACGCCGCACGTGGGCGGATCGAGCCCACAGTTCGCGCCGCGCGCCCTGCGCATTGCTGCCGATGAACTGCGCCGTTACATCGCGGGCGAGCCTCTGCACAATGTGGTGCGTGCGGCTATCTAAACGACCGCTGACGCGCGACGCCAATCGCGCAAACCGAGCAGGGCGAGCAGGGCCAGCAGCAGGTAGAGTACGGCCGTGGCTACAAGAGCCTTGTAAAGATATTCGCCGATGTAAATCAAATTAACGGCAATCCACAACCACCAGTTTGCCGTGTGTTTACGCGCCTGCCACCAGCTCGCGACAAGGCTGAAGCTGGTCAGCGCCGCATCCAGATGCGGCAACGCCGCGCCCACACGCACCATCAACCACCCCAGCAACACTGAGCCGGCCGCGCCCGCCGCGAGGCCTGTGATCCACCCGCGCAACGGCAGCGGCACGACACGCACTTCACCCTCTTGGCGGACGCCACGCCACCAGTGCCACCATCCGTAGAGGGTAAAAACGACAAAGAAGATTTGCAGGAGAGCATCGGAAAACAGGCGAGCCCGATAGAAAACCACCAGGTAGAGAAAGTCGGCCGCGAGCACGACCGGCCAGCAGATCAGCAGGCGGCGCGTGGTGAGCCAAATGCCGACCAGGGTGGTGACGAAGCCCGCAATCTCCACCCAGTTCGCGGCGAGATACTTCGCCAACTCCATCCACATTGTCATGGTGTTGTTTCCTGCGGATTGCGGTCCCTCGCCCATTGGCGGAGCCAGTTCAAGAGCTGCTCGCCGCGCGCACTGCGGAACCAGCGCGCATGGCCTGCAAACCAGCCGTCGTACGCCATGACGGCCTTCTCTTCGGACCCCAGGATTCCCAGAAAATAGTCCGCCTCAGACAGTGCGAACTCCGCATGGCAAAGTGCGACCATCGGCGCCAGAGCTGCGGCTTCAGCGCCGGCCAGCGGGCGCACTGCTTCATAACCAGTCAGTAATGCACGCAAATGATCGAAGTGTATGGGCACATTTTCAGGGCGGTTCGCGTCCTGCGAAAGGACGAGCCACTCAACGATATTCCGCTCGATGGCGTGGGCCAGGTCGTGCACGGCGTTGGTGCGGTCGGCAAGTCCGAAGTCGATGACGAGTTTTGCCTCTGCGTTTCGTCCCGTGTCGCTCCAGAGCAGATTGGAAGCGTGCAAATCGTTGTGCGTCCAAAGGGGCGCGAGCGAGCGGAGCAGCGGTTGTAGCTCTGCATGGAATGGAGCAAGCAACTCGAGCGCTCCGTCTGCACAGGTGCGCACAGCCGCATGATTAGCCAATGCGGGCCGCTGCACCAGGTAGTGATTCAATTCGGCTTCGGGATGCTCGGCAGCAAGGATTGTGAAGCTAGCCACGAGCGGACGAGGCTGCCGGCGCGGTGCATTGAAGCCTTCTGCCGCCTGATGCAGCTGCGCTAATGCCTGTCCTGCGGAGTGCGCGTGAGAAGCAGAGTGAAATGGCGTCCACGAAAGCGCATTGCCGTATAGGTCAACTCCCCGATGCGCTTCATGAACTTCATAGATCCAATCGCCGCTTTCTATCGCGGTCTCGCCACATGGATTGGCATATACGCGGGGCACTTGTGCCCCGTGCGCGTGCAAATATTCCAGAAAGCGATGTTCTTCCAGCAGGCCTTCTCGGTCACGGACGTTTCGATGATGGCGTTTGACGAAGACGCGGCCATTCTCTGTCGCGACTACGCCGGCCGCGGAAAACGGCCTTGGGCTCACGGTGACGATTCCTACAGGCTTGCCACAATCGGGGAATTGGTCGAGCAGCATGCGGACTTCTTCCATGGTCAGCGGCGTCCAGTCGGGTTCGACCAGCGTGCCGTCCATTCCGTGCACTTTCACCGTTGTGCCCATGGCGAGATCTTCTTCCCTTGCAGCCGCTGAACTCGAAGTATGGAGGACCTAGAAAGTGTAATGTGCCGAGAGCCGAACCGTTGTAGGCGCTCCCAGGTGAATGAACGTATCGCCGTAACTCGCGCCGGTGTCCTTCCAATAGCGCTTGTCGGTGATGTTGTCGGCATAGAGGCGCAAGGTTACGCGACCGCTCTCCCCGCCGGGCGTGTAGCGCGCGCCCATGTTGAACAAGTTATAGCTGGGCACGCTTACCAGGTCGTCGCGCGTAGCTTCTTTGCGGCCGGTGTAACTCCAACCAGGCATCAGGTGCAAACCATGCGCGTGAGGCACTGCAATATCTGCAAACGATGCAGTGCGCAGATGAGGCACATTCAGAACCTGTTTGTTATCGAAGGCCGGTGTCCCGGTGTCGTCGGAGAGCGCGCGAATCGCGGACGCCGAGGCAGACAAGCGCAGCCAGCTTGCCGCCTTGCCTTCGGCGTTCACTTCCACACCATCGTGGGTCTCACGGCCCTCCTGTTCAAAGCAAAGGTCGCCGGGCCCATAGAATTCGTTCGCAGTGCAGAAGGC
>JBEKVS010000584.1:0-2572 GCA_049513795.1 Occallatibacter sp. | reverse complement strand
AACCGGGGACCAGGTTCGCCAGCTTGCCCTCAAGCTTGGTCTTCACGGACGCTGCATAGACATGGTCATCTCCGGCGAGCAACGCATCCACGCCCTGACGGGCCACCTCATCTGGCTGGCTTTCCGACTTGCCTTCGCTACCGACCTTCGTATTGTCCATGCCGGCACGATGAAAAAAGTCTGTATCCGTGGGGCCCGGCTGCAAAGCTGTGACTGAGATTCCGGAGTCGCGCAGTTCACATCGCAAGCTGTGTGCGAAAGACAGGACGAATGCCTTTGTTGCTGCGTACACAGCCTCACGCGGGGCAACCATCTCACCCGCAATCGAAGCGGTAAAGAGAATCTTCCCATCGCCCTGGCGAACCATTTGCTGAACCACGTATTTTGCGAGATGGATGGTTCCGGTGCAATTCAACCCCACCATATTCAATTCGGCATCAAGATTCGTCTCGGCGAACAGGCCGCCGACACCAACGCCGGCATTGATACATGCGACGTCCAGGTTCCTTCCCAGAGCAGTTATCTGCTTCCAAAGGTTTTCGATTCCGCTTGCGGTTGCCAAATCGGCCTGAACTTCGATCACTTGAACCGATGCAATGCGAAGCTGCTGCGCAGTTTTCTGCAAGCGCTCGCCCGCGGAACAGACAATGATGTCATATCCCCGTCCAGCTAATTCCTTAGCGAGAGAGAGTCCAATGCCACTCGATGCACCGGTGACAAGAGCCAATTTGTTCGGCATGAATGTACCCCTACTGATGAAATTACTTCCTCTGGTGTGATGCAGACTAAGCGAAAATGAAATGCGCAGAGCGGACGAATTATAAGCAGGTCAGGCGGGGCACTTATCGGTGGCCTGACTCATCGGGCAGCAACCAACAAGGTCACAACTATTCGTCGGCGGTCCGTGGCATAACCTTGAACGCTCGTAGGTAGCGCTACCGCATCAATGCGGAAGCTTCTGTAGAGACAACTATCCGAACTTGTTCTGTATCGAAGAGACTGTGCATTCAACTGCGGTCGCTATACCTGTACGAGATGAGGCAAAGCGGATTGGCAACTGCCTGGCTGCTCTTTCACGTCAATCCACCCCGGCAAACCATGTTGTGCTGCTGCTGAACAACTGCGCAGACAACACGGCGGAAGTAGTGAGAGCGCTCCCAGTAGCGCGCCACCGGTTGCATGTCATCGAATGCAACCTTGAGGGGCAGTCGGCGAGCGCAGGCGTGGCCCGTGGGCTGGCTATGAAACATGCTGCCTCCCTGGTGCCTGAAGGTGCTGTTCTCACTACGGATGCGGATGGGGAAGTTCCGGAGAACTGGATTGAGGCAAATTTGCGGGCCATCGAGCAGGGTGCCGATGGGGTTTGTGGGATGGCTGTCATTGACCCGCTCGAAGCGCTGTTCATCCCATCGCATCTGCACGAGGACGATGCGCGCGAAGTAGCCTATGGACGGCTGCTGGATGAAATTGCATCGATCCTTCTTCCCGATCCTTGCGATCCTTGGCCTCGTCACACAGAAGATTCAGGCGCCAGCATCGCAATCAAAACTTCGATGCTGCGCCGTGTCGGCGGGGTGCCATTTTTACCTACAGGAGAGGACCGAGGCCTGATTAGGATGCTCCGCTTGATCGATGCCCGGGTACGACACGATCCGGAGATCAGAGTGACTGTTTCGGGCCGCATCGAAGGACGGGCTCGTGGAGGCATGGCCGACACGATCCGCAGACGGATCGTGAGGCAGGACGAATTTGTCGACGACCTTATTGAACCCGCGTTGGCGGCCTTCCAGCGAATTACGATGAAGCGGCGATTCACCCTCTTATGGCGGGAGCCAACCGAATCACGACTGCATCAACTGGCAAAACTTCTCGCCGTCACTCCAAACGCAGTGGTGGATGCGGTGAGGGCGCCCTATTTCGGCCTGGCGTGGTCCCGGATGGAGCAGGCCTCTCCACTTCTACGGCGACGCCGAGTGCGTTTCGCAGACTTACCGCGAGAAATGAAAATCGCGCAACGTATTCATCGCCATGTATCGCACTCGTACTCTCTGTCGACGGCTTAGCTGGAGGTGAAGGGAATGAACCTGGTAGACACGCAACTATCGAAAAATGATCTCTTGGATGCTGTTGCTGCCCTGGTTCCAGAATTAAGCGAAGAGGCTGCCAGTTACGATCAGGCCGGTGGGTATCCCGTTACCAGCATGGCCAAGCTTCGGGAGGCTGGCCTGTTGATAGCGCCGGTTCCCGTAGAATTCGGCGGAATTGGCCTGCATGCCAACGGGGATTCAGAAGGTCTTTTCCAGCTACTGCATTTGTTAGGTTATGCCGATCTTTCGCTGGGGCGACTTTTTGAAGCTCACGTCAACGCACTCGAACTCATACGGCAGTACGGAACGCCTCGTCAGATGGAGGCCGCAGCGCTTGCGGCCCAAGCCGGCGAGTTGTTTGCGCTGTGGGTGACGGACCCTCCTAGCCAGGGAGTGGCCTTATCGCTCGATTTCATTTTGACTGGCGAAAAATGGTTTTGCTCCGCGGCGGGTGCCGCGACCCAAGCACTCATTATTGCGCAAAC
>JBEKVS010000583.1:0-2576 GCA_049513795.1 Occallatibacter sp. | reverse complement strand
ATTCAGTCTTCCCCTTTATGGATCGTCTTCATCATTAGGAACGCCACGACAGCGGCGAATCCAGATAAAATGCCCAATGTGCATTGCCTTGTGAGCGACCTGCTGTGACCGCGCACGACGAAGCACCTTTCGATCTGGACCCGTTGGTGCGCGAGGCACTTGCCTGGGTCATCCACCTTCATTCGGGCGCGGCGACCGCTGAGGACGCCGAGCGGCTTCGCTCGTGGCGTTCGGAAGCGCCGGATCACGAAGAGGCCTTTCGTGCAGCCGTGCAACTCTGGAGGTCGCTTGGCGAAGGCGCGCGCGCGCTGGCATCCTCGGTTGAAAGCTCCAACAACCGAAGTCGCTCGCGCGTATCGCCTTTGCTCAGCCGGCGCGCATTGATTGGCGCCGTCGCAACAGGCGCCATCGCAGCGGCCGCAGCCGACTTCTTCATCGTTGAACCACCGTCCGAAATCTGGACATCGATCCGTGCCCTGTCGGCTGATTATCGGACGACGAAGGGCGAGCAGCGACACGTTGCATTGGCGAGCGGTTTGTCGCTCACATTGGATACTGAGACGAGCATCAAGGTTTCGCGTAAGCAGAATGAGTCGCAGATCGAATTGATGTCCGGGCAGGCCGTCGTGCGAGCGGAACAGGCCCCATTAGTACTTCTGGCGGCCAATGGCCGGATAAGTGCTTACCAAGCAGAGTTCGATGCGCGATGCCTTGACGGCGTTGTCGCAGTTTCCTGCCTCGACGGAACGATCGACGTGACATTCGGAAATCGCACCGTGCCGCTGTCACGCGACCATAAGGTCGTTTATTCGGCATCGAAAGGACTTGATATTCCGCAGATCGCAGATCTGACGGATGTTACTGCTTGGCAAAAGGGTTTGCTGATCGTTCGCGATCAGTCGATCTTCAGTGTCGTCAAGGAACTCAATCGTTATCACTATGGCCGCATCCTGGTCCTCAACGCCGGCTTGGGGAAGCGGATGATTACCGGCACCTTCCATCTGGATCGGCCCCGAGATTTTATCGACCAGATTCGCAATCTTTTCGGCGCATCGGCGAGCTTCCTGCCGGGCGGCATCGTTCTGCTCAGCTAGTTCTGTGACACAAACCGAGGGTCATCCAAGGCATCATTGCGTCGTCGGATTGACCGAGCTGGGAGTTCAATATAGAACATAAAGAGAACATTTCGGAGCGATCGGGCACATGCGCTTCCGGCATGGTTTGTGAAGCGGCAATTTTTTTTTGCTGTGGGAATTGGAGACGAGCGGGCGATTAGCGAGTTTGTGCTTGTCGAAGAGGAGGTCTTCGGCTGGAACACGGGAGCGAATGCCGGCCAGGCAAAGACCTCTCCGGGCTTTCGCATATCGTCGAGGCACATATATTTGAGCGATCATGACCTTAAGACGATCCGAGCCACTCAATCTCGAGGGCACGGAAAATTTCGATGACAGTCTTCGGTGACAAGCTGGCCGGACTCGGAGCCACTTTGATTCGAGCATCCGGGGGCCCAATCGATGCATTAGCGAAGGCCCTCCGCGATAGCCGCGGGCGTACCGTCATTGCAGTGGGTTCTGGTGGGTCTGCGGTTGCTGCTGAATTCCTTTTGCGGTGTCGATCTACGCTGGGCTTGGGTCGGAGCATTGTTCAAACCCCTATGGAACTTGTGCCGCGACATGTCCCGTTGGACAAACGACATAAGGACTGGACTGCAATGATTTAAGATTTCCACGGCACCGCCTCTGAGGGTCCGAGTTGGCGGCTGCGTTTATGGGCGACATCGTCGAACCACGCCGCGCATTCATCCTGGATAACGCGCCGGACGTCGCCAATCTCGAAACGTGAGGACGGTTTCTTGGACGGTCTTTCAAAGATTGAGAAATGCCCATCATAAATTGAGAACGTTCCAAACGGACAGGATCTCGATGTCAGCCTTAGCAATCGTCCTCTTGTGCGGGATTGCTTAGGAATCCCATCAACGATTTTCTTTTGCGCGGCGACTACCGTCTTGCCTGACAGCGCGTCTTGATAGGAGGCCCAGAAAGCAGGCGTGCCGTATTCCTCGCGCAATCGCACCTTCGTGCGGCTGGGTGGCCTGACATACCAACGAACGTTTCCGTGGCGGTCGATATCGCGGCTTTAGATTCCGTTTCGCTTACGTTCTGCTTTGGAGACGGTGACTCCTGAAGCCCTTGATTGAGCGTTGTCTGCGCTCGCTGGCAATCACCTCCAACGCAATGAGACAAGCCGCGCGGCCCTTCCGCGCATCATGTTGCACTGGAGATGACAATGAACACCGCAATCAATATCAGCCCCGCACAACGCCGGAATGCTATTCGCCAAATCGAGCGAGCGCGCCGCTGCACGTTCAAGGAATTAAACAGGGTCGAACGCTCAAAACAAAGAGGTCGGCTCGATGAGATACAGGAATGCCTGAATCATATTACACGCCTCGACACGCTCCTGGCTGAACTCGCGGCGCAAGGTTTGAGGCGCTGGCGGTCAACCCCTAGCGCCTTTTTATTCGCTGTGGGCGCTTCGCCATGGATATTACGCCTTCAGAATTTCAAACCATCGTT
>JBEKVS010000582.1:0-2580 GCA_049513795.1 Occallatibacter sp. | reverse complement strand
AACGCACATTGTTTTTCTTGCAAAGATCGAGCACCCGCTGGCGCACGGCTACCATTTCCGGCCGATCCTGAAGATTGTGCGGCGCGGGTCAGTCCTCCGGATCGGCTTCTAAACCATAAAGCCAGTAGCTGTGATCCCCGGGACCCCATTCCGCCATCGCGATGCCGGGGAGCGCCATGGTCCCCGCCACCGTTTTGTCAGCGTAGGTGTCTTCAATCTTCACGCCGAAGATCACTTCGCCTTTGGGATTGAGCGGCCACAAATCGGCGATATGGAGGTATTTGTTCAGCGTCACTCCCCATATCTGGGCGGCATAGCCCGGCGACGAGCCACGCAGACCCTGCATCGGCAGTTTAGGAATACCGGGCCGGTCGAACGGATAGCGGCACGCCATCTGGGTGGCGACCTGCACTGCACCGGTGTCGCGGGCATGGCACATATGGATACCGTGCACGCCGCAATCCAGGAGCTGCTCGATCACCCAGGTGTTGGCCCGCATATAAGGTTCGTCCAAGGCGATGATGCAGGTCTCCACAAACACCGCCGGCGTACGATGGCCGCTGCGCGTGGGACCGCCGTCCACCAGTCCGCGCATGAACTCCCGGAGTTGCATGAAGTCGAGGGCGTTATGTTCGACCTCGACATTGATCGCATCCATCCAGGTGCGCGCCATTTTCACCCCTTGCGCATAAGGATCGACACCGGGGCCTAGGCCTGCACCGTTGTAATAGATCGGCTGGCCGTCTTCCCACAGTTCTATGGCCTTATTGATGCGCCGGGGTTTGTAGTTGGGGTCCATGGTGGAGGGCTGAGTGTTGGCATGGACGGCGGCGCTGCGTACCTGCGCATTCGCCGACGTCAGCGCCGACGCGGCAGCAAGTCCGGCGCCGATACCGAGGCTGGCGGCCAGGAAGTCCCGTTTATTGATGTCCATGATCCGTTCCCCCACTCTGTATTAATGGCCAAGACTGCACCCGGCGTTTGCGTCTGACAAGTGGCCGGCCGGCGCTGCCGACGATCGCGCCTGTGCACAGCCAGGAATGTCCGCACGAGCGCCTGATCTCTCGTCGCGGCCGCTGTCGCTTTCAGTGAACCGTCGCATGGGCGCAGCCAACGCGCGAGGAGCGCCCGCTCTAGGCTATCCTGCTCCCTTCTGGTTCCAACACTCCGAGGCACGGGTTGGCACAGCCGCAGCCACCACTCCCAGAAGCGCCGAGGGCCGAGGTTCTCACGGAGATCACTCTGCGGGGCCTGCTGATCGGCATCCTCATCACGCTGATCTTTACGGCGGCAAACGTCTACTTCGGTCTCAAGGCGGGCATCACCTTTTCGACCTCGATTCCAGCGGCCGTCATCTCCATGGCAATCCTGCGCAGCCTGCGCGGCGCCACGATCCAGGAAAACAACATCGTGCAGACCATCGCCTCGGCCGCCGGGACGTTGAGCAGCATCATCTTCGTACTTCCGGGCTTGATCATCGTGGGGTGGTGGGCCAGCTTTCCATTCTGGGCCTCATTCATGATCTGCGCCTCCGGCGGCATCCTCGGCGTGATGTACACCATTCCGCTGCGTCGCGCGCTGGTGACCGACTCCGATCTGCCGTATCCGGAGGGCGTCGCCTGCGCCGAGGTGCTCAAAGTCGGTACCGGCGGCGAACGTGACGGTGAGGTCGAAGCGGTGGAGCGGCAGGGCGCGGGACTGAGAGCCGTTGCGGTCGGTTCCATTATCTCAGCTGCATTCTACGTCCTCGTTCAGATGCGCATCTTCTCCAGTGACGTGGCGCAGTATTTCCGCCTCGGAAGCAGGAATGCGGCGACGGGCTTCGACTTCAGCCTGTCGTTTGCGTTGCTGGCCATCGGCCACCTGGTAGGCCTTTCGGTAGGCATCGCCATGTTAGTGGGGGCGGTGATCGGCTGGGGCTGGGCAGTGCCCTACTTCACCTCGCTGCATCCGCTGGCAGGCCCGGCTTCGGATGTCGCTCAGGGCGCGTGGGCCCACTCGGTACGTTTCGTCGGCGCCGGCACCATCGGCGTTGCCGCGGTCTGGACGCTCGGGACGCTCGTGAAGCCGGTCGTCCGCGGACTGGCAGGCGCGATGGCCGCCGCGAGGGTGCGCAAGGCCGGCCAGGCGCACACCTTGCCGCCCGCGGAGCGCGACATTCCCATTGGCGTGGTGGGTCTCGTGTCGCTGCTCTGCCTGCTGCCGGTGCTGTGGCTGTGCTGGCATTTCAGTGCCACCAGCGCTTTGCGCGGCCATGCCTGGACGCTCGCCATCGAGGCTGTGATCTTTGTGGCGATCATGGGTTTTCTGGTCTCCACCGTATGCGGCTACATGGCGGGTCTGATCGGCTCTTCCAACAGTCCCCTATCCGGTATCGGCATACTGGTGGTGGTTCTGTTCGCGCTGCTATTGGTAGTGGGTATGAAATCTGGCTTGCCGCCTGACGCGGGCAGGGCGCTGGTGGCGTTCGCACTCTTCGTAACGGCGGTGGTGTTCGCGGTCGCGTCCATAGCCAACAACAATCTGCAGGATCTGAAAACCGGTCAACTGGTGGACGCTACCCCCTCCAAGCAGCAGTGG
>JBEKVS010000581.1:0-2580 GCA_049513795.1 Occallatibacter sp. | reverse complement strand
AGGCAGAACAACAACGGCCCCGAGTCGAGCCACCCGCTCTGTGCGTGTCAGTTGGACCTTTTCGGCGACAGAAGGCGCGCAAAACGGATAGAACAGTGGAGGAATGGCTTTCCATTTCCGTCAAGTACCAATCCCGTCTGACCACGAATCTTGACCAAGAATCTTCTCTCAGCCTTGATTCAGTACTCTGCCTTCTCGCCCTTCGCCGGCGCCGAGGTCGGAACGCCGGGCGTTCCGGCGTATGAGGCTCCGGCCAGCATCGCCACGATCTCTTGGGCACAGGATTTCGAGATCATTTCATTGTCTCCTCGTTCCTGCCGGCAACAAATGGCGCGATGGCCGACATATCCAGATCTCCATATGCCCTGACATTGGAGGCGAGCACGGAGTGGGCCGCGCGTGCCGCAGGCAAATCAGCGCCTGACGTCCTTGCGGCGTCCATAACCAGATCCATGTCTTTGCTCATCAGCCGCAAGGGAAATTCCGCGGAGTAATCGCTGTTCTTTATCTTCGGGAATTTCCCCACAAACGCCGGCGGGATTACCGCCGTCCTCGACAGGACGTCGAGCAGGATATTGCGGTCGATGTGCAGATGCTCTCCCAGCGAAACTGCTTCGGCAATTGCTTGCATATCCACCCCCAGAAGAAGGTTGACGACCAGCTTCATCAACACCCCTGACCCACCAGGCCCGATCAGGAACCACTGCTTGGCGATGGACTCGTAGATGGGAGCGCATTGCTCGAAGGTCTCCTCGTCGCCACCCGCAAGCAGCGTGATCGTCCCCGCCTCGACCGCCGGTGTTGATCCGGAGACAGCCAGGTCGAGAAACCGAAGGCCGAGGGAGCACGCCTCCCGATGGAGTTGGCGGGACAGCTCCGGCGAGATGGTACTCATTTCAAGAACGATCGTGCCTCGCTTAGCCGCGGAAAATACGCCGCCTTGCTCGAAATAAACGGAGTAGACTGCCTCATCGTTGGCCAGCGATGACAAAACAATATCCGAATCTTCGACCAATTCCCCCAGGGATGCGGCAATGCCCACACCGTCGTGCCGCAGCGCTTCTGCCGGCCCGGGGCTGCGGTTCCATGCTCGAACGTTCCAGCCCGCTGCATGTAAACGCCCCGCGAGCCGGCTCCCCATCAGTCCCAGACCGACGACTCCGATCTGCACGGTTCGCTTATCGAGAATGACGACTGGCATGGTCATCACGTTATTTCCTCTCTATGCGGTCCTTGCGACATCGCAATGACCTGAGGGGCCATTGTACAGCGAGTGAACGCGCCAACGGCGGGTGGTTGGCTCGGGTCTCGCCTTTGAGGCCTTACGCGGAGACTCGCCGAGCCACACTCACTCAGGCGAGTCGAAGCGACTGCACAATATGGAACATTTGCTGCCCTTGCGGTTTTCTGAAATCGGGAACGAGTTCAGTGGCGATGGACACCACCGCGGTAGGCGCGGCACAAGAGATAAACCCGGTCGGGTTTATTCGTCAGACGGAATTTATTCGTCAGGATTTATTCGTCGAAGATTTATTCGCCAGACGGGACTGGACAGGAAATGCGTGACGACAAATCAGGACGACAAATCAGGACCAGACCAAAGTGACCCTAAAGCAAAGGCAAATGTGCGAACGGGGCATTGGGGCTTGCTACGGATCGAACCTCAGCGTGGGCTGCGTTTCCTCTCTGGTCTGCCACCGATCACGACTACGCAGAGCAGAGCAGACGGAAGAGGCCGCCGAACCCGAAGAATACCCCGAGGAGGAAACCTGGAGCGCTTAGAGCGCACACTTTAGCCATTTCCCGAACCGGATTTCCTGCCACGCAGCGCTCGACAAGGCCCCGCGTGCGCCTTTCCGCAAAGAAAGGCGTATGAAGTTCACCGAAGCCACCATATTGAACAGGAAATCCGGAGAACCGGGGTCCCTGGGGAGGGGTCAACGAGCCCAGCGTGGCCATGTCATTCTGCTCGCAACATGATCTTCGGATCAATGCGCGAGGCACGTGTTATGACCGGCAGCGCAGACAAGAGAGCTATCGCCAACAAGGCCAGTGCCGGACCAGTCAGCATGACGGGATCGCTTCCTTTCACGCCATACAGCAGGGTCTCCACATAACGTACCGACGCAATCCCCAGTGCCGCGCCGATCACAGCGCCCGTCACCACCATCAGAAAAATTCGCGACGTTGCCTGCCAGGCAATGTCGGCGATCTTGGCACCGACTGCGATACGAATCCCAAATTCGCGCTCCCGCTGCTGCGCCGAATAACTAAGCACTCCGTATAGACCAATCGCTGCAAGCAGGAGCGCCACGAAGGAGAAGAAAGCTGCCAGCATCGCCAGCAGCCGTTCGCGGACAGTCTGGGCTCGCACCAGATCGCTCTGGGTGCGAAGATCGCTGACGCGGAAGCCGGCACGTGCTTGCGGAACAGCCTTGCGCAGGAGAGTGGCGAGCGCGAGTGGATTGGAGACAGAAATGCGGACAAGAAACGTCTCCTGAGTTACCGGCTGCGCCACGCCTTGAGCATTCACTTCATGAAAAGGAATGTAGGCTACCGGCACAATGCCATCTCTGAGAC
>JBEKVS010000580.1:0-2583 GCA_049513795.1 Occallatibacter sp. | reverse complement strand
ACGCCTTGCCTGTCCTCAACCAACAAGGTGTGCAGCGACCCGGACCACACGTTCTTCTGGGATACAGAGCATCCGACGGAGTTCGGGCATTCGATTCTGGCCACGAATGCATTGACGGCGCTGATCCAGTAAGTCTCGGCAGCGTATGGCTCGGGCAGCGGTGGGCGCTGAGGGGATTATTTGGCCGGCGGCGTGGCGTCGCTATCGAGGATGCGCGTTTCGGAGCCGAAGCGGCGATAGTCTCTGAATTCAACGTCGTTGAGGAACGTCTTGGGCGCGCCCTGATAATTGGCTCTCGAAAACGCGCCCTGGGGCACGGCGATATGCGCCTGCAAGATGGACACGCTTTTTGCCGGGCAGGTGTAGCCCTTGCCGCCGATCTCGACCGAACTGTATTCGATGGCGATGCCGGCATGCGGAACCAGGCCGGTGGACGGCATTTCTGCTTCGAGCGTAATGCGCTCGATGGACCCATCCGATGGATCGAAGGTGATTTCTCCGTGATAGCCGGCGCGCTCATTGAAGAGCTGCAGATCGGGCTGTCCATCGGAGCGGAAGCCGTTCAAGATGCAGCAGAACTTTACGTAGTAGTTTGATTTCTGCTCGGGAACGGCGTAGTGAAAGACGGCCGCTTTGGCATTCTCCCGCTGCTCCCAGCGCGCCCAGGTGATGGTTCCCTTGAGGGCGTCTGCGAGAACGGTCGTCAGGATGGGACCGAACTCGCCATTGGTGACCAGGCCGCCGACCGAAGCGCCCTTCTTCAGGGCCTTGGTGGCGTTTTCGTCGACCACTTCCTTGCGATCGCGGTAGGTGACCACAACGTTGGATTTGGCGACAAAGTGGATGGGCAGATAGCTGACGCTCAGAGTGCCGGTCGCGTCCAGCCGATCTTCTTTCGGCCGGTCTTCAAAACTCGTGGTTTCGCGAACCGCCATCAGGTTGGGCAGCTGACGGTTAGTGGTGTTGACGTAGTTCACAATCTTGACAAGCATTTGCCGGGTGGTGGCGGCGTCGGGCGTCGCGTCGGCGACGATTTCGTCGTCCGGTGGCGGCAGGAAGGCCGACTGGTCGGCGAGGATCACGAGCGCTTCCCGGGCTTTGTCGCCGGGCAGATCGGCTTCGAGATGAGCCAGGCGCACCGCACTCATTCGTTCAGATAGTTCGAGAGACGAAAGGGCTTGGGCCAACTCCGCATCGGATTTTCCGTGAACTAGAGAGAGGGATTGCTCCAGCTGGTTTACGCTTACCTTCTCCGTCGCGCCATCCTTGTGTGCCGCAGGTTGTGCGGCGGCAATCAGCAGGAGAGATTCCACCGTCAAGGCAGCGAGAATGAACCGGCGCATGGCTAGCCTCCGTGCAGGGCGACGGACAAATCTTACGCTGCCGGCGAGGGCCCCCACAACTTGGAGAGGCGCGGGACCGGATTACATTCTCTGCAGATTGGCGAACTTCTCCATCAGCTTTTTCATGCCGTGGCGGGAGAAAAGAACGGTGAGCTTGGCGTCTTCGCCTTCGCCCTCGCGCATGAGGACGGTGCCTTCGCCATACTTGGCGTGGCGCACGCGCTGGCCTTTTTTGAGGTTGGCGTCGCCGGTTGATGCAGGGATGTTCATGGATGGCCGTGCGTTGGCGGGGCGAGAGAGAACGCCGGGCCTCACAGCTCCCGGCTTGCCGCCGAAAAAGCGGGCGATGTTATGGATGGAGGGTTCTTCGGGCGCAGCTGCGGACTCCGCCGCATTTGTATCCTCGGCGTCCGATCCTTGTCCAGACGATGAGCTCTTGGCTTTGGCAGTCATCCACGAGGCCATAAATGGCTTCGCCGGGCCCGACCTGGCCGGACCGGACCTGGCAGGACCCGGCCTGGCTCCAGTTGAGAGACCTCTGCTCGCCGGGGCGATGACGCCGAAAGCGGTCGAGGACTCCTGGTTCTCGTCTTCGTAGTTATAGTGCTGATCGGCGAAGTCGCTGAACTGGCTGGGGCGGCGGGCTGGGCCGTAACCTGAGGCGTAACTGCCGGCGCGGGAGTTGTAGCTGGGTGTGGACCAGGCCGGCGAGCGGCCGCCAAGATTCTCGATGAGCTGATTGGGGACTTCTTCGAGAAAGCGCGAAGGGATGCTCATCTCCGGCGCGTCGTTGCCGTAGCGGCGGCGGTAGTGGGCGCGGGTGAGTATGAGGGTGTTCATGGCGCGGGTCATGCCGACATAGCAGAGGCGGCGCTCTTCTTCGAGCTCCTCGGGGGCGTTGAGGGTGCGCGAGTGGGGGAAAAGGCCCTCCTCGAGGCCGGCGAGGAAAACCAGCGGGAATTCGAGGCCCTTGGCGGCGTGGAGGGTCATGAGGGTGACGCGGGCTTCAGGGTCGAACTGGTCGGTGTCGGAGGCCAAAGCGGCGTGGTCGAGGAAGTCGGCCAGGGTTTCGCCGCGGGCTTCGGCATCGTGCGCGGCGTTGGCCAGTTCCTTCAGGTTTTCAATGCGGCTGAAGGCTTCCGGCGAGCCTTCGGTTTCGAGGGCTTTGATGTAACCGGTGCGGTCGATGAGGAAACGGATCAGCTCGGGGAGGGTGGCGGCGTCGCCGGGGGCGCGGAAG
>JBEKVS010000579.1:0-2598 GCA_049513795.1 Occallatibacter sp. | reverse complement strand
TGTCTTGTCCAGCGGTGTGCAGGAGCGTGCCCGCGAGATCGGCGTGCGCATGGCGCTGGGCGCAAACCGCGCCGACATTCGCCATCAAACCCTGCTACGCGGCGCGCGCTTGTTTGCCGCGGGGGCTGTCATCGGGCTGCCCTGTGCGCTTTTTCTGGCACACCTGCTGGCCAGCTTGTTTTACGGAGTCCAAACCACCGACTCGGGCACGCTGATGAGCATGATCCTGTTAGCCGGAGTGGTGGCCGTGCTCGCCTCCTGGCTTCCTGCACTACGCGCCTCTTCGGTCGATCCCATGCGCGCGCTGCGCGGCGATTGAATTTGAGCAACAGCAGGTCCCCCACTTGGCTCCGCGCCAATCGGGATGACAGATTCATGGCATTCGAGAGATTGAACTGCGGATCCCTCGGCTGCCTGGTCTCGCATCCGCTTTCACTGCTTGTATCTTTTCCCCGCTCCATGCCAAATGATGGAATCGGAGGAAACATGAAAATCTTCTCGTTCCGCCTGGCAGCGCTGGCGGTCGTCCTGGTATTCGCCGTCGGAGTGCGGTCGCAGAACAGCGCCAACCAGACCCAACGCTTCCCGCAATTCGACAATGAAGACGTAAAGGTGTGGAAGTCGGTGGTGATGCCGAACGCGCCACTGACCATGCATCGCCACGATCATCCTCGGGTCATCATTGCGCTCAGCGGCGGCACCATGAAGATTGTGGACTCGCAAGGCAAGTCCGAAGAACACGTGTGGGAGACGGGGAAGGCCTACTGGCTGCCTGCAAATCCTCCGGGGACCCTGCATGCCGATGTCAACGCCGGCGATAAGCCAATCGAGGTGATGGTGGTGTCGCTGGAAAAAGAGAAGTAACTCAGCGATAAGCAGCCGCCTGGATGCCGTAGAGCTCCGCGTACTGGCCGCCTTTGGCCATCAACTCTTCGTGGGAGCCCACTTCAACTAAACGCGACCCGTCGAGCACCACAATCAGATCGGCCATGCGCACGGTGGAGAAGCGATGGGAGACGAGGATGGTGATGCGGCCGCCCGCGCTGCCATCCCGTGCGGCTGCGGCATAGCGTTCGAAAAGCGCATGCTCCGTCTCGGCATCGAGCGCGGCGGTAGGCTCGTCGAGTATCAGCAACAGTGGCTGATCGCGCATGAAGCCGCGGGCCAGCGCCAGCTTCTGCCACTGGCCAAAGGATAGCTCCACCCCGTCCGGCCACGTTGGACCAAGCTGCGTGTCGAGTCCCGCCGTCAATTAGCCCATCACGTCGCCGGCGCCGGCGCGGTCTACGGCGGCCATGACCGCAGGCTCGTCGTGCATGCGCGGGACATCCCCTAGGCCGATAGTGTGCCCGGCGCGGAACTCGAAGCGGAAGAAATCCTGGAACGCACCGGCAAGACGTCCACGCCATTCGTTCGCCGGCAGGCGTGCCAGGGGAGTGTCGTCGACCAGAATGGCGCCTGACGACGGCTCGTACATCTTGGCCAGCAGTTTCACCAGGGTGGTCTTGCCGGCGCCGTTCTCGCCTACAACCGCAACTACAGCGCCCGCCGGCAACAACAACGAAACATCGTCCAGCACTACGCGGGAGGTCCCCGGATAAGCAAACGACACGTGGTCGAACCGTATCCCGCCGTCCAATGCCGCGGGGACCGGCAGATCACCCGCGGCTGCGATGGAGGCGGCATAATCCTCGAGCCAGGCAAGGCGGCGCGAACCGTCCATCCAGAATCCGCGCAAGAATCCGATCTCCCCTACAGTGGCCCCGATGTATCCCGACAGCCGCGCCCCCGCCGCCAGAACCAGCAGCACCGCGCTGGCGGGAGCTCTGAGATAGGAGGAGACGAAGACAATCGCGCCCACATACGCCAGACCGAAAATCGCCCAGCCTAGCGCCAGCCAAAACGCCGAGCCCCAGCGCGCGGCCGACAGCGGCCCGTACCACCGTTCCCATGCGGCCCGGCGGTCGCTGACCAGTCGCTCGCCGATGCCGGTGACCCGCACCTCTTTGCCCGGCGGCGCGGTGGTGGCGATGGTGAACAAATGACGCGCCAGGCGACTGGCTTGTGCCCCGCGCTCCTGCGCAACACGCTCCACCTGCGGCCTCCACGCCGACGTCAACACGGTGGGAATCGCGAATACCGCCAGCAGCAGCAGTGCCGGATGAACCGAAGCAAGCAGCGCCATGGTGACGCCCAGCCGCAGAATCCACCCCAGGGTGGAAAACAGCGACATGTACATGTGATCGAGCACGAACACCTGGTTGCGCAGCATTGACAAGCGATCGAGATACTCGGGACGCTCGTGGTGCGCGACCGTCGCCACCGTTGCTTGCAGCCGGGCGACATGCGACTCGAGTGCGATGGTCACCTTGTCGCGGAAGCGGCGCTGAACCCGGGTGCTGACCGTGCGCAGAAACCAGGTAGCGGTGGCCGACACTGCCAGGCCGACCGCTGCGCCTTGCATCAACCCTGTACGGTGCTCGAGAAATCCCTTGCCCAGCAGCCACAGCCACAAGGCCAGCAGCGCATCGGGCAGCGCGGAGAGCTGCGACAGCACAAACGACGCGAGCATCAGGCGAGGCTCGTGGCGATAACCTA
>JBEKVS010000578.1:0-2600 GCA_049513795.1 Occallatibacter sp. | reverse complement strand
CGTCCAGTCCGGCTCGGTGAGGGATACGAGAACCGGATTCATGCGCATCGATTTGAGCGTGGACGTGTGGTAGCCGTAGAAGGGCTCGAAGACGATGACCTCGTCGCCGGGGTTGAGCAGGGCCATGCAGGCGGCGTGCAGACCGGCGGTGGCACCTGAGGCAACAAGCACTTCGGTTTCGGGATCGTAGGTGAGGCCGTAGTCGCGCTGCTGCTTGGCGCTGATGGCGTTGCGCAGGCGGGCGATGCCGTCCATGCGCGTGTAGATGTTGTGGCCGTCGCGGATGGCCTGAATCGCCGTTTCGAGAACCGGCTCGGGCACCGGCGTGTCGCAGACGCCCTGGGCCAGGTTGATGCCGCCCATGCTTTCAGAGAGCGCGGACATGGCGCGAATCTCGGACTGGACAGTGCCGGGAGCGAGCAGGCTGAGGGCAAGGCGCTGCGGTGCGTTCAAAATGGATTCGATAACGGGTGCGGCTGTAGTCGGCATGGGGCGAGTTCCTTGTGGCTTCATCTTACATTTCCTGGCCGCGAACTGGCTTCGATCCTGCCCGGTTTCGCCATGACGCGTGGGTTACTGAAGATGATCCCCACCCAGCAGCTGGGTTACGATTGCGAACTGGGCTTGCGCCCTTCGGCCGTTCTGCCCGCCGGCCCGCTAGTCAGCGATCAAGTCGATCCCCAAGCAGGACTTACGGCGCGAAGCGCAGGTCAATGGAGAGTTTCGCCACCATGGCCGACGCTCGATTTCATCTTTTTCATCCCCGCATTGCTGATCTTTATCACCGCGGCGATTACACTTCAACCTGGCGAATTGGTCCTAACCGGAACGCCTTCCTGGGTGGGCCCCGTCGGCTCCGCTCAAGTCCGGCGACCGCGTTGAATTGAGCATTCCCGGGTCGGGTGTGCCAGCCAACACGATTCAGCTGGAGACAGATTAATGCCCAACCAGCGCCGAAATGCACCCGCAATTCACTTCGCGCATCTGAAATAGCTGTACACTGGTCCCGAATGGCTGCACGACGTGCCGGCCTACCCCTAGGAGGAATCAATGCCGAATCTGCTCGAACAATTGCGCAAGTACACCGTTGTGGTCGCCGACACGGGAGACATCGAGGCGATGGAGAAGTTTCGCCCCCAGGATGCGACCACCAATCCGTCGCTGATCACGGCCGCCTCGCAGATGCCGCAATACCAGCCCATTGTCGACGAGGTGCTGAAGCAGGCGCGAGAGCAGCTCGGCGAAGGCGCGACCGACAAGGATGTTGCCAACCTGGCGTTTCAACATCTCGCCGTAGCCTTCGGCAAGAAGATTCTGGCCATTGTCCCAGGGCGCGTATCGACCGAAGTGGACGCCCGCCTCTCCTACGACACCGAGGCCACGCTCACCCAGGCCCGCGCCATCATCGCCCAGTACGATGAAGCCGGCATTGGCCGCGATCATGTCCTGATCAAGATTGCATCCACGTGGGAAGGTATTCGCGCGGCGGAGGTTTTGGAGAAGGAAGGCATCCACTGCAATCTCACGCTGCTGTTCGGTCTTCATCAGGCAATTGCGGCGGCCGATGCAGGCGTTACGCTGGTGTCGCCGTTCGTCGGGCGCATTCTCGACTGGTACAAGAAAGACACCGGCAAGGACTACACGGGCGCCGACGACCCGGGCGTGCAATCGGTCACCAAGGTTTACAACTACTACAAGAAGTTTGGCTACAAGACGCAGGTCATGGGCGCGAGTTTCCGCAATATCGGCGAGATTGAAGAGCTGGCCGGCAGCGACCTGCTCACCATCTCACCTCAGTTGCTGGCTGAGCTCGAAAAGACCGAAGGTGACCTGCCCCGCAAGCTCGATCCGGAAGCCGCCAAGACCGAGTCGATCATGAAGATCAATGTGGATAAGGCGACATTCGACGCGATGCACGCTGCGGACCGCATGGCGACGGACAAGCTCAAGGAAGGCATTGAAGGCTTCTCCGCCGCGCTCGTCAAGCTCGAGTCTCTGCTCGCTAAGCGTCTCGCCGAACTCGAGTCCCGCACGCCCGCAACAGTTTGATCATTGCACTGCTTTCAAGACTAGAAGGGCAGCCACTGAGGCTGCCTTTCCCGTTTCAGGACGCCGTCCTGAATAAGTCCACCCCGTGCTTAGTCGAGTACCCATCTTTCAAAAAAACACTCCCTCGTGTGCTCAAATAAGCAACAAATCCGATAACCTCGGTGTTACAGCAAGGAAAGTTGGCAGTGGCCGGTTTCGCCCGGGGCTGAACTCAACGTGCAGCCAGCCATCGCCTCAAAACGGGCCGGCTGCGCGCGCGCAGCCACGGGAGGCGTGTATGCAGGAACAAACTCATCCGCTCGAACCCTTCTTTCAGCAGGCGGTTCGCAACAGTTACGAGGGAAAGCTAGGACTCAACGATCCTCAGGTCACCTCGTACGTCGCCCATTTGCTCTGCGAATTCTCCGAAGCTGAAAACCTCTACCAGGTGCGCGACGAAGCAGGCCACCCCATCGATGGACTGACGGAAATGCTAAACGCCTCAGACCCGGTCCACGGCACTGCACCTTCATTCGATGCCGAGCGCGCCCTTCGCAAACACATCGGCGATT
>JBEKVS010000577.1:0-2629 GCA_049513795.1 Occallatibacter sp. | reverse complement strand
AAAGCAAGCCGAATCCGATCACTCTCAGATCGTTGTCCTGTTCATTGATCTTGATCACTTCAAGCCTATCAATGATCGCTATGGTCATGCCGCGGGAGACCGAATCCTCAAGATCACTGCCAAACGGATGCAGCATCATGTGCGCTCCGAAGACTGCGCTGGCCGGTTAGGTGGCGACGAATTTATTATCATCCTGCCTGGACTGAGCCTGGACAGGAACGTGTTGAAGGTCGTGGAGCGGATTTTGCGCACGATCGAAGAGCCGATCGAAATCGAGGGAGGAGCTCGTGTGAATGTGACGGCCAGCATCGGACTCAGCCGGTATCCCGTCGACGGCAGCAGCAGTGAGGCTTTGATTAGTCGCTCGGATATGGCGATGTATCGTGTTAAGGGGGGCGGTGGCAATGCATTTGATTTGTTCCGGCCCGACAACATCAAGGACGAAGAGAATACCCCTGGTTAACTGATTGGGAATCTAGTGACCGGGGACGTATGCACCGCAACGATCCGGCTCCCTGCCCTTTGTCCGATTCCTGCCTGATTTCTGCGTTGGACCAACCGACTTATCAGTACCAATAGGGCCAACAGGCTCACGACGCAAGGATGCTGACTGCACGACCAGCCTACACACGGCTGTGCTTCTTGACGCAAGACTGGTTCTGCGAAATCGCCTTCTGTTCCTCCAGTGTCTCGACCCGTTCTCTTTTGGAAATGCCGTACTAGCTGAGCAAAATGGCACAGGTTTTGCAAGTTGGCGTCGCTTATCCTCTAGCGTGGCACCCAACTGGAAATGACTTAACCATGAAATCTGCGATCAGGAGAACCGCACTAGACCTGTCGACCAAAGCGTCGACAGGAATAGTTGGTTTCGATGAAATCACCGGTGGAGGAGTGCCACACGGTCGCACTACACTACTGGTCGGCGGACCGGGCTCCGGCAAGGCAATTTTTGCACTTCAATTCTTGATGCAAGGCGCGCGGGCGTGCAAGGAGCCTGGTATATTTGTCGCGTTTGAGGAGACCCCGAAACGCATCATCCCAGGTTGAATCCCAATTCCACGTAATTGGTGTCCTGCACTCGGCCTGAGGCTCTATCTCACAGGCGCACACGATTGTTCAAACAATCGGCAGTGGGCTGTTTTGCAAAACAGCCCACTACTTTCTTTTACGAGCATCAGAATCAAAAATCTAAGTTGGGCCGAACACTCAACGACTTTCAGAAGCGGTAGCTCATGCCGGCGGCGGCGCGCAAATTGTTCTGGTGGTCGTTTCCACCGTTGGGAAAGCGTGTGTAGAAGTAGTCCAGTTCGGCGGGTCGCAGAGAGAAGTGGCGCGTCAGGCGGATATCGAGACCGCCACCAAGGGTCATTGCGAAGGCACTGGATGTTCCGGTTGATGTTGTTAACAAGCCGGAGCCGCTCAACAGGCTCGCGCCGCCCAGCAGGCCTTGCGCAAACGGCACAAATTTCCGGGACTTGGTGAAGCTATACCTGGGGCCGAACTGGTACGAGACGAGAGTCGCATCGATGCCAGAGCCTAGCACAGCGGAGGCGTGCTGGGCGCTGAATTGGCCGAGCACCGCGATAGAGTCTGTAACTTTATACGCGGCCCAGGCATCGCCGCCATTGAGGGAGAAGCACCCGCAGCCGCCCGGAGGCGCGTTGGTGCGCACGTAGTTGTAATCCACGCCCACCTCTACGGACGGATGCTCACGAACGGGGGGTGGCGCCTGTTGCGCGACGGCACTGACTTCCATTGTCAAAGAGAGTGCAATCGCAAGCATCGGCAGAAGCATGAATCGATTTGAGCTGAGCATGAGTGTCTTCTTTCTTGTCCTGAAGTTTGTCGGTCGCCACGCGCGATCGATCACTGCACAACCAGCGTGATGCTAGTCGAAGGATGCAGGTTCCCACTCGTGCCTGTGATCGTGATTACGTAGGTTTGGCTGTGCGCGGTTTTTCCCACAAAGCCGCCGTTGCAGCCGGTCATGGCCAACGCGCCGCCGATCACGCTAATCGTCAACAGAAGCATAGCCAGCGACTTGCCGATATGCTTGCGCTTGCCGACGAAGACCAATGCAGCTGCTGCCATGCTGATCGGCGCGAATGGAAAACGCTGACCCGGATTCGCAGGAATGGACCCCGACTGGACGGCTAGTTGGATGGTCATTTGCGTTGGCGCTCCGGAAGCTCCGGGCGTCACCGCGGCAGGATTGAAAGTGGCGAGCGCTCCTGGTGGCAGACCGGATGCCGACAACGTCACCAGGCTGTCGTAGCTGCCGCCGAGGGGCGGCACCATTACATGCACGACCACCGTTCCGCCGGGCTCTGCAGAGAACGGTGTTTTCGGGGCCGTGATGGTGTAGACACTCTGCTCGGCGAAGCTCAGGGGTGAGGATGTCGACGTGGCGAAAGCGGTGTTGCCGGAATAAACGGCGGTAATTGTATAGTTGCCGTCGGCGAGCGAACTGGTGGTGAATGTGGCTAAGCCGGAAGAACTCAGACTGACGGTTCCGAGCAGGGTCGAACCGCTATAGAAACTGACTGTGCCCAGCTGAGAGCCGGTTGGCGTGGGACTGACCGAGGCGGTGAAGGTGACGCTTGCGCCCGTGGCGGCGGGGTTGGCAGAG
>JBEKVS010000576.1:0-2673 GCA_049513795.1 Occallatibacter sp. | reverse complement strand
GGATGGCCTGACATTCGAACGCAAGTTCAATAGCGGTATCGAGCAGGAACTCAGCGACGGGCCTGTTGCCAGCCCTCTATGGAACGTCGTGCGGCACTTGCATTGATGATGATTCTCGTGTGCGCCGGACCATCTTGTAGAGGGTCAGGGTCGTCCGGTCCTCATCGTCGAAGACAGCATAGCTGGCCATCTTTTCGAGGCTAAAAGGCGTCAGGAATTCTTCGGTCTCGGGAGCAACGTCATTCCATGCCAAGTACCAGCCGGGCTGGTAGAACGCCAGCTTCTGAGCCATGTTCTCTGTGCCGTATCCGTCGTTGATCGAGGGAATGCCGGTCATGAGCGAGATCTGATTTCCGCTCACTCCAAGGATAAGCGGCTTCTGTTCCGGATGGCTTCGGACGATAGCACGTATGGCGAGGGCCGCATTGCGCAAGTCATAGTCGCGATCGGTTAGAAATTGGCTCATCATCACAACATTGGCGATCACGGCGGCCACCATCCCTACCAGCAGTAGAAGGGCCGGTGCTTTCTTCGCGTGAGACACGAGTTCGGCATAAGTAAGCGTCACAATGAAGATGACCGGCGGCAGCATCACAAGAAAATAACGCGGCGCGTAATCGTCCTGGCGGCTGAAGATGAAGGCTGCCTGGGCTGCGATCGCGATCCACGATGCGGTGAACAGCGGATTGCTCCACAGCTTTCGCTTCCAAGCGAGCGTCACCACGAGAATCAGCAGAGCGATGGGATACAGAACACGATCGATCCAGAATCCATTCTGGAAAAGCTCGGAGAGAGTGGCAAAGGCTTGCCTCCAGTCAATCGCTGGCATGGCGTTGACAGAAAAGAAGTACTTGTAGTCGGCGCCATAGCCCATTGCGGCAACCAGCATGGAGTAACCCTTGAGCAACAGACCGGGAATCACAACTCCGCTCGCTGCTACCCGCCACAATCCGCCCAGCTTGCGGCCCAGTGTCGCCCAGGTCATCCAGAAGATGGCGGCAAGCAGCATGGCCGCCGTGGTCTTGGTAAGCATCATCAATGTGATCAAAACGGACACTGCCGCCAGTGGCCAGACGCGCCTGATTGATGCGAACGACGCCACCAGCAACAGCAGGCAAAACTCGAAGACGACCAGGGTATCCAGAATGGCCAGCCGGTTGAAGACAAAGGCGAATGGACTGGCCGACAAAATCAGTGCAGCAAACAGCGCGGATAATTCGCCGTTGGCGTTTGCAAAGCGCCGCACGAGGAGGTAGACGAGGCCGACGGTGGCGACCGAGACGGTTACGTTGAGCGCCCGTGCAGCCACCAGGCTGACACCCGTGAAGCGAAAAAGCGCTCCCAGCAACGCAGGCCAAACTGGCAGCGCAACCGCGGGATTGTAATCTCCCGCGACATGCCAGTGGCCGGTGAGGAAGTGCATCACCGCGGCGTTTCCCCACCAGCCTTCATCGGTGAACTTCGCCTGGTCAATCATCCACGGTGAGTCATTGGGAAAGTCGGCTGTGAGATAGAAGTATTTCAGGGCGCACAAAGCGCAAATCAGAGACCAAAGCGCGAAGCGAACCCAGCGAGCTGCCGGCCTGTTGTCGGGATCGAGAATGCTTGCGAAGCGGGACGCGAAGCTGAATTTCGGGCGGGGCACGAAAGTGGGCGCGGATGCATCTTGCGGGGAGCTCACAACCGCATCGTAAACTGAATAGGCTGGGGATTTACTCTGCCGTGGCTTAGAATCTATCTAATGAGATCTTGCTGGGGCGTGCATCTCAATCCTGGTAGCTTGCTCCGTATGGCTCGTCCTGTCTTCCAGGCACCGGTGGCGAAGTGGCTAACGCGCAGGTCTGCAAAACCTGTATTCGTGGGTTCGAAACCCACCCGGTGCTCCACATATTTAATGATCCTGAGGCTGCCCGAGAAGGGACCGGTTTTTCCTTCGGGCCGGTTACCGGGCATGAAACTGCAAACGCGATTCTAATCTAAAGCTCGACCTGTACCCGTGGCTGCCGGGTTCTGGCGCGGTCCAGAAACAGCCGCATGCGCAGCGCTTCAGACCGCTGAACGGCAACCAGCTTCAGCTGCCGGCGAATATGATCTGTATCCTCGAGAATGCTGATCTGGGTTTCGTCGTGGTCGGCATCTTTCTCCAGCCGCGCAATTCGATCTTCCACTGTGCGGCGAAACCGGGGACTGATCTCGTAGCCTTCTTGAACGGCGCAATTGGTGGACATGACGGACACCTCGATGCTGGAATTCCCAAGACTCTAAATATTCTTTACGTGAGCCTCAAGTTATTTCTTCTTGTGCCGATATTAGAGAAGACCCACCTTGCGCGCCAGATTACGGATGCCATCTCTACAGGTAACGGATTTTCCTCAAAACCGAACACCGAAGCGGTAGCCGCAGGTCGATTTTCCCTCATTCAAATTGAATTTCCCGATCTTTTTGACCCGCCTGGTACGGAAGTTTTCCGGGAACGCTTACTCTTGGGGCGGCATGGCAAAGTACCCCTTGCGCACCTGCACCTTCATGCCGTCCCCTTTGCACTCCACCGTCACGTGGCGAAACGTGCCGTCGAGCTTGGTGTTTGAAGGCGTGTAGGTGGCCACATACTGGGTACGCAGTTCGTCTTCAATCTGCTGGAAGGCTGCCTCGAGCTTCTTGCCGTTGTTGCCG
>JBEKVS010000575.1:0-2675 GCA_049513795.1 Occallatibacter sp. | reverse complement strand
TCCATGCCGTTTGCCAGGTTGATCTCAGTCTGCCGCTCGATGTGGTCGCGCAATTCCTCTTCCAACTCGCGGTCTAGACGGTCACGCCGAAACAGCGAACGCAGCCGCAACGGAATCGTGTAAAGCCAATGCTCGATCCGCATCGCCTATGCCTCCGTGAGTCTCACTACATTGGAAATGGCGCTCGAAAGTCGGTCCCAGTTGGCAGCTTCCTTGGCCAGATGCCGCCGCCCCAGCGCCGTCAGTGTGTAGAACTTCGCGCGACGGTTATTGTCGCTCGGCTTCCACTCCGCGCGAATCCACCCTTGCTGTTCCAGTTTGTGCAGCGCCGGATAGAGCGATCCTTCGCTCACCTGCAGCACCTCGCCAGAAATCTGCTTCAGCCGCTGGATGACCGCCCACCCATGCAACGGCTGCAGGGCCAGGATTTTCAAAATAAGCAGGTCCAGGGTTCCCTGAACCAAATCGGCCGGCTTGCTCATCGCTCCCCCCGGTTACCGAGAGAGCATAGCGCAGCTACCCCTCGGTAAGCAAGAGGTAGGGTTGCTTTTCATGGCGGGAAGGTTATGCACCGCGGCAAATCCCAAACGCGCTCACACCTCGTGCGTCGAATCCTGGTTATCGAACCGCGTGAACTTCGATACGAAGTTCAGATAAACCGTATCCGTCGGCCCGTTGCGCTGCTTGGCGACAATGATCTCTGACTTGGCCCGATCGGCCTCGGACATCTCCTCGGTGCGGTTGTAGTAGGCCTCGCGGTGAATGAAGGCCACCACGTCTGCGTCCTGCTCGATCGAGCCCGACTCGCGCAGATCGCTGAGCAGCGGGCGCTTGTCGTCGCCGCGTCGCTCGCTGGCGCGGGAGAGCTGCGACAGCGCCACCACCGGCACGTGCAGCTCCTTGGCCAGCGCCTTCAGGCCTCGCGAGATCGCAGAGACTTCCTGCGTCCGGTTCTCGTAGTTCTTTTTGCCCGACGACGGCACTGTCGCCGACATCAGTTGCAGATAGTCCACAACGATCAGGTCGAGCCCGTTCTTGGTCTGCTTCAGCCTTCGCGACTTGGCCCGCATCTCGGCCAGTGAAATCCCCGCCGTGTCGTCGATAAACATTTGCGACTCGACCAGCTGGCCTAACGCATTCTGCAGCTTGACGTGGTCTTCGCGCCCCAGGAAGCCGGTTTGCAGCTTGCGCTGGTCAACCCAGGCCTGCGAAGCCAGCATGCGGCGCAGCAGCGACTCCTTGCTCATTTCCAGGCTGAACACGGCCACAATCGCGTTGTGGTTGACCGCCGCGTTCTGGGCGATGTTGATGGCAAAGGCCGTCTTGCCCATCGACGGACGGGCGGCAATGATAATGAGCTCGTCTTTTTGCAGTCCGCTGGTAAGGCGGTCGAATTCGGTAAAGTCGGTAGCCAGGCCCGTAACTTCGCGGCTCTGCTTGTAGAGGTTGTCGATGCTGCCAAAGGAGTTCTGAACAATCTGATCGAGCGACTGAAAGCCCTGCGTGATGCCCTTTTGCGTCACTTCGAGCAGCTTGCCTTCGGTCTCGTCGAGCACCCCGATGGCCGACTCGCTCTGGTCTGCCGCGCGCGCAATCGCCATCGAGCAGATGCCCATCAGCTTGCGCAGCAGGCTTTTGTCCTTGACGATGCGGATGTACTCTTCGATCACCGGCCGCCGCGGCAAGCCTTCCGTCAGCGACGCCAGGTAAGCGACGCCGCCCACTGACTCCACTTCCTTATAGCGAGAGAGCTCATGCGACAGCGTCACGATGTCCACTGCCCGCTGCGCGTCCATCAACTCGCTCATCCGCAAGAAGATACGCCGATGCGAGTCGAGGGAAAAGTCTTCGGATTCAAGCTTCTCTGCGGCCTCGGAGTGGGCGGCATTGTCCAGCAGAATGGCGCCGAGAATGGTCTTTTCGGCCTCGACATTCGCGGGCAGTCCAGTATCCAGCATGAGATCGGGAATGGTGGCCATAGAGAAAGAGTTTAGGACGAAGGCGGGTTGTTGAAGACGGAGGACGCATTCGGAAATCTGGAAAAGGCGTCAGCGTAGTTAAGGCACAGCGAGTGGCGGCCGCATTTTGTTTGATGTGCGCACCAATGCGGGACTATGATGGTGCTGCGAATCCAAGAGCCAAGGGGGATGGATTATGGACGAAAAGAACCTTACAGGCAGCGGGCCAAGAAATACCAATCACGGCAGACGCGAATTCCTGAAAGCCGGCGGCGCGGTCACAGCCGCCCTGCTGGCGCCCACCGCCATGAGGGCCGACACGCCGAAGACCCTGCCTGCACTGCCCGTGAACCCGCTCACGCAGGCCGCCATGCCCACTCGCAATCTGGGCAAGACCGGCTACAAGGTGGGCATATTCTCGCTCGGCGGCCAGGCCAGCCTTGAAAAAGCCAACAACTTCGACATCGCCGTGCCGATCATTGAGCGCGCCCTCGACATGGGCGTCAACTACATTGACACATCGTCCATTTACGGTGGCCCCGAGCGCTGGAGTGAGCAGTATGTGGGCAAGGTAATGGCCCACCGGCGCAACGAGGCATTCCTGGCTACCAAGACCAAAGAGCGCACGCGCGACGGTTCGATGCGCATGATCGAGAAGTCTCTCCAGCTATTGCAGACCGACCACGTCGACCTATGGCAGCTCCACGACATTGGCAC
>JBEKVS010000574.1:0-2724 GCA_049513795.1 Occallatibacter sp. | reverse complement strand
CTTTCAGGACGCTCTGCTTGAGCACAACCCCAACGCTTCTCTCTTCGACATCCTCGAAGACATCGAGCGCCGCATCATCATCGAGAAGCTCGAGCGCTGCAACTGGAACCAGACCGACGCCGCCGAGCAGTTCCGCATTCCGCTTTCGACGCTCAATCAAAAGATCAAGCGGCTCAACATCGAGATCCGGAAAAAGGGCCGGGAATAGAGAACGCTCAGCGAATCCGGTTGCGCCCAGCTGCCGTTTTCTTCACACTGACGCGACCAACTCGGCATCGAGCTCTGGCTGAACTTCGCCGCTGGCCTCCAGAGCATTCGCCCACCGGCTCAGAAACTCCTTCAACTCCGCCGGCGGTCGCAGCCAGACATCCGCGTCCGTATCGCGACAGGTATGTCGCATCAGCACGCTCAAGTGCGGTCCTTCGAGGGCGTTCACGGCGCGAAAGGCTGCTTCGTCGGTGAGGTCGTCACCCAGGTAAGCCACCGGCCCGTGCGGCTCAACCTCGCCGACAATCGCCTCCACGGCGCCGCCCTTGTCGCGTCCCACGCGCAACTCAATGCCGGCTTCAAATTCCAGCAACCCCAGGCCATTCAACTCAGCCAGAGGCTCGAACAGCTGCCGCGTCCGTCTCTCGATTACGCGCGCCTTGCGTGGTGGAACGCCGCGCCAGTGCATCACACAGGCATTCGGCTTGTCCTCGAATCGCCCGCCCATGCTGTCGCGATGCAGTCGTTCACGCAGATTTTGGAGCGTGGCCCTGACCCCGGCCGGGGCTTCTTCGAGTTCCCTGCGCCCATCGGGATAGAGCCGCTCAGCGCCGTGCAACCCCCAGACTTCCAAGGCGGGATTCAGCCCCAGCAGCGGCCCGATTTCGGCTGCGGGCCTGCCGGTAACCACCGCCATGCGCGTCTGTCCCTGGGCCTGGATGCGCGTCAGCAGATCCCTTACGCCGGCAAATGGGCGTGCCTGAAAGCGGTCGATGCGAAACGGCGCCAGCGTGCCGTCGTAATCCAGCAGCAAAACCGGTTGCGCCTGACCGCTGAATGCAGCGAAGAACCCTTCCAGCTTCTTGGCCGTCTGAGCCGTCAACCGAGCCTCGCTCTCTCGGCCAGCTTATTTTGCGCTCTGGCTGTCGGCGGCACCGACACCGGGCCGGGACGGCCGCGATCCAGCAGTTCCAGGTCATCGATGCGCAAATCGTGCAAATCGCCGAGAATGTTGGCTGCCCAGCGATAGACGTTGTGCTCCATGATGTGGCGGCGCATCCGCTTCATGCGCGTCCGCCGCTCGGTGCGATTCATCTCCAGGCCCTGATGAATGGTCTCCGCGACGCTCGAAATATCATAGGGATTTACGAGCAGCGCATCTCTCAACTCGCTGGCCGCGCCGGTGAAGATGCTGAGCACCAGAACGCCGTCCTCGTCCTGGCGCGCCGCCACGTACTCCTTGGCCACCAGGTTCATTCCGTCGTGCAGTGACGTCACCAGGCAGATGTCCGCCGCGCGATACCAGCGGTCAACTTCCTCGTGGCTGCATTGGCGGCGAATGAGCACGATCGGCCGCCATTGCGCTGTCTGGAACCGCCTGTTGATGCGATCTGCGGTTTCATCCACCTGGCGGCGCAGATCCAGGTAGCTGGGAATGCGCGTACGGCTGGGCGCGGCGATCTGCACCATGGTCAGCCGCTCCAGATAATCGGGATGGTCGTCGAGCAGTTGCTCAATGGCCAGCAGCCGCTCCACGATGCCCTTGGTGTAGTCCAGCCGGTCCACACCGAGCGCCAGAATCTCGCAGCTTACGTCGTACTCCTCGAGCAGCATGTTGCGCGCGAATGGAAGCGAGCGAGAAATCGAACTCCTGCGGTCCGGGCTGACGTCGGTTCCGTCCAGGGCAACACTCACCGGGTAGGGGCGGACGGCGCTCAAATGGCCGCTGCGCACGGCGGTCATATGCTCGCGGTCGGTGCGGGCTTCGAGCACGCTGTCGATGGTGGCGAGAAAATTGTTGCAATGCAATGGAATATGGAAGCCGATCAGGTCCGCGCCCAGCAGCCCATCAAGCAATTGCGACTGCCAGGGGCAAATACCGAAAGCTTCTGGATTGGGCCAGGGAATGTGCCAGAAGATGGCTACCCGCGCGTCCGGCCGGGCCAGCTTGATCAAGCGCGGCAGCAGCGCAAAATGATAATCCTGCACAAAAACAATAGGATTGGCGCAGCCTTCCATCTCCTCGAGCAGAGCGGCGGCAAACTTCTCGTTCACGCGCTGGTAGCATTCCCAGTCCGACGCGCGAAACAGCGGCCGGGTGTGCGCAATGTGGCAAAGCGGCCACAGGCCTTCGTTGGCAAAGCCATCGTAATAGCCTGACTCCTCTTCGCTGGAAAGCCAAACCCGACGCAGCGTGTACCGTGGATCGTCGGGCGGGACGCGCAGCCGGTCGAACTCATCCACCACCACTGGATCCTCACTGCCGCTGCCATGCGCCACCCACACCCCGTCGCAGGCGCGCAACACCGGTTCCAGGGCCGTAACCAACCCGCTGGGCGGAACCACGCACACCGTCTCCCATCCCTGGCGCACGTGCATGTAGGGCTCGCGATTCGAAACCACGAAGATGCAGCTGGAGCCGAATCGCTGGCTGATGTTCACGGCCAGGCGCTCAGCAGTCCACACATGCTCGCCGGCATCGCGCAGCCGGGCTTCAGCCTCGGCCGCGGCGCGCGC
>JBEKVS010000573.1:0-2742 GCA_049513795.1 Occallatibacter sp. | reverse complement strand
GGGCTGGTCAACTATCGGCTTGGAGTCATCCTCGGCGCAACGATGTTTGTAGGCGCATTGGTGGGTGCGCGTTTGGCGATTCGGCTGGGGAATCTGTGGCTCCGCCGCATCTTCCTGACAGCTGTCTGGGCGCTAGGTCTGAAGGCCCTTTTGTTCGATGTGTGGGGAAATCAAGTGGGCCATAATGTTGCATCTCCAGGCAGATAAGACTGGTTGATGATTTGGCGATCACCGCTGGCCATGCTCAACCAAGACGGAAGAGGCCTGTTCCTTGAGCGACGGTATCAACCATCTGAATAGCAGGGTGACTGCGAATGCGCCGGCAAGCTGTGCGCCGACGAACCCTGCCACATCTGTGGGTCGGATGCCCGAGAAGGTGTTTGTCACGGAACGCGCCAAGGTCACGGCCGGATTGGCGAATGATGTGGATGCGGTGAACCAATACGCCGCCATAATGTAAGCGCCAACAGCAAACGGCACGGCGGCAGGTCGAGTCCGTACGCAGCCCAATATAACCGCCATCAATCCGAAGGTGGCAACGAATTCGCTGAAGATCTGGGTAGAGCCGCTTCTCGCGCGAGTCGAAATCGAATACAGAGGCAAACCGAACATGAGATGGGCTGTAGTCACGCCGGCAAAGGCCCCGGCCAACTGCGCGAGGATATATGCGGGCGTCTCGCGCCAGGTAATTCCGCCCAGCCATGCGTCCGCCAGCGTTACCGCCGGGTTCAGATGTGCTCCGGAGATGGGGCCGAACGCGAGAATGATGGCGATAAGGGCAGCGCCCGTCGCAAGCGTATTGGCGAGCAATGCGATGGCAAAATTGCCAGCCGCCAGCCGCTCTCCCATGATGCCGGAGCCTACGACAGCGGCCAGAAGAAACAGCGTGCCCGAAAACTCCGCCACTGCTCGGCGCGCCAGAGTCATCTTCATTGCTGGCCGATCCGCATGATTTCTTCCTGAATGCTCATGTGTTCCAGCGTCGCTAGAGGAAGGGAGAGAAATAAGCTGATGCGCCGGTCCAGTGTAGAGAATGCGTCGCGGAAGGCGCGGTCAATCTCTTCCGGCGTGCCTTTGACGGCTGCGGGGTCGGGAATACCCCAATGCGCCGTCATCGGCTGCCCTGGCCAGTACGGGCAGGCTTCGTTTGCCGCGTTGTCACAGACAGTGAAGACGAAGTTCAGTTCGGGAGCGCCAGGCTGGGCAAATTCATCCCACGACTTGCTGCGCAGGCCCTCAGGAGAGATTCCCGCTGACTCGATCTGCCTCAATGCCTCCGGGCGGACTTTTCCCGTAGGATGACTGCCAGCGCTGTAGGCGGTGAACTCACCGTCGCCTTTGTGGTTAAGGATCGCTTCGGCCATGATGGACCGTGCGGAGTTGCCGGTACAGAGAAAAAGTATGCCGTAGTGGTTTTCCACCGTCTAGCCTCCTAGGACGTTTTCTCGATGCAGCAACCCGGCGCACAGCAGGGCGAGGCCGGAGTGGTGGCGGTTCCAGCCTTGGGCTTAATGGCATATACCTTCACGCTGGCGGCTGCGGCGTTTACGTCGTACTCGTTAAGAAGCGCTGTCAGCTCCTCGTGCAGTGAGGCCGGCTCCGTAGCCGGTGCGGGTGTGCAGCATGAGTCCGCAGTCATTGCGGGCGAGCAACAGCCAGACTGGTTCTCCACCTTTGCATAGGCGTTCAGATCTGCACCGCTGTCCACGATCTCCACATGCTCGAAGCCCGCGGCCAGTAGCTCGGCGCGGTAGTCGTCGATCCTGATGGCGCCAGCGATGCAACCCACGTATGCTGCCATACTCCGGGCGATGGATTCGGGCAGTTTACCCTTGAGCGCAATATCACTGACCGCAAGGCGTCCTCCCGGCTTGAGAATGCGCACAATCTCACGGAAGACGGCGGGCTTGTCTGGTGCAAGGTTCAAGACACAGTTGGAGATAACGCAATCGACCGAAGCATCAGGCAACGGGATACTATCGATGGTGGACTCGTAGAAGTCCACGTTGGCGTATCCACCGGAAACCGCATTCGCTCGCGCCCGTTCGATCATGGCGGGGTCATGTCGATGCCGATGGCTCGGCCTTCTGGCCCTACAAGCCTCGCGGCCAGAAACACGTCGAGACCACCACCCGAGCCGAGATCTACGACAACCTCACCGGCGCGCAAATGCGCAGTCGCCGTAGGATTGCCGCACGATAACCCCATGTTAGCCTCTGCCGGAACCGAGATCAGTTCCTCTGGAGAGTATCCAAAAGCCTCTGCGACAGCCTTTACACCGTCATCGTTGCTGGAAAGTGTGCTCTCTGCGACCGCGCCATACTTCGACCGGACGGAATCAAGAATCTCAGGCACGTTCTACCTCCGACACATTCGTTTATGTGAATATATCTATTGAACTCAAATGCGTCAAGGCGTATATATTGGGTATGGCTTACACCAAGCAATTCGACCTGCCCCAGTTCTTTCAAGCTCTCGGTGATGCAACACGCCTCCGTCTGCTCAACCTGATGGGAGAGCAGGAAGTCTGTGTCTGTTACTTCGTGGAAATCCTGCGCGCACCCCAGCCGAAGATTTCACGGCATCTCGCGTATCTGCGGAATGCCGGCATCGTCTCAGCTCGGCGCGAAGGCAAATGGATGCACTATCGCATCGTCATGCCGCCGCACAGCGGGGCATCAGCGGTGCTCCATCAGACGCTCGACTCTCTGAAGGAAGACAAGAGAATGCAGGCAGACCGAG
>JBEKVS010000572.1:0-2762 GCA_049513795.1 Occallatibacter sp. | reverse complement strand
CCAATCTGAAAGCCCTGCATAAAACTTTCGCCTACACCGGTTACTGGCTCAACCATCCTCCCGGAGAAAAGTCGAACTCCTGGACCGGCCATCGCACCGCGGTCGCCTCCGCCGGCTTCGGCTTCCTCGTGCTTTTCAACGGACGCCTCTATGCCGAACTTAAATCGGCCGGGCTGAAACCCGCCGCCAAAGCCACGCGCCTCGGCCAGTCCGACGCGCAAGCCGCAGCCGCAGCCGCGCACCGCGAAGGCTTCCCCGCGCAGACCATCATCTTCCTCGACCAGGAGCAAGGCGGACGCATGCTCGCCGAACAAAAAGCCTACATCTACGCCTGGGTCGACGGTGTCACCGCCGCCGGATTCCGCGCCGGCATTTACTGCTCCGGCATGGCCGCCGCGGACGACGACAACATCGTCACCGCGGAAGACATTCGCGCCAACGCCGCCGGCCGCCACATCACGTACTGGGTCACCAACGACGGCTGCCCGCCCGCGCCCGGCTGCGCCTTTCCCGCACACGCCGCCAGCCCTACGCAGAGCGGCATCAACTTCGCCGAAGTCTGGCAATACGCACAATCTCCTCAGCGCAAAGATGTTGCCGGCCGTTGCTCGAACTACGCACGCGACGGCAGTTGCTACCCAGACCGGGCCGGAGTGCAAGACCTGCCCGTCGATCTAGACCTGGCTACATCGCCCGATCCCTCGCAAGGCCGCTAGAACGGGCTTCAGCTTTCGGGCCCCGGCTTTCGGGGCCCCGGCAAGACCCACGTAGAGACAGCCGCCTCGGCTGTCCAAGCCTAGGCGAAGCCCGGCCCCCCAATTCCAATAGCCTGAAGCCGAAGCCCGATAGCTGAAGCCCGAAGCCCTCCTGCTACACTGTACGCACCCTGCAATCCACATTCTGAGGAGCCAGCATGTCCCGCACTCTATCCGCTCTCGTCATCGCACTCTTCCTCCCGGCAGCGACTCTCGCAGCGCAGGACGCCTGGCAAATCGATCCCATGCACTCATCGGCACAATTCTCCGTGCGCCATCTCGGAATCTCCACCGTCCGCGGCGCCTTCACCAAAGTCAGCGGCACCATCCTCGTCGACGACGCCAATCCCGCCAGGGACCAGATCACAGCCAGCATCGACGCCGCTTCCGTCGATACCCGCGTCGAGATGCGCGACAACGACCTGCGCAGTCCCAACTTCTTCGACGTGCAGAAATATCCCACCATCACTTTCAAATCGAAAAGAGTCGAACCCGCCGGCCCCGGCAAGCTGAAAGTCGCCGGCGATCTCACCATTCACGGCGTAACCAAAGAAGTCGTCCTCGACGTCGACGGCCCCTCCGCCGCCATTAAAGATCCCTGGGGCAATCCCCGCCGCGGCGCCTCCGCCTCCACCAAAGTCATCCGCCAGGACTTCAGCGTGAACGGCGCCCCCGGCGTAGTCGGCGACGAAATCACCATCACCCTCGACGTAGAATTCATCAAGCCCCCGGCGAAATAAAAGCGGGCTGCTCGCTCCCAAGCCACTGACCCCTGACCACTGGTTTCCAACCCCCAACCGCTTTTTTCAAGTAAAATGAAGTTGTAGCCCCAAATGCCCGACCGAACCTTCACTCTCGACGAAGCCCAGTCGCTGCTCTCTGTGCTCGAATCGCTTCTGCGCGGCGCCATCGCCGGCAAGCAACTGATGGACGAAGTTGAGGCCGAGATGCAGGCCACCAATCACCGCATCTTTCTCAACGGCGGCACTTTCGTCGACATCGTTCCCATCGCCCGCCGCAAGGCCGAGCGCGCCAAGGCCGAGCAACGCGTGCGCGATGCTCTCGCCGAAATCGATTCCATCGGCGTGCAAGTCAAAGACCTCAGCATCGGTCTCCTCGATTTTCCCTGCGAAGTCGAAGGCCAAGTCATCCTTCTCTGCTGGAAGCTGGGCGAAAAATCCATCACCCACTGGCACGGCACCAACGAAGGCTTCGCCAACCGCAAGCCCATCGACGCCCGCATCGCCAAAGGCAAAAAAGCAAACTAGTACGTGGAAGAGCGGCGCTTCAGCGCCGCGTAAGTGGCTCCCGGTCAAGGGGCTTCAGCCCCCGGTGGCCGCCGGGGGCGCCATTCCTCGCGTCCTTCGCGACGTGGGGCTTTTGACCTCGCATCCCTTTTGAACCCGTCCCCCCAGAACTCCCACATTCCAAAGCCCTTCCTACCCACAACATCCGCCCCACTCCGGGGTTTACACAAACTGAGAACAATTTAGGACACCAGTTACCCAGGCACCTTTGGCTACTTGGCCATCGCCGATTCCTCGGTAATCTAGTGTCCAAACGCACATCGCCGGGAAGCCGTGACCGGCGCGGGCCAAAAAGAATTTAAAGAAGATCACGAAAGAGGAAAATTTCATGAACCGCAAACACCCTGTTGTTTACGCCTTGCTATTCGCAGTCTTACTCTCGCTTTCAACCGCGGCCTTCGCGCAGATTTCGGTCGGCATCAGTTTCAACGTCCGCATCGCACCGCCCGCTCTGCCAGTTTACGAACAGCCCATCTGCCCCAGCCCCGGCTATCTGTGGACTCCTGGCTACTGGTCCTGGAGTGACGATGACGGCTATTACTGGGTGCCCGGCACCTGGGTGGAAGCTCCCACGCCAGGCTTGCTCTGGACTCCTGGCTACTGGGGATGGAACAACGGATTCTACGGCTGGAACGAAGGCTACTGGGGTCCGCACGTCGGATTCTACGGTGGCGTGAACTACGGCTTCGGCTACGGCGGC
>JBEKVS010000571.1:0-2774 GCA_049513795.1 Occallatibacter sp. | reverse complement strand
GTATCGACGAATACCGGATAAGGCGAAAACGAGTCCGCGCTGTAATCCTTATCCAACTGCTTGGGCGGGTTGTGGAAGACTTCATCGAGTTCCTTCAACCCCACAAAGGCCATGGTGTAAGGCTTCTGCGCTATGGTTGCGTCGATGGTTCCCGCCTTGATGGCGTCCAGGGTGTCCTGGTCCACATCGAAAGCGACAAGTTCACGGCCGCCGCCGGCACGCTTGACGGCGTCAGCCACCGTCTTGCCCGACGAGGCCTCGAGGCAAATGAAGGCATCGATCTTCTTGGGGCCGGTCAGCGCCAGGTCCTGCTGCGCCTTGTCGAATGCGTTGCGCGCATCGCCCTTGATGTCGAACACGTCCACAATCTTGATGTCCGGGCGAGTGGCAAGCACGTCTTTGAAGCCCTTCAACCGCTCGTCGGTATTGGGCTGGCCGCCCAGGGTGAAGAACTCCACATTGCCTTTGCCGCCCAGCTTCTCCACAATCCGCTTGCCGCCCAGCCTTCCCGCCTCAAGATTGTTGGTCCCAATGAAAAAGAGCCGCTTGCTGCCGGGGTCGTCCGAGTCCATGGTAATGATAGGAATTCCGGCAGCCACCGCCGCGTCAATCTCCGACTGCAGCACCGACGCGTCGGCCACCGAGATCAGAATTCCAGACGGCTTGGCGGCAATCGCATTGTGCAGCTCGGTCAGCTCCGCTTTCGGGTCGTAGGTGTCCGGACCCACCACCTTCGCAGTCACTTTGTACTGCGCTGCCGCCGCTTTGAACCCCGCAGCCGCAGTCTGCCAGTAGGGCAGATTCACGTTGGTTGCGATCAAGTAGTAAACCTCTTTGTCCGAATGCCGCGCGCCGCATCCGGCAACCAAAAACGCTCCCAACGCCAATCCACTCACAGCCACTCTCTGCATAACTGTCATGCTCGCCTCCGGTCCGGGTGTGAAATGTCTTCAAGGGGATGCGCCTGAGTTTGCCTGCGCGCCAGCCCCACAGCAAAATTTGGCTGGATGGTACTACCGTTCAGTTGACGTTGTCCAATCCCGCCGCATGGGAATCTTTATAGCACCTCAATGCTGCCTCGATCGTGATAAACAACACGAAAGAACTGTGTTCACGGCGCGCTTGTCCCCAACTGCGATATAACCAGACGTGAACCGTTCAGTCGCTCATCCAAGGATCATGACGGCCGCATCATGACAGGCTCCGCCATCATTTCTTCTACCAGGCTGCCAGGACCGATCGCCGTCCGCGGCGATGGCGAAGACGCGCTCGGCAACTCGCTCGACAATCCACTCATTGCGCGTGCGCACCGCGAGCTGCCTCATCATCCCTACCGCTCGCCTTTTGCCCGCGACGCAGCGCGCATTCTGCACTCGCGCGCCTTTCGTCGCCTGGCCGGAAAAACGCAGGTCTTCACCCGTCTGCCTGCCGATTCACCCTCCGACCACTTTCGCAGCCGCCTCACGCACACGCTCGAAGTCACGCAGATCGCGCGCACTCTCGCCGCCGCGCTCGGCCTCAATGCAGAGTTGGCAGAGGCTCTCGCGCTGGTCCACGACATCGGCCACCCGCCGTTCGGCCATGCCGGCGAGAAAGCCCTCGACCAGGCTCTTCAGGCGCACGGCCTGCGCTTCGATCACAACTTGCACGCACTGCGCATTGTGACATGGTTTGAGGAACGCTACGCAGCCTTTCGCGGCCTCAACCTGACGCTTGCTGTCCGCGAAGGAATCGTCAAGCACTCGCGCGATTACTCCGCCGCGGAACACCCCGAGCTGGCCGAATATTTTCTCGACCGGTTTCCGCCGCTTGAGGCGCAGCTCATCGACCTCGCCGATGAGATCGGCTATCTCACCGCCGACCTCGACGACGGCCTTGACTCCGGCATCCTCAAGCTAGCCCAGGTTCGCGAAGGCGTTCCACTCTTCCGCCGCTTCCACGATGCTGTCGTTCAGCAATATCCTGCTGCTGCGAGCAAGCTGACTATCAACGAGGCGCTGAAACGCGTTCTCAATTTGCTGGTCACGGATCTGATGAATGAATTGCACGCGCATGTGGCGATCGTGGGCGCATCAAGCCTCGAAGACATTCGTCGAGCGCCAAACCGCCTTGCAGCCTTCAGCCCGCAGGTTGAGGCAGACCGCGCCCAGGCCAAGCAGTTCCTTTATGACAACCTCTACAACTCAGCCGGAATGGAAGAAGCCCACGCGCACGCCGCCGAGGTGGTGCAAGGGCTCTTCGCCGCACTCATCGCCGATCCCAGCCGGCTTCCAGCTGACCACCAGGCGCAGATACCTACGCAGGGTCTGGCCCGTATCGTCGCCGATTACATTGCCGGCATGACAGATGCCTACATTGAGCAGGCGTGGTCGCGCTGTGGCCGGTGAGTTTAGTTGAGAACGAAACTATTTCGCCGGAAGGAATTCGATCCGCGCCAGATCGGCCACCTTTTTGAATCCGTAATCGGCGGAGACCAGCACGGAATCAGGGAAGCTTATTGCAAGCTCCAAAGCGATTGCATCTGCGTAAGGAACATCTCTGTCAACTCTGATCTCGGCGGCGCGCACAGCCCGGTCTCCAGTCACAGGGATAATCTCCGCTTCACTTGGTAGAAGAGCGCTGAGAATGCGCTTTTCTTCCGATGCTCCCAAGCGTTTGCGGATGTTTCCGGCGATCTCGCCCCACTGTACGGCCGAAATGCATACTCGGGACCGTCTCGCGGCGCAAGCTTTGAGCAGAGCGTTTACGCGGTCTGCACCCTGTTCACTATCGAT
>JBEKVS010000570.1:0-2775 GCA_049513795.1 Occallatibacter sp. | reverse complement strand
CGTTCCCTGCCGATCCAGCAGAGCCGCCGGATTGGGCTGACCCCGAAACATGAGCTATGCTCCGCCACGGGAGCCGCGTACTTCGGTCTCTGGACAGTGACGCTAACCTGCGGTCACAAGTTGGACGCCGGACGGCAGTAAGCGGGCCGCCTAGTGGTAGCTCCTCAACTTGCAGACGCTGACGGGTGACGTGCTCGGCACGGCCCGGGCTGCCGGAAAGTCAGAGGCCGCGGCGGGCGCCCGTGTAATGGCCCCGTCATGCTGCGATGCCCTGGCGGTACTGCTGCGGACCTCAATTGGTGGCGCGCGATACCCGGACTTCGCAGATGACCACCACCGGCAAGCCGACTGTGAAGGACCCGCGGTGGAGTTGCGACCCGGCGCCACGGCGTTCGGGGCATTCCAGGACGGCTTCTGCGCTCGCCTGTCCGCTGGTCGCGACGGCCACGGCCGGACCGGCGGCCGATGGTAACCAGTTCGGTAACCAGTTCGGTAACCAGTTCGGTAACCAGTTCGGTAACCAGTTCGGTAACCAGCACCGATCAGCGGCCCCTTCACCTGTGGGAATCAGAGACATGGATTGTGACTTCTTACGTGCCCGGCAACCGCCGGAACCAGAATCCCGATCATGCCCCTGACCTGCAGGAATGCCAGAATAGTGGCTGGATTCCGTGCCGCCTGAGCGCCCGGGATGCCTCTGCCAGGAGATCGGGTATAAGTTCGAAAAATGGCTTTGAACTGCTGTGATTAAGAATAGGTGGAGCTACGGAGATTCGAACTCCGGACCTCTTGCATGCCATGCGATTCTGACGGAGGTCTGGGCGAGTCTGGATGAAGCTGGACTGGCCGTTTGCCTGCGGGAATCCGGGCTGGAGGAGTCTGGACGACTGCCGTCGTGCCTGCACGGTGGCTACCAGAACTGTCCCCAGCGCCCGCTCGACTACCAGGATGGCGGCCTGGTGCTGGACTACGGTGGTGGCTGTGACGCCGCTGTGGTCAGGGGTGAGGCTGGCCAGGATGTCGTTGACATGCGGGAGCCGCAGGTTCAGATTCAAGAGGGCCTTGCGGCGATCCTTAGTGTGCGCCTGCAGCGTGCTGCAAGCGCACACAGCTTGCACATACTCCCGGAGCTGGCCTTCAGCCCACTGGTAGTCCATGTCGGCGGAGTCTAACGGCCCGATGTGGCGGCCAGCCCATCAAATTGGGGGACACGGGCTTGCTTCGAAGCTGCAGTCGCGAGGAAGGTAGCTGGCTCGCGCCCTGAGTCAGGCAACTGGCGAGCAGGGCAATCACAACGTGTCATCCCGATGGCCGACAGGTCCCGCTACTACTATCGGCTGGGCTATGCAACGTACCCGTGCGACACTCGAAAACGTGGAGAGTACCCGATGGGCCGCAAAACCCGCCGCCTCCTGCCGCCAGGCACCGGCCGGCAGGTTCGCGTGCTTCCGTCGGCCCTCGGACCTGGCAAGCCCGCTGAAGATGATCTCCTGCGGGCATACAGGTCGATCAGCTTCGACATTGGACCCGGTCATGAAGGCGGAAGGCTTTACGAGGGCCGCAGCGGGAACCGCATTGTCATATTCGGTGTTGACACAGATCGTAGTGACCCCAGCGGGGATGGCGAAGTGATCTTTCACGGTCAATGGAAGGGGCAGCAATGAGCCGGGCTGACGCGGCGCAGGAGATCGCTGCATACCTGGCCGGGCCCGCACCAGAGAACGCGGTTGCCGACCTGCGCGATCTTGGCGTGATCGGGTTCGCTAACGAACTCCCCGGCATCACGCCCCAAACCATGCGGACACTGATCGCCGGGGCGCGCCAGAAAGGCCGCGGCTGGGATGAGATTGGCCGCAGGCTCGACATGACCGCCAACGAAGCAGAACGCGCCTACCGTAACCTGAACGATCCTGACGAACCTGAAAGGATGGCGGGCTGGCGTCACATCATTGTGACAGCCCTGGATGGGCTGACTGCCGCGATCGACGCCGTCAGCGATGCCCTCGGCCGCGTGTCGCACGGGCTGGAGCGCTCCCACCGCTGGTAGCTAGCCCGGGCTGAGACGATCCTGTCAGCCAGACCTTCAAATGGCTGGCCCACTGCGATCACCTCGTCAGTGCCAGCGGTGTACATCTCAATCCAGGAAGCGCTGATGCCCAAGTGGTGTAACACAGATCGTCCATTCCGGCGCGGCACGGACGCTCCTGTCGACCAACAGCGGGCGCGCGCATCGGCGGCTCGGTGAGCGTTCTCCCCGATCATCCCCCGTCACTCGCCGTGATGATGTCGATCGACGCAGCCTGAGGCCCAACCTCGGATCGGTCCGGCGAGAGCGATCTGCTAAGAGCTGACTGTCCGTCGCGGGCCGACGTGCGGCGGGTCAGGCGGCGGCCGGCAAGCGACTTCATCACACCTGACCGGACGCGCCGTCAGCGGCATGAGAGTGCGGCCGTCCAACTCAACGGATGAGACTGTAGGTGCCGTCGGAGTTCTGGACGAAATACTCGGTGTAGCCGCCAGGATTCCCCCGCCGATGCTTGGGGAGGAACACGCCATATGTGTGAGCAGCCCACCCTGGGCATGCTCGCCTCACATCATTGGATCGGAACCGCTGGGAAAGCTCGCCGCGAGCCACTGCGCCACGTATATCCTCGACGAATCTGCTCATGGACCAAGTGTGACATCCAAGGGTTAGCACGCAGGGCCAGTTGACTCAACATCCTCGGCGCGGACAGTGGAAAGAGCGAATTTTTCGTCAGGATCCAGATCCGGCTT
>JBEKVS010000569.1:0-2787 GCA_049513795.1 Occallatibacter sp. | reverse complement strand
TCTCCAGTAATCTCGAGGTAGTGTTTGAAGCAATCGAGAACATAGCCAGTATGGAAGTTATCCACCCAGCGGGAGTTTGGATGTTCGGCGTAAAACCAGGATCCTTCCGGCCGCTGGTGCTGGGCCGTATATTGAAAAGCTTTTTGCGCCAGCTCCCGATAGGCTTGATTATGAGCAAGGGAATCGGTGCGTACCAACAAACTCGCGCCAAGCGTGTTCGCATTGTGAACCTGATTGTTCAAGCCCGGCACGTAACTGATGCACAGCCCCTCCCCGTAAGGATACGTATCGTAATCTCGGAGAATATGCTCGCAGGCGCTTACGGCAATTTCTAAATATTCGTCCTTCTTGAAATGCTCATATGCATCCAGAAACGCATGGCCGATCAAAGATGTCCACACAATGGTGGGGACCCCTTTCGGGAGGTAAAACCCCCTCGATTGGTAATCGAAGTGGTTGCCCCAGCAGGCTCCACTGTACCCTTTAGACTGGTTCTCGATCAGCCACTGCAGAGCCATCTCTGCCTTACCCGCCCACACCGGATCGCCAGTCGTCTTGTGAAGGCGAATGAAGCCACGCGCTAGAAACCCCATGCCTTTGCTCGAGTGTTCCTTGGTAATTCCTAACACCGGGCGCAAATTCACGGGGAGTCGCCTGACCGACTGCTGCAGCACGATCCGCAGGAGCTTGGTGTTAAAGGTGAAGGGCCGTAAGAAGCGGGCGCTGAGACCGTCGAAAGTATCGTAGCCCCGGTAGTCATTCTCTTCCAGCCAGCGTGAGAGTCGCTCAATCGACTCATAGATAAACGCCTTTGAAGCTGCGTTCGAGCCTTCGGCTACGCGCTGCTTACCAGCAGATGCCGTCATAATTGCCATTCTTGCTGCCCCCTTCGATAACTCGCACAAAATCTATTAGGAATTGGCCTTCGCACAGCCGCTCCGGCACCGTCTTAAACTCCGGATCCTTGTTTCCGACCACGACGGTCTGAGCGTGATTCAAGACGGCGTTGACGTCGCCTACCATAAGTTTGGATATATGCGGAATGTGGTTCAGGATGAAATCCCGGTTCGCGCCAACCAGACTGGCTATATTCACGTTCTTGTCATAGATGCGTAAGTCGTACCCCTTCCCGATCAGGCGTTCGATGACTTCGATCAAGGGGCTTTCTCGCAAATCGTCCGTCCCGGCTTTGAAACTGAACCCCAAAACCCCCACCCGCGTGTGACCCTTGTCCGTAATGAGCTGTACGCCCCGGGAAATCTGCATTTCGTTGCTGGGTAGGATGGAAGCGAGAATCGGCAATTGCAAGTCGTGCATTTTGGCCTGATAGGACAGCGCCCGAAGATCTTTGGGCAGGCACGACCCTCCGAAGGCAAACCCGGGTAACAAGTAAGCAGGAGAGATATTGAGCTTTCGATCCTGACAAAAGATGTTCATGACCTGATGCGCATCAAGACCCAAAGACTTGCAAAGATTGCCGATTTCATTGGCGAATCCGATCTTCAGGGCATGCCAACTGTTGTCAACGTACTTCACCATCTCCGCAGACTCAAGATTCGTCCTGATCAATGGCGCATCAACCTTTTTGTACAGCGCCGCCAGGGTATCGCCGCTGGCTTGATCCGACTCCCCGATGACGGTCTTAGGCGGGTAGCGGAAGTCTTTCACCGCCGAACCCTCCCGCAGAAACTCGGGGTTGTTGCAGACCCCGAAATCGACCCCGGCTTTCTTCCCCGAGAACTCTTCCAAAGTAGGAATCACGACTTTGTGCATCGTACCCGGCAAGATGGTGCTGCGAATGACGACGGTGTGCCGCGCACTCTTGCTCTTGAGTGCCCCGCCGATCTGCTCGCAAATGCGCCGGATATATCGCAGGTCGAGATTGCCGTTTGGTTGGCTCGGTGTGCCAACGCAAACGAAGGACAGCTCCGTTTCGCGGATCGCTTCGACTGGGTCACCGGTAGCGCGCAACCGGCCCGCCTTGGCAGTGGCTGCTATGATCTCGCCGATGTCTGCTTCAATAATGGGAGACTGTCCACGGTTGATCAGATCGACTTTCGTGGGGAGGGGATCGACACCAACGACTTCATGTCCATCATCAGCGAGACATCCCGCCGAGACCGTTCCGACGTAACCCAGTCCGAAAACGCTGATTTTCAAAATCCGTACACCTTTCCCTTTATGCTATCAGGCTTAGAACTTGTAATCTGCTAACGAGTGAGGTGACCTCTGCCGAGAAGTTTCCGAAGAAGAAGTGACTCTACGATTCCCACCCTGCACGAGTCTCAACGTGTCAGTTCACAACTGCCTGCTCGACGGCAACACTAAGACGACCGTCCACGGCGCTTGCATAGGCGATCCGCGCCCGCTCACTGCCTTCTCCCTCGATTCGTACTCCTTCATGGTCCTCCACAATTCTCATGCCCGCCCGTTGCCTCCACCACCGGTTTACTTCGCCCGGAGTCGCGATCCACACTCCTCGATCCTGTCGCAATTCGGCCAAATGCGAAAGCAGCGCCTCGTAGACTCTCCTCTCCGGGCCGGTCGTGGCGTAGTCCGGATGGACGATGAAACTTAGAAGACCATGTTTTTCCAGAATGAGCTCGATTTGGTTCTTCCAGAGGTCGATGTTGTAGTCCTGAAGGATGTGAAACAACGTGTAGTCTTGAGTCGCAGTCACCGGAAGTTCGAGCAGGTCGCCGACGAAATACGGCATCACCGTACAACATCCTCCTCGCTGCGGATCCAGGTGCGCCACGTTGGGCACCGACATATCGTAGGAAAACT
>JBEKVS010000568.1:0-2794 GCA_049513795.1 Occallatibacter sp. | reverse complement strand
GGTTACAAATCGATTCCAAATCTTGCTCGTCAGCCCCGCATACGATGGCCTCACCCTTTTGGCCGCCAATCTCGCTCAGTACCTGTCGCAACCTCGGCCAGTCGGTATCGATCTTCGGTCGGATAGCGCGAGATAGGATGTGGCGGCGTTGCATGTCAACTCTTGGGCAGGGGCACAGCGTAGATTTTGAAGGTTCCGGGGTCTTTGTCCTTCAACGTGGGATCGTTGCGGTAATTCAGCTTACCTTCGGCGATCCAGGCTTGTCCGCGTGTAGCCGTTACTGCGGGCGTCGACTCGAGGCCGGATTTGATGACCCTGATATCCGCGTTCAGGCCGCCAGTGCCACTAAAGGTCACAATATCCATGTTGCCCGAGTTCTCCGCCATCAACAGCCGGTTCTTTCCGATGGTGCGCATGCCATCCGGCCTGGTGAGCGGTTGAGAAAGCTTCAGCTCGACCACGTTCTTCGCCTTGCCGTTCGGAGCGAGCTCGACGCGTATCAGCTTGTTCTGGGTGACGCTGTTGACATACAGTACATTCTTTTGGCCGAACGCCAGTCCATCGGCCCCAGCCAACACTGGATATTTCGCCGCGACCTCCAGCTCTTTGGCGCCGGGCTTGAGCATCACGATGCTGCCTTGCCGGGTGTCGGTAATGTACGCTGTGCCATTGCTGGCCACGGCAATGTCGTTGCAGAAGGTAGCATCGCCGGGAAGCGTGTAACTACCCTTGGGGGCGCCTGTCTTCAGGTCGAAGGATTTCACCGCGGGCGCATCGCCGGTGCCATCATCGCGCTTGTCGGAGCAGACCCACAGCGTCTTGAATTTCTCGTCCGCAAATATACCGTAAACGGCACCAAGGCCATTGGTTCCGGGTTTGATCCACTCGGTGACCGTGGTGGTTCCATGAGGTATGCGGCTGACGTTTCCCTTGCCCACGCTGCCGACCAAGAGCGTGCCGTCCTTCGTGGAAGTAATGCTCTCGGTGTATAACCGCGTACCGGGCAGAGTAATCTCCGTCACCGGCTGAGCAGCATAGACGATGGTGGCGCCCACGATCAATAGGGTCAAATGCAGTCCACAGTTCTTTAGGAGCGCTGGCATGATTCGTCTATTATGCACCGGCTCGGGCGGCCGGTAGGATTTGTCAATTCCGGTGATTTCGCCAGAGCCTTGCCGGCTGGCTCGGAAAACCGATCCTCCCCCAAGCCACTCCCTTCGATCACACCGGAAGAACTTTCATGCTGGTGTATCCATTGTGGAGTACCCTGCGTCTTAGCTAAGGAGCGTAACGCTCCCAGGGAGGCGGCACGGATGGTGACTGTAGGCTTGTGGGTGATGTTGGAAGCAAAGCCGGGGAAGGAAGCGGAGGTTGCTCAGTTCTTGAAAAGTGCGGCGCCACTGGCAGAGGCTGAGCCGGAGACCAGCGCCTGGTTCGCGTTGCAGATTGGGCCTTCAACATTTGGCATCTTCGATGTGTTTCCGGATGACAAAGGACGGCAGGCCCACTTGACTGGGCCAATTGCCAAAGCGCTGATGGCGAAAGCCGGAGAGTTGTTGGCCAAGGCGCCGTCCATCGAGAAGATCGACGTGCTGGCCAGTAAGCTCAAGACATAGAGCCTCAATTGATTGGTGGAAAACTGCCTCCTCAGTGGTTGTAAACTCTCTCCAAAACAAAGGAGGGCGTGACCGTGATAGCCACTGAAACCATAAATCCCAAGGTAGACGCGTATCTTGCGAAGGTGCAGCCATTCGCCCAACCCATCCTGGAGCATCTGCGGGAGCTGGTTCACAAGGCGTGCCCTGGGGTCGAGGAGTCTATTAAATGGAGCCGCCCATTTTTTGAGTATCGCGGTGCGATTCTTTGCAACATGTCCGCGTTCAAAGAGCACTGCAGCTTCGGTTTCTGGGGCGAGGAAATCGGCGCGGTGCTGCGTGAAGCACATGCTCTGCGGCCGGGTGCCATGGGCTCGCTCGGCCGCATTACCAGTCTGAAGGATTTACCCTCCGACAAGCTCATGCTCGCCTGGATCCGGCAGGCCGCCGCCTTTGTAGACAGCGGTCAATACACCAGCCCGATTGCCGCGAGGAACAAGGTGATGAAGGCACCCAAGCCAGCCACTGAGATGCCGGCGGAGTTCGCCACCGCATTGCGGAGAAATAAAAAAGCAGGCGGCGCCTTTGCGGCGTTCAGCCCCAGTTGTAAACGCGAGTACATCGACTGGATCGCCGACGCCAAACGCGTCGAGACCCGTGACAAGCGGATTGCCACCGCATTGGAGTGGATCGCCGAGGGCAAACAGCGGAATTGGAAATATCAAAACTGCTGAGGTGGCGCTTCATCGAGAATGAGAGAATTGGTGATCCAGCACTAGAGGAGAACCAGGAAGATGAAGATGTTACGCATGGCTCAGCGAGCCCTCATGTTGTCGGGGCTCATGATTGTTTTGAATGCGGGTAGCGCGGTTGCCCAAAACCAGGCTGTCGGCTTTATCCCGGGCATGCCGTTCAGCAATGCCTTTGTCGCCGGCAACACTCTGTACGTGGCCGGTCAGCAAGGTCCCGACGAACATGGCAAGGTGACAGGCACTGACATCACCTTCCAAACCAAGAGCACGCTTGCTGTCATCAAGAAAATCGTCGAAGGGACCGGCTTTAAATTGACGGACATTGTTTCCGTGACCGTCTATGTCACCAGCCTCGATGATGTGCCCAAAATGAACGAGGTCTACAAAGCCCTCATGCCGGATCCCAAACCCGCGCGAGCCACCGTCCAGGTAGCAGGGTTGATCGGC
>JBEKVS010000567.1:0-2816 GCA_049513795.1 Occallatibacter sp. | reverse complement strand
GCTGGCGGCCAGTTCTTCGAGGCTCTTCGGATCAAAGCGTTTGCGGGGGTTGGTGGCTGACTCTGCAAGCGCGGTGATGGGAACGCTGCGATATTCATGGTTAGCAACTGCATTTTGTGTACTGTGCATCGTCTTTTCTCCTCTCATGTGTCTTTGGTTAGGTGTTCGTGGACTCAGCGCACACGTTGGGCCTAAAAGCCAAACGGTGCAGGTGTTTGGCGTGTTATGCGGCTGCCGCGAGTGCCGCTGGCTCGGGGGCAATGCCCCCGAGAATCACGGCAGCGGTCTGTTGAACGGCTTGTAAGCTCTCGCGTAGGAGATTGGCGTCTCCGTGCCAAAGCTGGATGTAGTCCTGGGATGAAGTTCCGTTCTGAAGCCCGACCGATTGGCAAACGACAAAGGCCACGGCTTCGGCCTCGGTTTCGCGGACTTGTTTAGTGGTTAGCGTGCGGCGGTCGCCCCGATGCAACATTTCGTGAGCGATCTCATGCACAAGCGTCGAGAACTCCTCGGCTGGCTGCATCCCGGATAGCAGCTTGATCTTGCCGCCATACGAGAGACCCTTTGCGGGAGCAATTCTCTCGGAGAAACTGATCTCGACACTTTGCGATTCGACGAACCTAAACAGGCGTTCGCGGTATCCGCTCACATCGCCGTTGACTTCGGTCAGCGTGGGAAGGTCTTTGCCTTCGGTCTGGCTCACATCTTATCTCGTGATTTGCGGCCGAGCCTCTGCGCGCCCGATCGATGCCAGGTGTAGATGTACTCCTCGATAGCGGTCAAGCGAAGATGACTGCTATGTCGATTTACAAGATCCAAAGAAGAACGGAGCCATTCGGCGTTTCATTCCGCGTTTGCGACTCGAACGATGCCAGTGTTGAATCGTGCGATCAGTTTCTGACGCAGTTGAGCCTGCGCGATTGTTCTGTCTACACGCAGCGCGCTTACGCGCTGGGCCTCGCGCATTTTTTCAGTTGGCTGCACGCCTCGGGAGGCAATCCCGATCCGGTCACGCGCCAGATTGTCGGCAGCTACATTACCGAGTTCGCACGGGGCGCGAGGCAAGGAGCTGTCAGCGCGCACTCCTCGGAGAAGCCACGTCAGCCACGCACGATCAACCATCGATTAAGCGTACTCGCGTCTTATTTTGAGTACTGCATTCGCCGTGATACCGAGGACGGGCGGGGTCCTTGGAAGGGTCGCATCAACCCAGCTTCGGGCAACCCTCTCGCCGAGGAACTGCGTCACGGGATGATCGGGCGCGACTTGCCGGCGCGCCAGAGGCAACGGGACGGATTTCGCCGCCGTATTCCAAGAACTCTGCCGAAGATTCTGGAGCCCGCGGCGATTCAGAAGCTAATCGACAGCGCCGGCTCCTATCGCGATAAAGCGATTCTGGTGTTGCTGTCTCGCACGGGTCAGCGCATCGGCGATTGGAGTGCGGCTGCTGGCCGCCACGGGATTCTGGGTATGGAACTGGAGGATGTCGATCGCAAACGGCGCTTCATCACCGTGCGGTTGAAGGGAGCGCGCGATCAACACCGTGTGCCAGTCACTGACGATTTCTGGCCGATTTACGAAAAGTACCTGCGCACCGAACGCCGCGCGGCGCCGGACGTTCATGCCGTTTGGATCGCCTCGCGAAAAGGTCGAGGCAAGCCCCTCCGCTATGCAAGCTTTGAATCGGCGCTGCGCTATATCGGTCGAAGGGCAGGCATGTCGGTTCATCCACACCTATTCCGTCACACGCTCGCGCAAGGCGTACTCGACACCACTGGCAACATCAAGATTGCGCAGGAGATTCTCGGGCATTCACAGCTGAGCACGACAGCCGATTTGTACCTGCGCGTCGATCAGCAGGCGATGGTCACTGCGTTGGAGAGGGCGAAGGCCAACACAGGGCGAACCAAGAAGCACCACTCGTGGCCATCAGCGAAAGCTGCACAGTACGTCTTCTCTTATGACGATGAAACGATCTCGGAACTGGAGCGTGCCATTGCGCAAACTTCCGGTGTCGAGCCGACTGGTGGAGATTCTTGATGGGTGCATTGATGTCTGCAGTCACATCATGCCGCGCAAGTCGTAGTGACTTGCGCGGCGGCCTCCGTGGCTCTGCGGTTGATAAATTCGACGGCCCGTTGTGCGTGGGTTGCGGCGGTGAACACTGCTCGATTATCAGTAGCCAACACTTTCAGCCAAGTTGCGATATAGGATGCGTGATCTTCGCGGGGCTCAAGAGCAAGCTCCAGGTCGGCGCAGAGGAAAGCGGCCCCAAGTTCGGCAACCAGTTCCTCGACCGCGTAACCTTCGCTCCCGAAGCGATGCCCGCCGAAGTTACGGTCGAGCCGGGTCTTGCTGCCTGTCCAGTGGGTGCATTCATGGGCAAGGGTCGCATAGTAGCTATCCGCGTCCTGGAAACTCTGGAATGGCGGCATCTGGATCGCATCGGCGGCAATGCTGTAACACGCGCGGTTTCCGCCGTGTCGGATGGTTGCCCCCAGAGCCGCGAAGAACTTTTCCGCGTGATCGATGCGGGACACAGGGTCGAGTATCGGCGCGGTTTTCGCGTAATAAACTTCCGGCAGGCCTTCGATTTGCTCGACGTTGAAAACCGTGTACCCCTTGAGGAATGGGATTTCCCGATCGATTTCGTCGCCAGTCTTTTCGTCGGTTTCTTTTCGCTTGATGCTGTCCGCGTAGACGACAAGCGAGCCTTTCTCGCCCTTGCGGATGTGGGCGTCAAGCTCCAACGCCTGTTTGAAGGTCATCCAGATGGGAGCCGCGAAGTTCTGCGCCATCGCGCTTGCCCACAGAGA
>JBEKVS010000566.1:0-2831 GCA_049513795.1 Occallatibacter sp. | reverse complement strand
TCACACTTCAAATAAAAGCTGCGCAGCAAAAAGCGGCTGCGTCAATTTAGGCTCCGACGCCAGTTCATACACCAGGCGCTCGAGCACCAGCCGCTTGTCCGGGGGCGATGAGCGCAACTCGAGATCGGCTCGGGCCACCAGCCGCAACGCCCGCGTCAGTTCGCGCCGGCTCTTGTAGCGACGCGCCTGGCGAATCAGATCGTCTGCCGCAAAGGGCGGCATGCGGAATCCCTGCCACAATGCCTGCCAGATAGCGCGCGAATCGCGCACATTCTTCTCCAGAATCACCAGCATCTGGCGAAATGTTCTGGCCAGCATGTAGAGATGGCCGATCGCCGCATCTTCGCCGGCGTCCGCGCTATTGAGCAGTCCATGCAGCAGCGCCAGTGCGCGCCCGCGATCGTGCAGGCTGATGGCATCGGTGAGCTCGTAGAGCGAACGCTGCTTGGCTCCGAGCACCATCGTCTCCACATCGCCCAGCGTAATGCGACCCCGGCCCAGCGTGTAAAGCAGCAGCTTCTCCAGTTCCGACGCAATCATCATCATGTCGGCGCCGAGCGCGTCCACCAGCTCCCGCGCCGCGTCCGCGTCTATGCGCGCACCCGCCTCCTGCGAAGTGTTCACCGACCAGCGCATCGCGTCCTCTTCGCTCACCCGCGCCAGTTCCACAATGCTGCAATGCTGGCCCAGCGTCTCCTGCAGGCGCTCGAAGCGATTCTTGTCTTCCATCTCCATGCGGCGAATATCCGCGGGAATGCGCACAAAGTCGGCGATGAAAACCAGCAGCGCCTGAGGATTTGGCGAGCGGAAATAACGATCGAGCGCCGCAAACTCTTCCTTTTTCGCGCCGCGCGTATAGAGCTGGCGCACGCTGCGCACAAAGATCACCTGGAAAGGCGCCATGAGGGACTGCGTCTGCGCGCGGTCGAGCACCTCGAAGATGGAAGTCCCATTGAGGTCAAGATCGGATAGGCAGAAATCCCTCAGTTCCGGAGATACGAAAGCCTTGAGCACAGCCCGCCGGCAGCGTTCGAGCAGAAACATCTCATCTCCCGCCAGAACATAGCCAGCCCGCAACAGTCCGGCGCCCGCGGCGGCAGCCTCGATCTCGGCCACAAAGCGCGCCACGGCGGCAAAGCCCGCGCCCCAGCGTCCTGTGCTCAATGGGTGTGTCTCCCAACAACCACACGAGGAGATGGATTCAGTTCAATCATGCGCTTCCAGAATACCCTTCCCCGCTCCGTGGGGCCAGCCGCAAGAGTGTGAGTAATCAACAGATGCAATCCATCGTCCGCAGGCCATGTTGGGCAGGTCGCATAACATGTCGCCTTCGACAAGCTAGATTTCCCCCCCATAAAACGCAGAACGGCGCGGAGATTGTGATCTCCGCGCCGCTGATTGATGGAGCTTAGAAGCCTTCCAGCACGTCCGCTACCAGCGCCCGGGCGAAGTCTCGGCTGAGCCTCTCCAGGGCCGCCGGGTTCTCCTGCAGAAAAGTTGGCAGGTCGGTGGTGGATTGGTATTGCTGGCGGAATACAAAGTTCTTGTTCTCATAGAGAACTTTTCCGTCCCGGCCGCTGAGCGTGACGGAAACGACCATCGTCAGCAGGAAACTCGACGACTCCTGCGTGGAAGCATTGTAGGTAAGCGGCGTAATCGCTTCTTTTAAGATGATGCCATGCAGCACCGCGTCCGCAGCTGGGTTGGAGTCGGGACTTATACGAAATCGCGTACGCGTCGCAAACTCGCGGATCACCGCTTCCGTCATCACCGTCTCGGAGTGAGAGGCGTCGGTACGCGTCGCAAACACGGGCACTGAAAGCGTCCGTACATCCGGCGGCAGATGGGTCGTCGACCCCACCGCGTGATAACCGCATCCGATGTTGCCAACCAGCGAGACGACAAGACAGATGAATAAGAGGACGCGAAGCATGCTGTCGCCATTGTATCCCGCATTATCTCGCACGGGATACGACTCCAGCCGATAACCAACCTTGGCTCTGGTTGTTAACCGATCCTTCCTTCAGTTCCGAACAGCAGACAACCTCGGCCGCTCAACCCGCGTTGAGCTGAATCAGATCAGCGATAATGCTTGTGATTTTCGATTTGTAATGCCTTTCGTCGAATTCAGCGGCAAAGCGCTCGCGCCCGGCGATCCCTTCGCGCTTCGCCCGAGTTGGATCCGTGATATAACCTGCAATCGCGGCGGTCAGCGATTCGATCGATCCCGGCGCGACTAACGTACCCGTCAAGCCGTCCACTACAACTTCGGCGATGCCGCCATGATTCGAGGCAATCACGCAGCACCCGGCGGCCATCCCCTCAATTGCCACCAGGCCAAAGGGCTCGGGCTTGGTGGAAGGCACAACGACAATATTCGCCCATCTGTAATGCGGAGCCGGATCGGTTGTGAAGGGCAGTATCTCTACGGTATCCGACAGATCCAGCTCAGCAACGATGGCCTTAACCTGATCCATGAAATGCGTCTGCCTGCCAAATACACCGCCTACCAGTCTGACCTTCACTTGTTCGCGCAGTTCCGCCGGAAGCTTGGCCACTGCGTGAAGCAAAACTTGCTGTCCCTTCCATGAATTAAATCGACCTATTGTCAGTAAGTTCAGGCTCTGATCCGCCGCACCCGTCGACTCAAGAGGAGCGGAGACGCCATTCCAAACAGTCGCGCATTTCTGCCAAAGTGGAACCGTAAACCTGTTTCGCGTCGCATGCGAATTGAAGATCAAGTAGGCTCGGCTTAAGGCGAGCAGTAGAGAGAAGACGATCGCCGCCAAGCCGGAAGGGATCTCATGGACATGGATGACTGTGGGGCGGAG
>JBEKVS010000565.1:0-2836 GCA_049513795.1 Occallatibacter sp. | reverse complement strand
ATGAGGCGCGAAACGATCAGCGCGCCTGCGAGCCCAATCGCAGTACCTGCAAGGGCCATCCTCAATCCCTGGAGCAGCACCATGCGTGAGATGTTTCCGCGGTGCGCTCCCAGTGCCAGGCGAATGCCGATCTCCTGCGTGCGTTCGCTCACCACGTACGATATGGTTCCATAGATTCCCAACCCCGATAGCAGCAGCGCCGCGCAGGCGAAGAGTGCGACCACCTCCATGGTGAATCGCCTCACAGCGAGAGAGTCGGAGACCATTTGGTTGAGCGTCTCGGCGCCAAAGACGGGTATGGTGGGATCGACCGACTGAATCTGCCGGCGCAACTGGTCGGGAATGGCGCCGGTATCGAGATGCCCGCGCAGAAAGACCACCAGATGTTTCTCATGCTTTTGAAAAAGGCTGACATAAATTTGTGGGACCGCCGCAGCCGAGACCGATATCGTCCTCGCGTTGGCGATCACGCCGACGATGGTGGTCCAGGAGGTGTCTTTCCGATCGAGTTCGAGGTGTTTGCCCAGCGGATCTTCTCCTGGCCAATACATCTGCGCAGCCGCCTCGTTGATCACAGCGACCGCGGGAGCTTCTTCATTGTCGGAGTCATCGAAGATGCGGCCGCGAAGCCGCGTCATGCCCATGAGATGAAAATACCCTGGCGTTACGAAGGCCCCTTCGATCAAAGGAGTCGCCCCGTCCGGATGGCTCTTCCCTTCCAGGATCAGGGGGAATGCGCTTTGACTTCTTCGCTGACGGTCCAGGGGAAGGGCCATCGTGTCGCCCACGGCCACTTCTTCCACGCCCGGCAGCGTCCGGCTGCGGCGCAGCACCTCGCGCACGAAGGGAGCCTCCTGCGCAGTTGTTCTGTAGCGGTCGTTCTCCTTCACGTTGGGGTAAGGCAGCCTGGTGTGCACAGTCATCGCATTCTCGGGATTGAATCCCAGCCGCTGATTGGCCAGATCCCAGAAGCTGCGCAGCAGCAGGCTGGCAGCGATCAACAGCACCAGCGAGAGCGCAAACTCGGTCACCACCAGCGCTTGCCGCGTGCGCGCCTTGTCGCCTGAGCCGGTCGAGTTGCGCCCCTCCTGCCTGAGTATGTGCATCAAATTCAGCCGGCCCGCATCGAGCGCCGGCGCCAGACCGAAGATCATGCCGGCGGCAAGCGAAGCAGTGAGAGCGAAAAGCAAAACGCCCCAGTTGATGGAAATGTCATTGAGCCGTGGCAGGCTGTCGGGCACAAGCCGCATCAGAAATCCCTTGGCGCAAAAAAGAATCACCAGGCCGGCGACTCCTCCCAGAAGGGATAGCAGCAGGCTCTCGGTCAACAACTGTCTCGCGAGCCGCGTCCGCGACGCGCCGAGCGCCTGGCGAACCGCTATCTCGCGACCCCTGGCGCTGGCGCGCGCCAGCATAAGATTGGCCACGTTGACGCTGCCGATCAGCAGCACGAGGCCCACGGCGCCAAGCAGAAGCATCAACGACTGGCGAACATTGCCTACTACGTTTTCCTTCAGAGGCGTCAGGTGCACCGTCCATCGCGTTTCCAGCGGATAATCGACAGGATATTGCTTCTGCAACTCCGCGACCAGCGCGTCCAGCCGGCTTTGCGCTTCGGCGATTGTCAGTCCGGGCCGGAGTCGCGCAATCGCTCCCGGTATATCGCGCCTGGTGCGCGCCGTCGAATCGAGAAAATACGGCATCCGCAATCCGGCTGCGGCCCAGACTTCTGTCTCGCGCTCCTCTGCTGTCGGTCCCGGTGCGCGAAAGTTCCGCGGCATCACGCCGACAATGCGATAGAGGTCCGTATCCAGCCATATACTGCGCTCCAGAATGCGCGGGTCACCGCCAAACTCGCGCTTCCACAATCCGTCGCTGATCAGCACCTCCTGGTTGTAACCCGGCGAGGGATCGTTTGGGTCGAACCAGCGTCCCATCTGCGGTTTCACTTGCAGCAGTGCGAAATAATTCGGCGCTACCGTCAGAAGGCGAACTCGCTCGGCCATGGACCCGCCGACAAGATTGTTGTCGTCGTACCACGTTGGCGAGACGTATTCAAAGACGCCGGAGCGTTCGAGGTCCTTCCACTCGGGCACCGAAATGCCCGCATCGCGCGTGCTCAGGCCGGGCAGATTGTCTTCGATGCGCACCAGTTGCTCCGCATGCGGATAGGCGAGCGGATGCAGCAGCGTGGCATCCACCACGCTGAAGATCGCCGTCGTTGCCCCAATACCCAGGGCCATGGTAAGAATCGCAATCGAGGCGAATCCCGGCGACTTGACAAACAACCGCGTCGCGTAGCGCACGTCCTGCAGCAGGCTCTCGATGACCGGCAGACCCTGCTCGGCGTGATAGTCTTCCCTGACTGCCTGCGCCGCGCCAAACTTCAAGACTGCCTGGCGCCGCGCCTCCGCATGCGGCATTCCGTCGCGGAGATTCTCTTCGGTCTGAAGAGCGAGATGTTCTTCCATCTCTTCCCTCAAGCGCTGGCCGGCACGTCGGCCGCTTGCGAAGTTCACGAGACGCTGAAGAAAACGCCTCAAGGATCTCATGGCAAGTCCTCCGCTTTTACTTCAAAGAAGCGCGCGATGATCGCTGCCGTCTGCTCCCAGTCGCGGGTCTCGGCCTGCAACTGCTTATGTCCGGCGCGCGTGAGCTGATAGAAACGCGCGCGACGATTATTCTCCGACGCGCCCCACTCGGAGCTGATCGAGCCTTCATGCTCCAGCTTCAGCAGGACAGGGTAGAGCGTGCCTTGATTGACGGCGAGCAGGTCCCCGCTGATCTGCTCAATGCGGCGGGCGATTCCATAACCGTGCAGCGGCCCGAGCACATC
>JBEKVS010000564.1:0-2847 GCA_049513795.1 Occallatibacter sp. | reverse complement strand
CCTTCGCTACCTCCGACTCCCCTGCCCTGCGCGATGCCAGCCCGACCGTTGTATTGATTCAAGGCCTGGGCATGTTCAGCTTCGGCAAGAACAAGACGGAGGCGCGTATAACCGGTGAGTTTTATACCAACGCCATCCACGTCATGGAAGGCGCCAGCCTGCTGAGTGACGGCGACGTAAAGGGCACACTGCCGCAATGCGGCCCAGCCAATGATCCGGCCAGCTTCAAGGTTTATTCCAACTACGTGGCTCTGCCGGCCATTGAAGCCTTCAAGATCGAATATTGGGCCATGGAAGAGGCCAAGATCCGCCGCCAGCCTCCGGAAAAGGAATTCAGCCGCCGCGTGGTTCTGGTGGTTGGCGGAGGCAGCGGCATTGGACGAGAAGTGGCCTTGCTGGCTGCCGCGCGCGGTGCGCACGTGGTCGTCGCCGACCGCGATGAAGCCGCCGCAGCCCGCGTGGTCGCGGAATTGAAGTCCGTCACCTCGGCCGAGTTCACGGCAGTCGCTGGAGTCGACATCCGCAATCGCGAAGCGATTTCAAAAGCTCTGAGCGCTACCATCGCCGCCTTCGGCGGAGTCGACATCCTCATCAACACCGCAGCCATGTTCCCCTCGACCCCTGACGGCGTGATTCCCGACAGCCTCTGGGCTACCACGCTGGACATCAACGTCACGGCCAACTACCTGCTCTCCGACGAAGCGGCGAAGATCTTCCGCGAGCAGGCTCTCGATGCCGCCATCGTGCTCACCAGCTCGGCCAACGCGGTCGTCTCCAAGCGCGGCACCGAAGCTTACGACGTAAGCAAGGCCGCCGTGTCGCACCTGGTGCGTGAGCTGGCCGTTGCTCTGTCGCCGTGGGTGCGCGTCAACGGCATCAGCCCCGCAACAGTGGTGAAGGGGTCGACCATGTTCCCCCGCGATCGCGTCCGCGCCTCGCTCACCAAGTACGAAATCCCCTTTGACGACTCGCTCTCCGACGACGAGCTGCGCAACCTGCTCGCCGGCTTCTACGCCAAGCGCACGCTCACCCATCAGCCGATTGACCCCAGCGATTGCGCCGAGGCCATTCTCTTTTTGGGAAGCCCGCGCTCGCGCTGCACCACCGGCCATCTGATCCCCGTCGACGGAGGCCTGACCGAGGCATTCCTGCGTTAGACTTCATTAGGCTTCAACCGATTCCTCACTTCCTCTATGCCGGAACCTGCACGCATTGCCATCGATCTGGGCGCTGAAAGCTGCCGTGTCTCGCTGCTGAGATGGCTCGATGGCCAGCCGGCCTTTGCCGTCGTTCACCGCATTCCCAACGGGCCTGTGCATCGCGGCAGCTCGATGTATTGGCCCCTCGAGACCATTCTGGCTGGTGTTGAAGAAGGCTTGCGCAAAGCCGCCGCCATCGCCACCGAAGGCGTTGCATCGATCGCTGTCGATTGCTGGTCGGTGGACTATGTGCGCCTTGCGCCAGACGGAAGGCCGCTCGCTCAGCCTTTCTGTTATCGCGATGAGCGCACTGTATCGGCAAAGGATGCTGCCGACTCGATCGTCCCGCCCAAGCATATGTTCGCGCGCACCGGCGCCCATCCGCATCGCATCAACACCGTCTACCAGTTGCTCGCCGACAACGCTGCCGGCGTCGATCCGCATGCCCCCTGGGTCATGCTGCCCGAATACGTGCTCCATTGGCTGGGAGGGCGCAGAGTCGCGGAACATACCAACGCCACGCATACTGGCCTGGTCGACCTGAAAACCGGCGACTGGGATGCCGAGCTGTTCAAGCTGCTCGATCTTTCGCTCGACGCTGCTCCGCCCATGGTCCGCGCTGGAGCCATTCTCGGCACGCTGCAGGGCCCGCTGGCCGCGCTGCCGGCCTACCGCGACACGCAACTCATCGCCCCGGCCTGCCACGATACCGCTTCGGCCATCGCCGGCATCCCTTCCAGCCTCGCGTCCACGCTCTACATCTGCTCCGGAACCTGGTCTCTGGTGGGAACCCAGATCGCCCAACCGGTCACCAGCGCAGAAGCCTTCAACGCCAACTACACCAACCTGGGCGCGGCCGGCGGCGGCCTCTGCTTCCACTCCCTGGTCAACGGCATGTGGCTGGTGAAGCAATGCATGGACGCGTGGAACGCCGAGGGCCGCGCCTGGAAGATTGAGGACCTGGTGGCGCAAGCTGCCGAATCGGGATTTCCCGGCACCATCGACGTGGATGCCGAGCCGCTTCTGCTCGACTCGGAAATGCCCGAGCGCATCAATCACCAGCTGTGGCGCCGGCGCTGGTCCACCATCCCCGACGTTGCCGGCAACGAGCCCGTGTTTGCCCGTGTCATCTTCGAGAGCCTCGCCGACCGCTACGCCATCGCGCTCAGCAGCCTGGAAAAACTGCTTGGACGGCCGCTCGACCGCATCCACATTCTCGGCGGCGCCAGCCGCAACAAGCTGCTTACCGAGCTGACGGAAAAGCGAACGCATCGGCCCGTCGAAATCGGCCATCCGGAGAGCTCGACCATCGGCAACCTGGCCGTGCAACTGGCAGCGAGCGAGGCCAACGGCCAGCCCGTGACCCCGGAAGGCATTCGCAAATGGGCTGGCCTGCTCTGCAAGTGTTAGGCGGTTCAGTTCGGCATTCTCGCATACGACAATTTATCAAGTGCATTCGTCCCTCATTCGTGCCGGCAGTCAGATCGAATGCAAGGCATCCTCAGAGCGGTATCATTGCATTTCTGGTCGGACCCAAATAGACAGGAGCGTGCAATGGACGAAGCCAGCAGGCAAGCTGTTCCCGGTGGCATGAAGAGCATTTCGAGACGAGACCTTTTGCGTGGAGCTTCGACCGCGGTTGCCGCCG
>JBEKVS010000563.1:0-2866 GCA_049513795.1 Occallatibacter sp. | reverse complement strand
ATCACCTGCCAGCCCACACCCCACGCGCCGCCGGCTGGCCACTCCCAGTTATCCTCTTCAAACTTCAAGTCGTGCTTGCGAAGATCGATCCCGATCGCTTCAAGAGATTCGAGATAGAGCTCCTGCACATTTGCCGGCGGCGGCTTGAGGACGAGCTGAAACTGCGTGTGCTTAAACAACCGATTTGGATTCTCGCCGTAACGGCCGTCGGCCGGCCGCCGCGACGGTTGCGCGTAGCCTACGCGATAGGGCCTCGGCCCCAGCACGCGCAAAAATGTCTCCGGAGCCATGGTGCCTGCGCCCACTTCAACGTCATAGGGCTGCTGAATCACACAGCCGCGCGCTGCCCAAAAGCTTTGCAGACGAAACAACAATTCCTGAAAAGTCAGCGCCTGGGCAGGGGTTGGGGATTTGGTGGTTTCGGTTAAAGCAAGAGTGGATGAAGGCACGGATCGCTCGCTCTCAATGAGTCTGAGGTCGATTTTATCAGCCGGAAAGAAATAATCTGCAACGGATTCCCCAGGCTTTGATATTCCTCTTCCAACGAACGGCGAGTCGGGGCGCTGTGAATGTTCTAAACCAGTTAACGCCCAATTTGCATATCTAAATCCGAATCAGCACCTCCGCGGTCCGCAGCCTTCGCTCCAGATGCCGCTCCAGCGCCTGCACGGTGAAGCGGCGCAGGTCCTGCGCGCGGCGTCGCGACCAATCTTCGGCAGCGAATGCTGAAGCCGGAGCACGCAGCATCCTCTGCGCCAGCAGCCATGAATCCGCCGACAGAACGCTGCCGCTTCCATTGCGATGAACCGCGCAAAACAGCCCGTCGGCATGGCTGTTGAACGATATCTCTGCGCTTTGCAAGGCCTCGCCGCAGGCCGTGCAATGACCCAGATCCGGCAGAAGTCCCATCAGGCGCGTCAACCACAAAGAGAAGTAGGTGAGTGGCATCCATGGCTGCTCAATCGTTGTCTGCTCAAGCACCGCGAGCAGCAGGCGAAAGACGGCGTCCTGCGGGTCGTGTTCAGGCAAGGCCTCGTCCAGCACCTCGGCGAAGAAGCTCAATACCGCCATGCGCACATGATCTACCGGAGCCGAGAGCGGAGAGCGCACGATCTCCAGTTGATCGAGCCGTACGAGTTCCTGTTTCGGTTTTTCCTGGAACCAGGCGCGCGCCACCGTCATCGGCTCGAGAGCTCCCCCGAACCGTTTGCGGCTTTTCAGCGCGGCCTTGGCCACGCCCTTCAAACGGCCGAAGTCGCGGGTAAAGAAGCTCACAATCAGGTCGGCTTCGTGCAGCGGCCAGGTGCGTAAAACCACCACTTCTGAGGTCAGGACGCTCATGCGTATCTTATTCTCGCATCAGAGCGTTGCGGCCGTTTGGCGGTGAACGGCGCCAAGGCTCGACATCCGATCATCCGACCCCGGGGCGCAGCAAAATCAATGGGCCGGCAGAGCCTGTCATCCGCAAGCGAAACCCCGGTAGCGTATCCGGTTTTTTCCACACACCTCTTGCATCCGTTGGTTACAATTGGGTCAGAGGTAGCAAATGCCTTCCGCAATGGTCACCTTCAATGGCCGCATTACACTTCCCCCCCAGGTCCGCAAGCAGCTTGGCCTTCGTACCGGCGATAGCGTGGAGTTCGTAGAAATCGGCAACGGCCGGTTCGCGATTGCCCCCGGTATGTCGATCGATGAAAGCTTGATCGACAAAGAGGACGAGGATCCAAGGGGATGGGTACCACAGCTCCGTTTTGACTCCACAGAAGACGAACCGCGCTTCAAGGAGCCGGACGAAGTTTTCCAGTAGCTTTCCGGTGGTAGTACTCTTCCCGGTTGTTCCCGATCCAAGAGGCCCCGACTCCCCGGACTCCCGACCAAGGTCCGACCGCAGTTTCTCGGCTCTCTGGGTTGATTGGCTCTGAGGGGGTTGATTGGCTCTGAGGCTTCTCAATCGGGATTGCGCCAGAGTGAGCCTGCCTTAATTTCGCGACAAACTACCGCGAAGGCACAAATGCGCATGCCGCCCGGCGACATGCGCATTTAGATTACGCTCTTGCGAGCCGTGCCTGAAGTCGATTAACGCCCGAAATGTGTTGCGTTCTTCTCCGTAAAGTGAGCCCACTTCTCCGGCAGGTCGTCCTGCGCAAAGATGGCGGATACGGGGCAGGCCGGCACACATGCGCCGCAATCTATGCACTCGACCGGATCAATGAACAACTGATCGGCCTCGGCATGACCGTCTTCGTCCTTCTTGGGGTGGATGCAATCGACAGGACAGGCGTCCACACAGGCGGTGTCCTTGGTGCCGATACAGGGTTCTGCAATGATGTAGGCCATCTTTCAATTCTCCGTGGAGACTGACTCTCGACGCTGATAGTAGCACACGACCCCCGCATGCTGACTTGAGCCGAAGTTGAGCCGTTTTGCGATGCGGGAATCGCAAGAACCGGTCCCATCGCTCGAGTATTGTTGGCCTTTCCCATGCGCCGAAAGGGCGCACCGCGAACATTGCTTGCTCGGACCCTTACTGGGAACGACCAACCAGGGACCAGCATCCGGATATCACCGGCCAGTCATGGCCTCAAGCCGCTCCGGGTAGCGCGCGCCCTGCACCTCGATCTCCGCAGCTGCGCTCTCGATTTCGCTCAGGTCGTCGGCCGTGAGTTCGATATCGACGGCGCCGATGTTCTCTTCCAGGCGATGCAGCTTTGTTGTTCCAGGAATAGGCACGATCCACGGCTTCTGCGCCAGCAGCCAGGCCAGGGCGATCTGCGCCGGCGTGGCTTGTTTCTGCGCGCCAATTCGGCCCAGCAAATCAACCAGCGCCTGGTTCGCGATGCGGGCCTCGGGAGAGAACCGCGGGATG
>JBEKVS010000562.1:0-2878 GCA_049513795.1 Occallatibacter sp. | reverse complement strand
GGCGTGCGTCGTCGACGCGTACGGATACGGTCTCCGCAAAGTCAGCGCGCGCCGACGTCAACAACGCCTACGCCACTAGCGCTGACGTCACGAGTGCGGGTGCTATGCCGGTTTTTCGCCTCCGCGAGCCTCATGCGGGTCAGGCATCCGTACCTCCACCATCGCCTGCCGATCCAGCGACGGAGGATGCAACCGAACCGTTGTGCGTTCCGCCGGACAAGCGCTGAGTCGCTTGCGGGAGCCAAGCTCGGTGAATTAGCGTGAGCCCTATGGCAGGAGTAGCGTTGTCGCTGGCTGGGAAGGTCGCGCTCATAAGCGGTGGGTCGAGGGGTATTGGGGCAGAGACGGTGCGGCTGTTCTCGGAGGCAGGAGCGCTTGTGGCGTTCAGCTACCGGTCGGCCGGCGAGCAGGCGGAAGCGCTGGCGGCGGAATGCGGCGGACCGGAGCGGTGCGTGGCGATTCAACAGGATCTGGCCACTTCCGGGGACGGCCGGGCACTGGTTGCGGCGGCGGTGCGGGCGTTTGGGCGGCTCGACATCCTGGTGGCCAATCACGGAATCTGGGTAGCTGCGGATGCGCCGATCTCATCCATGAAGGACGAGCAATGGCGGCGGACGCTGGGCGTGAACCTGGACTCGGTCTTCGGGTTGGTGCAGGCGTCGGTGGGGCAGATGGAACGGCAGGGGCGCGAGGCGGATGGAGTGGCAGGGCATATCGTGCTGATCAGCTCGACGGCCGGGCAGCGCGGCGAGGCCAACCACGCCGACTACGCCGTGACGAAAGGAGCGCTTATCAGTCTGACAAAGAGCCTGTCGAGCGAGCTGGCGCCCAAGGGCATCCTGGTGAACTGCGTGGCGCCGGGCTGGGTGGCGACGGATATGTCGGCTGCGGCGTTGGACGATCGAGAGGTGGGCGCGCGGATTCTCAAGGGGATTCCAGTAGGACGACCGGCGCAGGCGCGGGAGATTGCCGGACCGGTGTTGTTTCTTTGCACGCCGTTCGCGGGGTTCATCTCGGGTGAGGTGCTGAACGTGAATGGGGGCGCGGTGCTGGTGGGTTGAGGGGCTCCAATTTTGGATTGGGAGTTTCCCACCCTTGCGAGAAGGGATTCGCAAGGATGGGGCACCCGACGCACGGATATTGGGTTCGTGGTTTCCCACCCTTGCGAGAAAGGATTCGCAAGGATGGGGCACCCGGCGATTTTGGGCTGTTGAGGGAAGACCGATGCGGAGAGTTTTGGTGTTGGGGCTGGCGATGGCGATGCTGGCCTGGCCCCATGGAATGCGGACCCAGACGACCGACGATGCGGGCGAGAAGAACGCCAAGCAGGCGCGCGCGGCGCTGGACGCGATGGTGCAGGCGCTCGGAGGGCAGGCGTGGTTGAACATGAAGAACGTGGAGCGGCAGGGGCAGGTTGCGGCGTTCTTCCACGGGCATCCGGACCTGGGCACGACCGAATATTTCGAGTTTCACCAATGGCCCGATCATGATCGCACCGAGTTCACCAAGCATCGCGACGTCGTGCAGTTTTACATCGGGCGAACGGGTGAAGAAGTGACCTATAAAGGCAAGGCCGCTTTGCCCCAGGAGCAGGTGGACGACTTTTTGCGGCGGCGCGACCACTCCATTGAAACCGTCGTGAAGAAGTGGCTGAACGATCCGAAGACGATCCTGATCTATGAGGGCCAGCGGCTGGCCGAGCGCCACCTGGCCGACCAGGTGACGCTGATCTCCGCCGACAACGATTCTGTCACCATCCAGATGGATACGCAGACGCATCTGCCCCTGCGGCGCACGTTTCAATGGCGCGACCCGCTTTATAAGGACAAGAACACCGACGCCGAGGAGTACGACGACTACCATGTGATGGAGGGTTTCCCGACGCCCTTCACGATTTCGCGGTACAAGAACGACGACGAAATCCGGCAATACTATTTGCTGCACGTGAAGTACAATCAGGATCTTCCCCCGGACTTCTGGAGCGTGGACGCGGCGGAGAAGAAGATCAAGAAATGAAAGCGGAGATCAGGGGAAAGGGACTAGACGGATTTTGAGAGGTCAGCATTCCCTCAGCGGCTAAAGCCGGGGGCGAAAATCGGCCCTCACCGTACGGGCTGAAGCCCGTACCCTTCAACACGCCGGGTTTCTGGACAGCTTGTTAGGCATAGATTCAATGGATCAGCATAGATCCAATGAATCCTGAACAAGGCTGACCTCGCCCGTGCTTGGTTATAATCCAGACGTGCACGAAGCGGAGTCCCGCTTTCTGTCTGGAGCTAGAGAATGACCTTCGACATCCAGGAGATCCTGGGTTTCCTGCCGCACCGCTATCCATTCCTCCTCATCGACCGCGTGGTGGAGTTTGAGCCCACCAAGCGGATTGTGGCGATCAAGAATGTGACCATCAACGAGCCGTTCTTCCAAGGACATTTTCCTGGCTATCCCATCATGCCGGGGGTGCTGGTGGTGGAAGCCATGGCGCAGGCCGGCGGCATGATCATGATGGCCGAGATTCCCGACCGGGAGAAAAAGCTGGTGGTGTTTACCGGCATTGAGCGGGCCAAGTTTCGCCGTCCGGTGACGCCGGGAGACCAGCTGCGCATTGAGGTTGAGGTGTTGTCGTTCCGCACCCGCGCTGGCCGCATCGAGGGCCGGGCCACGGTGGACGGAAAGCTGGCCTGCGAGGCTACGCTCACCTGCCAGGTTGTCCCGCGAGTGCGCGAGCCGCGGGCGGCAGCTACGGAGCCGGAGCCCGCTGAGGCTCTTGCCACAGCAGTGACAGGGGCGGGAACAACGGAGTGAGCATCCACCCCAGCGCGGTGATTGCCGCGGGAGCCGTGGTTCCGGATTCCTGCACGGTGGGGCCGTTTTGCACAAT
>JBEKVS010000561.1:0-2890 GCA_049513795.1 Occallatibacter sp. | reverse complement strand
CATTCTCGGCCTGGTGTTCATCGCCATTGTGCTCTTCCTGTTGCCGCGGTCATCGGGATTCGGCAGCATCGTGATTCTGCTTTTCCTGCTCGGTGTCGGAGGCGGCATCGTGGTCACCGGCGCCAATGCGCTGGTCAGCGGCGTGAGCGAGGCGCATCGCGCCACGGCGCTCAATCTGGTTAATCTTTTCTTCGGCCTGGGCGGTTTGACCACGCCGTTCATCTCCGCCAATTTGTTCAAGCGCAACTGGGTGCGGCTCTGCTATACCGTCGCGTCGCTTACAGTGATTGCGCTCATTGTGCAGGCTGTGGCCAAGATGCCGGCTCCTTCGGGAGCGGGAGGATTTGTGCTGGCCGATGCAGGCGCCGTGCTGGGCCGGCCGCTGCTCTTCCTGCTGGGATTCTTTCTGTTCCTCTACATCACCTGCGAAGTGGGCGTGTGGAACTGGCTGCCGCGCCACCTGATTGCGCAGGGCATTCCCGAGTCGCGCGCGCTGAATATATTGTCGTTAGGATTCGCGCTTGGTTTGCTGGTTGGCCGCGTCGGCGTGTCGCCCATCCTGATTCACGTGCCCGCGGTGACTGTAACTTTGATCGCTTCGGTGGCCATGGCCGTGACGACATTTCTTATGCTGCGCACCAGCAATGCGACCGTCGCCGCGGTGCTGGTGTTCATCGCCGGGTTGTCGATGGCGCCCGTCTTTCCCACCACGCTGGCCTTGGTCGGCAACGCCTTTCCACGCATGAGCGGCACGGCTATCGGTTTTGTGATCACATGCGGCTGGGCTGGGCTGGCCGTCAGCTCGCGCATCATCGGCGCCATCGCCGGCGACGACCCGGCGCGCCTGAAGAACGCCCTTCTCCTAATCCCGGGCGCGGCGGTGTTGATGGTCGGCGTAAACCTGGTGATCTGGTCCGCGGTGCGGTAGAGCGAGTTTCAGGGCGCTTTGGCCGACCATGGCGGAACGACGCCGGTCATGCGCGCGTAGGCGACGAGCTGTCCCATGTGCTCGTTGGCGTGGATGATGATGCGGAGATACATCCAATCCACGGTGGAGGAGCGGTCCCCGATCTTGACCCTGAGTGCGAGGTGCTGCGGTGTTTCCTTGAGGTGCGCTTCCTTCACAGCGTCCAGCGACCGCTTCAGCCAGCGAATGACGTCGGCCTTCGATGTAACGGTCTTATCTGCATCTTCCTTCAGGTCGCTGGGCATCTTGGGTCCGGTCACGCTGAGAAGATAAAAGTTGGCATCCACGATGTGCATATAGACTTCGCTGGTGGAGCGGACGCCCGGAGCCGGTCGCCAGGCAAAGTTCTTTTCCGGAGTAGCCTCGGCCAGCGCGATCAGCTGCTCGGAGACATGGCGCCACTCGCCGTCATAGCCTTGCCACACACCGTCAAGAGGGTCCTGGGCGCGAGCCGATGCTGGGCCGGATATGGCCAGAAAACAAATCAGGGCGCACAAGGCAAGGCTTGCCGCGCGGCTCGAGCGAATGGCACGTCGTCTCAATCCCATTGAAGGCCCCCATTTCAACGCGTTTCTTCCTTTAGACGGACCGCGACGCCGATTGCATTGTCAAATTCTTCGCAGCCGCGCGCAGGCTTCGTCCAGGTCGTCATCTTTCTTGGCGAAGCAGAAGCGCAGCAGATTCTCGCCGCCTCCCGGGCGGAAAAATGCGCTGCCGGCTACAGAGGCTACGCCTGTAACTCTGAGTAAGTGACGGGCTTTTTCGGCGGAGGTCTTCCCGGGAAGATTGGTCGCATCGGCCAGCACGTAGTAGGCGCCGGCGGGCGTAGAGGGAGTTAGTCCGGCAGCGGTAAGTGCGGCTAACATGCGGCGGCGCTTGTCCTGGTGGTCGGCGGCTAACTTTGTGTAGAAGCTGGGCGGCAGTTGCTCCAGGCCGGCGGCTGCTCCATGCTGAAAGGCCGAGGGGGCGCATACATAAGTCAGGTCGTGGAAGTAACTCATCGCGGCCATCCATTGCTTGTCGGCAGTTACATAGCCCAGGCGCCAGCCGGTGATGCTGAAAGTCTTTGAAAACCCTGAGATGACAATGGTGCGCTCGCGCATGCCGGGCAGCGCGGCGGCCGAGATGTGGCGCGCGCCGTCGTACACAAAATATTCGTAGATCTCGTCGGTGAAGAGGAAAAGATCGTGTTGCCGGCAGACCTCGGCAATCGCTTCGATCTCGGCCAGGGTAAAAACCTTGCCGCCGGGATTCGATGGCGTATTCACAATGATGGCGCGCGTCTGTGGCGTGATGGACGCTTTCAGAACTTCAGCATCCAGCGTCCAGTCCGGCTCGGTGAGGGATACGAGAACCGGATTCATGCGCATCGATTTGAGCGTGGACGTGTGGTAGCCGTAGAAAGGCTCGAAGACGATGACCTCGTCGCCGGGGTTGAGCAGGGCCATGCACGCGGCATGCAGTCCGGCAGTCGCTCCCGAGGCTACGAGCACTTCGGTCTCGGCGTCGTAAGTCAGGCCGTAGTCGCGCTGCTGCTTGGCGGCGATGGCGTTGCGCAGGCGGGCGATCCCGTCCATGCGTGTGTAAATATTGTGGCCGTCGCGGATGGCCTGGATGGCGGTTTCGAGAACTGGCTCGGGCACCGGTGTGTCGCAAACGCCTTGCGCCAGGTTGATGCCGCCCATACTCTCCGAGAGCGCGGACATGGCGCGAATCTCGGACTGGACGGTGCCGGGAGCAAGCAGGCTGAGGGCAAGGCGCTGTGGTGCGTTCAAAACGGACTCGATAACGGGTGCGGCTGTGGTCGGCATGGGGCGAGTTCCTTGTGGCTTCATCTTACATTCTTGGCCGCAAACTGGCTTCGATCCTGCTCGGTTTCGCCATGACGCATGGGTTACTGAAGATGATCCCACCCAGCAGCTG
>JBEKVS010000560.1:0-2903 GCA_049513795.1 Occallatibacter sp. | reverse complement strand
TTGCGCACGATGACTTCGGGAGCATGCAGGTCCATCAGCTTCTTCAACCGGTTGTTGCGGTTGATGACGCGACGGTAGAGGTCGTTGAGATCGGAGGTGGCAAAGCGTCCGCCATCCAGCGGCACCAGGGGGCGCAGTTCAGGTGGAATCACCGGCAGGACGTCGAGAATCATCCACTGCGGCTTGTTGTCCGACTTGCGGAAGGCTTCCACAACTTTGAGGCGCTTGGCGTACTTGATCTTTTTCTGGACCGACGTTTCCGTCTTCATGCGCTCGCGCAGCTCAACGCCGAGCTCGTCGATCTGCACGCGCTTGAGCAGCTCCTTGATGGCTTCGGCGCCCATCATGGCCTTGAAGCCGGAGGGACGGAATTGCGCATCGAGCTCGCGGAACTTGGTTTCGTCCTTGATGATCTCGCGCTCTTTCACGCCCGGCGCGTCGCCTGGATCGACGACCACGTAAGACTCGAAGTAGAGCACGCTCTCCAGATCACGCAGAGAAATGTCGAGCAGGTGGCCGATGCGCGAGGGCAGGCCCTTGAAGAACCATACGTGCGAGCAGGGAGACGCGAGTTCGATGTGGCCCATGCGCTCGCGGCGCACCTTGCTCACCGTGACTTCAACGCCGCACTTGTCGCAGATGACGCCGCGATGCTTCATGCGCTTGTATTTGCCGCAGAGGCACTCCCAGTCAGTGACCGGTCCAAAGATGCGCGCGCAGAACAAGCCATCCCGCTCCGGTTTGAAGGTGCGGTAGTTGATCGTCTCGGGCTTGGTGACCTCGCCATGCGACCAGCTGCGGATCTTTTCCGGCGAGGCGAGCATGATGCGGATGGCGTCGAAGTCGGTAATGGGGCTGGAAAGTTCGAACGGGTTTGAACGGAACAAGGTGACCCTCCTTGGCGGGCCTTTCGGCAACTCGCCGCGGCTGTTCCCGGGATGCTTGAAGGATCCTTCCTTCCCGGGTGCGGTGTTTGCCGCTTTGAGGAAGGACCCCGAAAAATCAGCTTCTAGCTGCTAGCTTTCAGCCTCTAGCTGGGTGCCCCATCCTTGTCGCGCTTTTTGCGGCAAGGGTGGGAGACCTCCGCTTTAATCCGCTACCGCCGCCAAGTCCGGCGCAGGCAGCTTCTTGATGAGATCGGCGCGCTTGATCAACTCCACGTCCAGGCACAGCGACTGCAATTCGCGAATCAGCACATTGAACGACTCCGGCACGCCAGGCTCAATGGCCGCTTCGCCCTTGACGATGGCCTCGTAGATCTTGGTGCGGCCATACACGTCGTCGGACTTGGCAGTTAAGAGCTCCTGCAAGATGTAGGCCGCGCCGTATGCTTCCAAAGCCCACACCTCCATCTCGCCGAATCTCTGCCCGCCGAACTGCGCCTTGCCCCCCAGCGGCTGTTGCGTGATGAGCGAGTATGGCCCGATGGAGCGCGCGTGAATCTTGTCGTCCACCAGGTGCGAGAGCTTCAGCATGTAGATGTAGCCGACGGTGACCGGCTGCTCGAACTGCTCGCCCGTCATGCCGTCGAAGAGCGGCGTCTTGCCCGATGAAGGCAGGCCGGCCGAAGCCAGCAGTGCCTTGATCTCGCTCTCCTGGGCGCCGTCGAAGACCGCGGTGCCGAACCAGATGCCGCGTTGCATGCCAGCTCCGACGCGGAGAAGCATCTCGTCGTCGAGGTCAAGCAGCTGGCGCAGCGTGGCCGTGCCGGCGAATTCCTTCTTCATGAGTTCGCGTGTGGCTTCCACATCGCTGTTGGCCTTGATCAGTGCGGCGATCTTCGCGCCCAGCGCGTGCGCTGCCCAGCCGAGGTGCGTCTCGAGAATCTGCCCGACGTTCATACGGGACGGAACGCCGAGCGGGTTGAGAACGATCTCGACGGGCGTGCCATCGGGCAGATACGGCATGTCTTCTTCCGGAAGGATGCGCGCGATCACGCCCTTGTTGCCGTGACGGCCGGCCATCTTGTCGCCGACGGAAAGCTTGCGCTTCATGGCCACATACACCTTGACCAGCTTGATGACGCCGGGAGGCAGTTCGTCGCCCTTCTGCAGCTTGAGGATCTTTTCGTTGGTGATCTTGCGCAGCACTTCGATCTGACGCGAGGTCATCTCCTCGATCTCGTCGATCTGCTCGTTCACCCGCGGGTCCTTGTCGGCATAACGGATGCGCTTGAGATTCTTGGTGGAGATGCGCTCGATGGTTTCACGATCAAGCAGCGCGCCTTTGGTGAGGAGGCGCTTGTTGGTGCGCTCATCGTGCAGGTCGGCCAACACTTCCTTCTGGCCGAGAATGCCATCGAGACGCTTGAGGCGCTCGTCGGTGAGAATGCGAATCTCGTCGCCGAGATTCTTCTCGAGCTTAGCCACATAATCGGCCTCGATCAGCTTGGCGCGCTCGTCCTTCTCCTGTCCCTTACGGCTGAAGATACGCACGTCAACCACTGTGCCTTCGATGCCAGGAGGGCAGGTGAGCGAAGCATCGCGCACGTCGCCGGCCTTCTCGCCGAAGATGGCGCGGAGCAGTTTTTCTTCCGGCGTGAGTTGCGTTTCACCCTTGGGCGTGACCTTGCCGACCAGAATGTCGCCGTGCTTGATCTGCGCGCCGATGCGGATGACTCCGCTCTCGTCAAGATCGCGCAGCGCATGCTCGGAGACGTTGGGAATGTCACGCGTGATTTCCTCGGGACCCAGTTTGGTGTCGCGGGCCTCGATTTCGAATTCCTCGATGTGCACCGAGGTGTAGTAGTCCTCGCGCACCAGCTTTTCCGAGATCAGAATCGCGTCCTCGAAGTTGTAGCCACGCCAGGGCATGAAGGCCACCAGGACATTGCGTCCCAGAGCCAGCTCGCCCTGCTCGGTGCATGGGCCGTCGGCAATGACCTGGCCCTTGACCACGCGATC
>JBEKVS010000559.1:0-2950 GCA_049513795.1 Occallatibacter sp. | reverse complement strand
CGGGTACGACGGACGAGACGGAGAGAAGCGGCCGCCGGATGCGGAGTGGAACATTAACCGCGACCCGGCCGGCGCCCAGGCGCTGTTCGCCTCCGGAGTGCCGGTATTCATGATGCCTCTCGACTCGACGCAAATCCATCTTGAAACCAAGGAGCGGGAGGCGGTCTTCGCCCATGGGTCGCCCCTGACCGACCAGCTGACGCTCCTCTATCACCAATGGAAGGCAGGGACCGACGGCCATCCGGAAGCGCCGACGCTGTTTGACCCGGTCGCGGTGACCTACGCCATCCGGCCCGACCTGTGCCCGGCTACGCCAATGAGGATTGAGGTTGACGACAAGGGGTTCACGCGGCCGGTCGATGGGAAGCCAAACGCCCAGGTCTGCCTCAAGTCGGATGAGAAGGGCTTTTTGGATCTGCTGCTGGCCCGGGTTACCGGAGATTGACCCGTAGCCGGCGAGGACACTGCCGGCATGTGCAACTCCATTGACAGGAAGCGAAATCAGGTGAAAAATGGCGAGTCAAAAGAAATCGGACCGTTCGGTGCGGTGTACGGAGGGAAAGTGAATAGAGCGGGAAGTGGGAAAACTCTTGCAGTAGCGGGGGTTCTGGGTCTGGCATTGCTGGTCAGCGGTTGCAAGTCGGCTCCGGACCTGACGGCGGCCAACGCGCAGACGCTCATCCAGGCCAAGTACGACCAGGATCCGGCCGTGGGAGCAGCGATCAACGTCAGCGATCTGGGTTTGCGGCAGGGTCTCTCCGCCAAGTACTGGACCCTGACCAAGGTCTATCCCAACAAGTATTGGGCTGATTACAAGCTGACTGACGACGGCAAAAAGGCAGTTACGCTGTCCGGTGGCGGCGACGTATTCCAGTGGCGGCCAGACAGCGCGGACGACAAGAACTACTCCATCATTATGACCTCGGTGGCCACTAACCACTTGAAAGCACGCGACCTAAAGGATCCCCAGGACGACGTTGGCGGGACCAAGAGCGTGATTTTCACCGAGGCCGTGAGCCTCGATGGTCTGCCAGCCCCCTTGCAGGACATCGCCCATAATCCGGGCAATAGGCTGAGCAATAAGCGAACGGCCACGTTTGCCCTGGATAGCGGAGCCTGGAAGCTGAGCTCGATCAATTAGCCGCATCAGGCCAGGGCGTGCCAACAATCCGTAAAATTCCTGGGGGTGCGGGTCGATTTCGTTGACCCCACCCCGGTTTCTTGGTATTGTAAGAAGGTTCGGCAAGAACGCATCCGTCCGTGTGTCTTAACGGCGGCAGCGTAAGGGCGGCCCGGCTGGCTGAAAATGCTCGGGTTGAGCCCAGGGTCAGGCGATGCAGGCCGGCCAAACAAGTCCCGGAATGGCTCTCATCTTGCAGAGGGCAGGGACGTTCGCTACGGAGTCCGCGCGTTCTCCACCTTGGAGGGCTATGCGGGCCGGAACCGCGAAACGGAGTTGGCTTTTTTCGCTGAAGGCGGAAAGACGCCCGGCCACCGTCCCGGTTCTCGTCTGAGATGGGAACGAAGGCAGACGCGAAGCAGCAACGATAGGGCTTCTGTGCGCCTGTGCGGTGAGTATGCCGCCCAGTGCCAAGCAGCCCGACGAGCGTGCGCGCGGCTGAGGTTTGGTGAAGTTGGGAAGCAACTGAAGTTGGGAAGCAATAGGGTTCAGCGTAAGGAGTTTTGGTTTGCCTACTTTTAATCAACTTGTCCGCAAGGGGCGTACAGCTCCCCGTTACAAGACGGCGTCGCCGGCCCTGCAGGCCTCGCCGCAGCGGCGCGGTGTTTGCACCCGCGTGTACACCCAGACTCCCAAAAAGCCGAACTCGGCGCTTCGTAAAGTGGCTCGCGTCCGGCTGACCAACGGGATTGAAGTTACCACCTATATCCCCGGCATCGGCCACAACCTGCAGGAGCACTCGATTGTGCTCATCCGCGGCGGCCGTGTGAAGGATCTTCCCGGTGTCCGTTATCACGTGGTGCGCGGCACCCTCGATTCAGTGGGTGTGGCCAACCGCAAGCAGAGCCGGTCGAAGTATGGAGCCAAGCGCGCCAAGGGCGGAGCGGCGCCGGCCAAGGGCAAGAAGTAAGGTTGCCGAAAAGAGCTTCTAGCTGCTAGCTCCTAGCTTCTAGCTCTTGTCTGAATGGAGCCCAGCCGGCGATTCCGGCACGAAAAGCTAAAAGCTAGCGGCTAGAAGCTGAAAGCTGTTTTTGAGGATTTATGCCAAGAAAAGGGCACATTGCGAAGCGGGAAGTGGCGCCGGATCCGGTTTACGGTTCCACGTTGGTCACCAAGTTTGTCAACTCCATGATGTGGGGCGGCAAGAAGTCGACCGCGCAGGGCATCTTCTACGAGGCCATGAAGAACCTCGAGGAAAAGGGCGGCGGAGACGACGCACTCAAGCTCTTCAAGAAGGCGGTTGAGAACTGCAAGCCGCTGCTCGAAGTCAAGACCCGCCGCGTGGGCGGCGCCAACTATCAGGTGCCGATCGAAGTCGGCCCCGACCGCCGCACATCGCTGGCCATTCGCTGGCTCATTACCTACGGCCGCAATCGCGGCGAAAAGGGCATGACCGAGAAGCTGGGCAACGAGCTGCTGGACGCAGCCAACGGGCGCGGCGCGGCCATGAAGAAGAAGGAAGACGTACACCGCATGGCCGAGGCCAATAAGGCCTTCGCGCATTATCGCTGGTAAAGAAGCAGCTTTCAGCTACTAGCGTCTGGCTCTTAGCTGGCCTGGGCGAACTGGATTCTGGGGTCGTACGATTCGGCTCCGTAGCAAAGCGAACTAGAAGCTGAAAGCTAGCAGCTAGAAGCTGATTTTTAACCGCGGGAAAATCGCCCGCAAGGAAGAAACTGCCGTGGCTCGCACCATACCTCTGAATCGTTGCCGGAACATCGGAATCATGGCGCACATCGACGCCGGAAAGACGACAGCGACAGAGCGCAT
>JBEKVS010000558.1:0-2957 GCA_049513795.1 Occallatibacter sp. | reverse complement strand
GAGCGAGAAGAGGCCGGGCTTGCCTCCGGGCATGGGCCAGGCGCGGAAGGTCTGGTCGCGCACGCGCACGCCGGCCTCGGTCCAGCCACCGAAGACATTGAAGGTGACCAGGTCGGCCATGCCGAGATAGAGATAGTGCTGATCGGAATCGACGCTGACGCTGGGCGGCTGGGTCACGACGGTGACCGGCTGCTCGAGGTGCGCGGTCTTGCCGAGCAGATCGTTGGACTTGGCCTCGACGATCAGCGTGGCCTTGCCGTCTTTGAGCTGCGGTGTGGTCTTGACTCCAGCGGTAAATGTGAAGGTGCTCTCAGCGGCCGCGGAAGGCTGCGGCAGCGTCCAGACGCTGTAACGCGCGCCGTTCTGGTCAACATAGGCCGCGACTGCGCGCACTCCGCGTGGATCGCGGACGTGGACACGGATGGGCGTGGCCTGGCCGAGAGAAGAGACCGGAGCGGGAAGGTCCAAAAGAGGAGTCTTTGACCGGGCTAATACGGCAATCAAGGTCGCGACGACGGCAATTGCAAGGATAGAGAAGATGACTTTTCGCACAAGCCATTTTAGCCGCTGAGCGGCTGCGGAAAATGCCGCGAATGGGACTCGCTGATTACTGATTGAATGCCTGACGCTTCCTGGGGATTGCGCGATGGCCGCGTTTCAGTCAAGGTGGATTTAAGAGTCAGTTCAAGAACTCTGTATTGGGCGAAGGGTACGGGCTTCAGCCCGGACCTTGAGAGTGGATTGTCGTCTTCGGCTTTAGCCGCTGAGGGAATGCAAGCTCCTGAAACCCTCAGGGGCTAAAGCCCGAAGATTTGCGGGTGCGAATGTACGGGCTAAAGCCGGTACCCTTCAGGCGGTGCGAATCAGGCAGTGCGAATTCATTGGACAGATTGTAAGGAAGACATCCCAGCAGGAGTTTCCTGAAGATGAGGGCTTCGCCTAGCCATGGTTCGATTGCGCTGTCTTTGACGGCGCTAACTTTGTTTGTGGCGATCCCCGGCTTGGGGCAAAGCTCGCCCGATTCGGCTGCCGACCCGCAGGGACGGACTCAACTGCCATCGCCGGCTCCAGCCGATCTGGTTCTGCAGTCGATTCCGCAAACCCCGCAGTCCGCGCCTGCGGCCGACGATTTACTCGGTTTCAAGGAATCTGACGTCAAGTTCGACCTGCGCGATTTGATGGAGACGCTCAGCGACCGGCGGCACGAGGGCTGGGTGCTGGCCGCCTATCCCGATCCCAAGACCAGCCGGCCGTTGATCGGCGCGGGTTTCAGCCTCGATCTGCCGGCACGCGCGCACGCGCAGCGTGATCCGCTAAACTCTCACCCATTCCTGGAACCGGCGTCGGCCGATCTGTGGCGGATTGCGGGCCTCGATGCAAGCCGCCTCGACGGCATTCTTGCACAGTTCAACCACAATCTTTCCGTGTGGAAGAAGAGGAAGTATCAGAAGAAGATTCCAACCTTGACACAGCAGATTACGGATGACGAGGCCAATCAACTGCTGCGCGTGGCCGCGTTGCAGGCGATTTACAATGCCCGGGCCTATTGCCGCAACTTCGATCGCTTCTCGGCGTCGCAGCAGATGGCGCTGGCGCAACTCGTCTACCAGATGGGCGTCAATCTTGAGGAGTTCAGCCAGTTTCTCAACTTGATCAACAGCGACTCGAGCGCTTTGCCCGGCATGACCATGGCTTCAAATGCCGAGGCGGATTACTGGAAAGCGGTGCAGGACTCGTTGATACACAGCCAATGGGCCAGGCTCTACCGCGTGCGCGCAACGGCGGTCATCGCCATGCTTGACCCGCAATACGCGGGAGAGCCTTCGCGTGCCGAGCGCGAGGTGAGCGCAACGCTTCGTCCCGCGATTGTGCATCGGCGCAAGGGCCGGGCTGCGGCCTCCCTGCACAATGCGACCCTCAGCGCCCGTTCGGGCAAGAGCAGCCGCAAAAAGAAGTCTCGCACGCGAAGCAATTAGTTACTCTCGCCCCCTCCTTTGATATGTGGGCATCGCGCGCGCTCTTCGATGCGGATATTGATTTCTATTGGCATTGGCTACTTGCTTGCGTAGATGAATAGCGACGCATCGACCACTCAATGTGGCGCTTTGCTCTTGCATCGGTTAGACTTTCCTGCGAGCCCAAAAGGGCAACCTCGCCGGGCGGTGTACCTTCCCTTCACGCTTCCGGCCACATTGGGGTGCACTACCGGCGTCATGACGCGAGTTCCGCGCCAGGCAAACCACCGTCATACAGAATCAAAAAGGAGATTCCGTGCGTCCGTTTACCATCCGCTGCCTCTTTTCGGCCCTGATTTGCTTCGCCTTCCTGCTCGCGTCCAACCGTGTGAACGCGCAAGCTGGCTCAGACAGCGCCAATCCGCCCGCGCCGCATGCCAAGGAGATTCACCTCAAGCATGTGCTGGTGATCAGCCAGACCAAGGGATTTGAGCACGACTCCATTTCGTCGGCCATGGCCGCCGTCTTCAACATGGGCAAAGAGAGCGGGCTGTGGGATACGGAGATGCGCACGGATACGGAGCTGCTCACCAAGAAGGACCTGGGCCGGAACACGAAGAACCTCAGCTATTTTGACTTGCTGATCTTTGCCAGCACCACAGGTGAACTCGATCTCGACGCCGGCCAGAAGGCGGATATGCTGTCGTTCATCCACGACGACGGCAAAGGCTTTGTCGGCATTCATGCGGCGCTCGACACGAATTACAACTGGCCGGAATACGGCGAGATGATCGGCGGCTGGTTCGATCAGCATCCGTGGATGACGTTCAATGCGCCCATTCTCAATGAGGATCCGAGCTTCCCGGCGGTGCGTCATTTTCCCGGCTCGTTTACGAAGTACGACGAGATCTACCAGCCCAAGGCCTGGTCGCGCGACAAGGTCAATGTGCTGCTGAGCCTGGACAACACCCGGCTCAACTACGAAAACAACCCGCGCATTCA
>JBEKVS010000557.1:0-2967 GCA_049513795.1 Occallatibacter sp. | reverse complement strand
ACGCACGCCTTCCTGGATCTCTTCGCGCACGAACATGCCCGGCAGGAGTAGGCGCTCGGGATTGGGCAGCAGCGCACGCAGGGTGACCGAGCCCGTGCCCTGGTCCACTGTTACCTCGGAAAACTCCAAGGTGCCGGGATGGGCGTAGTCGCTGCCATCTTCCAGCCGTACCTGCACCTGGGCCTTCCCCGCCTCGTTTTGCTTGAGTAGACCCGCGGCGGCCTCCCTTTCCAAGCGCAGCAGGGTCGTGGAGGGCTGAGTCACGTCCACGTACACCGGGTCGAGCTGCTGGACGGTGGCCAGCACGGTGGCTTGATTGGCGGTCACCAGCGCGCCTTCCGTAATCAAGGAGCGGCCGATGCGGCCCGTGATCGGAGACAGTACTCTCGTGTAGATCAGATTGATGCGCGCCGTTTCCACCCCCGCCTTCGCCTGCAGGTGCGAGGCCACGGCATTGTCGTAATCCTGCTTGCTGACGGCATTCGCTTCGGTCAGCGGCTTGTAGCGATCCGCGAGCGCCCGGGCGGAAGCAAGCCCCGCGACGGCGCTGTCGTAACTGGCCTGGTAGGGCGCCGGATCGATCTGATAGAGCTGCTGTCCGGCCTTGACGTCCCTGCCCTCGACGAACAGGCGCTTCAGAATGATGCCGTTGACCTGCGGTCGCACGTCGGCGGTACGGTAGCCGTTCACGCGTCCGGGAAGCTCGGTGGTGATCGGCACCGCCTGAGATTGCACGGTGACGACCGAGACTTTCGGCGGTGGCGGGGCCGGCGGCGGGGGCTTATGACCGCAGCCGGCGAGCAGCACCAGGCCTAAGACGGCGAGGCGTACCGCGGCCCCGGCGGCGAGGTCGCCGCCCCGATACTGAACCTCACTCGGATGTCGGAAAGTTCCGATACCGGCCTTCACCGCAGCCATAGGCAGCCTCCCTGGGAGATCATGGTCGCGAGCCTGTCGCTCTAGCCAGCATCCCATGCTCGCGACGCGCAACGCCAGAAAGCTCGCGGCTTCCATGACATGCGTTGATGCTACTGTATGAATTGATCGGTCGCCAAGCTCTAGTTTTTCGGAATCACGAAATGCGCGACTCGATGATCGGCGTCCGCGAGTGCTCTCATTGACAGGTCTGTCGCATGAGACGCCCGCGCGAGATGCGAGCCGTCAGGTGACAATCACCAGCCCCGCACCAATCTCGAAAGACACGACCTCGCTCCGCTTGTCGCGTCTTTGGACTCTAATGCTCCTCGCCTCGAGCTGACCTTGTTTTTTACCTGAAGCTGGCGTATGAATCAAAAGCAGATGGTGGGGGCCTTGTGCAGCGTGTCCTCGATGCCATGCGGTACCCTGCTATTACACGACTTCGCGATTTTAAGTCAACCGGGGTTTTGTCGCTGCCCGGATGCAGACCATCGGCACGCGAGTGCCGGCGCGCGCTGCCGCGGCATGTTCCACGCGAATCGGACCTCGGGCCATAGCGCATTGAGCACCGGAACGATCCAACTCAGCGCGAACAAGGCCACGATGAGTCCCTGCGGCTTGAATAAGACGAACTGCCAATAAAAGGCAGCGACTGCGACGGCGACCACGTAGGCGAGGCGCACGGCGCGCTGTTGCGGTGTGGTCATCGGGTCGGAAATCATGAAGAACGCAAACAGCAAAGTGGAGCCATTCCTGATCTGCTGCAGCCAGATCGCTGCGCCGGGATCCCAGGTGTAGCCCAACCAAAACAACCGTGCCGACAGCAGCGCGGCCCAGGTCAATAGAAAGATCACACTCACATCCCAGCGCGCAATCCGGTGTGTCACCACGCCGCCGAGCGCCAGGAACCACAACGCCGTGAGATTGTCGGCGCCCCACTGTCCCGGGCTCAACCAGCTTCCCCCGACACGAGCCGCAGCCGCGAACGCCGCCAGATTGGCTGGATTGAGGATGTGGCTCCTGCTGGCCGTGGGGCCCGCTCGCAGCACGTACTTGCTGCTCATCGCCAGGCAAGCGAGCAGCGGATGCATCCATGGGTTCTGCGCGCGCACCAGGATACAGATCCCGAAGCAGGTGACGATGGCGCTGAGAAACGCACCTGGCGATCTGCGACCGGGCAGTCGCAGTCCCCATTGCCAAAGCGCCTGGGTGGCGAGGCCGCTCGCAAAGCACGCCGCAACTTGCGCCAGGCTCAGGGCAAAGTCGCGCGCCAGCGCGCCAAATAGCAGGAAACTCGCCAGGAAAGCAATTTGAAACCAGCGCGTGTCCGTCCCGCCGAAGAATGCGCCCAGCCGCTTCAGTCGTCCGCTCATCGCGAAAACAGCCTTTGCCACCAAGTTTGCGCAGGCGGCGCGGCGCCACTGACCGGCGCGTTCTCCTCCCGCGTGAGCGCGGAGATTCGCGTCGCTCCCGGCATGGCGTCAATATCGTGCAGGCTCCAGCCGGTCAGCTGCGCGAGCGTTTGCTCCTCAGCCGCGATACGCTCCGGCAGGATCTTCTGGTAATAACGCATCGCGGCCTCGAGCCCCTGCGCCTTGGAGGCCTCGCAGCTGGAGAGGCAGTCGCTCGAGAGGGCTTGGCGACTCTTGCCCCGGTACTGCGCCGCGAAGTTCGTGTCGTTTCCTTTGATGAGATTTTGCACGGAGGACACTCGCTCCTCGCACATCGCGGCACAATCCATCTTCCCGACTCGCGCGCTGCATTCGGCGACCGTCCCGCCGTACGGGTTCTGAATGACGTATCGTGCCTGCCAGTTTTGCGTGTCGCCGGTCTGGATGAACATCAGGTCCTCGGGAAACGTACGCGGCTTGTAGCGCACATGCAGGCGCGTCAGCAGCACCGGTTCGGCACCGTTACCCGCGATCGGCGGCACGCGGCTGGGCAGGACCGGGTTCTGCAGCGAACGGAAGCCTTGCTCGACGTCGCCATCGAGCCAGAAGACACCGGCTTGGTACAGCTCCTCGCGGCGGAGCGGCTGAGCGGCGCAAG
>JBEKVS010000556.1:0-4671 GCA_049513795.1 Occallatibacter sp. | reverse complement strand
CGAGTCGGTGCCGAAGGCGATCGCAACGTCCAACTCGCTCTCCGGGTCGCCGTAGGCTCCGGGCCAGATTGCGCTCAAAAACCGGGTCTGCGAGTAAAGGCTCAGATCGTTGGGGCGGTCGTCGAGGTTAACCGCTTCGGTGAAGATCTCCGCCGCGTTGAGGGCCGTGGTGCCTTCCGTGGTTGCAAGAGACCCGGTCACGTCGTACTTGGTGACGCTGGGAGCGGGCGGAACTACATCGAGGATTTCGCCGGCCTTGAGCCGGGAAACGATGGGAGCGGCAAACCCAAGCGGCTTGCCATTGTACTGGTCGGCAATGGCCCAGTTCGCGGTGAAGATTGGACTGGCCAGGCTGGTGCCGCCATAGATTTCTCCGTATTGTTGCGCGCCCTCGGTGATCACGATGGGAAAGCCGGTGTATGGATCGGCAAGCGCGGAGACATCCGGCACCCGACGCCACGAGCCGGGAAGGCTGCTCTGCCAGGAAGGTTTGTCATAGTACAGGCTCACGCCGCCGCCGGCGCCGCCAAAATAGTAGCCCTCCAGCGGATCGAGCGTGCCGAAATCATAGAGATAAACGATGTTGTCGCCCCACCCGGTCACGATATGTCCTGCTCCATAGGGGTTATTGAGCACGCTGGTGCCACCCACGCCGGTTGCATAGGGGGAGTTGGATGGTACATCGACAGCCCCGATCGGGGTGCCAAGGCCCAGGTCGCCGCTGTCGCCGGAAGAGAACTGGAAAGAGACTCCAGCCGCCGCGCCCTTCTCGAGAACCGTGTTGAAGGCTTGCTCCTGCAGCGTGCCGGTCACGATCTCCGAATCGTTCTCCCAACTGTTGGAAACAGTGCTGGCGAGCTTGTGGGTAATGATGTAGTTGAGCGAATAGATCTGGTCCTCATCATCCTGCCCGGCCGAGGCGACAACCAGGATCTGGGCGCCCGGGGCGATGGCATGAGCCGACTGAATGTCCAGGGCGATCTCAACGTTCCAGCCTTCCAGAATTCCGCCGTTCGGGTTTTGCGGCGGCCCTTCGGGATAAATGACCGAGAAGTTTGCCGAGGTGAGCGCCGGCAGTCCGAAGATCGATGCGGCGAGGTTGGCATCCGCTTCGGCCGTGGGGTAGCCGTAGCCTTCCACGAGCGCGATCGTCTGCCCGGCGCCATCGTAGCCCAACTTGGTGAGAGAATCCAGCCCGTAGTGCGTCCGCAATTGCGCCGGCGTAAAGGCAGCGTCCAGGCCGCTGGCGCAATATTGCAATCCGCCAAATTTGGCGGTTACGCCGCCGCCGGTGAAAGACTCCGAGGCAGCCACAGTCAGCGGCGTGTCGGTCAGCGAAGACACAAACGAATTCTGCTCCGCTTCAGTTGCGAGCGGCTTCTGGACCAGGAGTTCTCCGGTGTTCGGGTTTCGAAGCGTGCTTAACTGGGGCGTCGACACATGGCGCTCGATGCCGGCAACGGAGTCGATGAGCTCACCCGCCGGACCCGCCAGTTGGGCATCGCGAACATGCGCCTGAAAAGTCCTGCCGTTGTAGGTGAAGGTGTGCAGCTCGGTTTGGAAGGCCTTCTCCACCACCGCGGCGGTTCCATGCACGCGCATTGAAAAGCGGTCGGGATCGGAATCGACAACTTTGAATCCTTGTTTGACCAGTTCGTTCTTCACCGTTGCAAACTCTTCAGCCGTGGGCGCGTACTTCTCGAAGTCCTTGTCGGTAAACCACTGCCGGAAGGTGGGTGAAGCGGGATCGTAAAGATCCTCGACCGCCTTGTCGAACGCGGCCCGGTTGTGCAGCTTCAGAACCACTGTCAAGTTCATCTCCTTGTTTGGGTCGACGCGGCCCTGATCGCTGGCCATGGCTAGCCCCGCAGACACATTGTGGGTGGGAAGAGAGATAGCAGGGGATGCGAGAGTGGCGAGCAGGGCCAGGGTGGCAAAGGGAGATCTGGCGCGCAGACTGCGAAATGTCATAAATCCTCCTGAATTTCGAACATGGGCGATTGGAATTTGTGAAAAGGGGCTAATGGAATTTGCGGGCAACGGAGATTGCAAAGTCGACGAGACGTAGCTGAGCGAACGAAAACTTCGAGCTTTCTTTCTCCGGGCCTTATCTTTCAAAGAACGACATGCTGAAAGGCAAACTCCGGAGTCATCTATCACGACAGAGCTGGTGGGCCATCAAATCGGTGTGTATGGTTTCGGTTGCTTGGTTTGGGGCGGGTCACTCGCCTTGGCTTCGCGGGAAAACGGCGAGATTGGGCAGGCTCCAAGGTCAAGCTTGACCTTCAGGACGGACAGCGATAAAGGGTAAGGTCCTTGGGGAGCATGCTTCTCTCCTGTGCCTGGGCAGCCGGGCCTAGGAATCGCGGCTTGCGAGGGAATTTTAACCCGAGCCATTCCCTTTTGACCAAATTAATTATTGAAGCGAGAAACGCCAGGAGCCAAGCGGCTGGCACAGAGGCGCTCGGGATGCCGGGTGCCCCAGGTCTCGATTCCGAGACCTGGAAAACAGCGAATCAGGGGATGCCGCAAGGGCCGCGCAAGCGGCGTCTGCCCCACCGCAGGTGGTTACGCCGCGTTCAAATCCGCCGAGCGTACACGGAAGCGCTTCATTTGGATGGACAACGTGCGCTCGATCTTGCGCAGCTCGCCGCGCTCGCTGGGCACCGCAAAAGTTGAAGCCACGCCGTGCGCCGAAGCGCGGCCCGTCCGGCCCACGCGGTGAACAAAGTCTTCAGCAATCTTGGGCATGTCGAAGTTGATGACATGCGCCACGTTGGCCACGTCGCGTTGCGACTGGGTGCGGTCTCCGTGAATCTGGGTAGCCGAATGGCCGGAGCGAGTGAGCCGCCGCGCTACGCGATCGGCTCCATGCTTGGTGCGCACGAAGACCAGAAAGCTCCCCGTCTCCGCACCCAGCAGGTGTTCGAGAAGCTCCTGCTTCTTGTCCGGCTCCACTTCAAAGGTGCGCAACTCCACATTCTCGGCCGGCTTTAGCACCGAGCCAATCTCGATGCGGGCTGGATTATTGAGATACTTGCGCGCCACTTCCTTCACCGCGCCCTCGAGCGTGGCGGAGTAGCACAGCGTCTGCCGCTGCTCGGGCAACATGCCCGCGATGCGCGCAATGGCCGGCTGAAAGCCCATGTCGAGCATGCGATCGACTTCGTCGAGAACCAGTATCTTGACGCCATCGAGGCGCACCAGCCTGCGCTTGAGAAAGTCTTCAAGCCTGCCCGGCGTGGCCACAATCAGACGTGCGCCGCGGCGAATGGCTTCGAGCTGCGAGCCTTCCGCCAGACCGCCGACCACCAGGGCCACGGTTTGCGATGGGCTGGTGCGGATGGCGCGGAATGCCTTCTCCACTTGCATGGCCAGTTCGCGTGTCGGCAGCAGAATCAGCGCCTGCGCGCCGCGCGTCTCCGCCTTCTGCATCTGCTCCACAATGGGAATCAGGAAGCCCAGCGTTTTGCCGGTGCCGGTCTGCGCGGTAGCCAGAACATCGCGGCCTTCGAGCGCCGGAGGGATGCAACCGGCCTGCACCGGCGTGGGGGTTTCAAATTTGTTGGCGTTGAGCCGCGCCATGAGCGCGGCTGAAAGTGAGAACTGCGAGAACTGAGTTGTCAAAATGTCTTCTATTCCTGTTCAAGTTCCGCGAGCCGCCAGTCGCCAGTCGCCTGGTCTTGGAAGCTTGCAATCGGAACCGGTCATGAGGCGCGCACACCCTGAAATGCGCCAGGCGCGAGCCTGCTATCAAAATCTATGCGTAAGGGAGAACCGAATACGTCCCTGGGACTGACCAGCCGGCATTCATCCATGGAATGCCAGAGGCCCGGAGCTGCCACACGCTACTCATATGCCGGCCGGCACACTGCCGACGGCCTGCCCCGCTCCATTGCAATCTGTAAGATTGCCGCTCCCGGTTTGGTTCAAGCGGTCCGATGAGCCAGTCCATTCAAGGAGGCAAACAAAGGTCGCACGCTCGAGCAAAACTCAAAATCGCGCCGCGGACCTGAATTCAGTCCAATGCGGCGTCTCCGGGAAGGAGACTTAGAGGCATACGCTGTAGGGGCTTGGAGGAAAAATCTGTGCCAGGCAAACTTGCCGGTGTGAACGGCAATCCGCTGCTCACGGCCAAATCACTGAGCGCAACGTCAGTATAGCACACTTTCGCTTTTCCTTTGACTTGCCACTCCGCGCTGTGCGGCGAATCCCGTATAACTCTCATAGCGCGTGTGGCCAGCAGACTTCTAGACTTCCCCTCATCGGCCCACACGTAAGCCAGCTGCAATGACTTGAGTACCTCAACCTGGAGAGCTGCTGAAGGCTTCCAATGCACGGATTTAGCCAGTTGATCGCTCGCCTGAAGAAACACCACGGCAAGCCCAAACCAGCTCCGGCGCACGGACCATTTGAACTTGTCATCTGGGAGAACGCCTGCTACCTGCTTCCCGACGAGCGAAGAGTTGAGGTCTTCGAGGCACTCCGAGATAAAGTGGGGCTGGATGCGAAAGCGATCGACACGGCGCCGGACAATGTCCTGCTGCCGCTGGCGAAGCGAGGCGGCATGCGTCCCGAGACGCGCGTCTTCCGCTGGCGCGAGATTGCCCGCATCACGATCCAGCAATACGCCGGAGACCTGGACTCGATCCTGAAGCTGCCCTACGCCGA
>JBEKVS010000555.1:0-2987 GCA_049513795.1 Occallatibacter sp. | reverse complement strand
CTCCGGATGGGACGCTATACAAGTATAGCGCGATTTGTCCGCGAATATTCCGAACCTGAACACGGGCAATGCCAAGCGTTTCCTACTTTGCGCTAATCAATTCCCCTTCAAACTCCTCATTCAACCAGTCTGAAAAGGCGGAGAATTCCTCATCGCGACCGAGGAAGGCGCGCACCATCTCGCGGCCCGGCTTTGAGCCGCCTTGCTCCAGCACTGCCTTCCGATAGCGGCTACCTGCGTCACACCCCAGCAGGTCGGAAGGATCAAACTGGCCGAAGAAGTCCAGCGCGATGACCTTGTCGAAGGCGTAGGTGTAGTAGTTGGACGAGTAGCCGGTCAGGTGGCCGAAACTGGCATACATGCGATTTCCTTCCAGCCAGGTCCATGGCTGCAGGGTCTCGTAAAGGCGCCTGGTTGTTGCGTCCAAGTCAAGGCCGGCGGGGTCCTGGTCGTGCAGATCGAGGGAGAGCGTGGTGTAGTAGAGCTGCGAGCGCACCCAGTCGGCGCGGCCAAAGGCCCCTGCCAGCTTCATCTTGCGGATGGTTTCCGAAGGTAGAACTTCACCTGTCTGGTAATGCTTCGCGAAGGCCTGCAACAGCTTCTCATCGCGGAAGAACTCCTCCAGCATCTGCGACGGGACCTCGATGAAGTCGCCTTCGGTGGCAAACCCGGAGAGCCCGGCCCACTCTGTTCGACCGCCGAGAATGGCGTGCATCAGATGGCCAAATTCGTGGAAGTAGGTGACCACGTCGTTGTATTGCAACAGACCAGGATCTTTTTCGTCGCCGCCGGGGAAGTTGCAGATGAGCGCAGCTTCAGGCAGCGCGCGGCCACGGACGCCGGTGACGATAGGGGCGGCGGAAAACCATTTGTCCTTGCCCTCGCGCGGGTGCATGTCGAGATAGAAGCGGCCGACGAGGTTGCCACTTTCGTGCACATCGAAGACGGAAACGTCTGCGTGCCACGCAGGTGCGCTGGAACGGCGAAACTCCACTTTGAAAAGCTGCGCCGCCGTCTCCAGCACGCCGGCTTCAACCTGCGCGTAGGGAAAATAGGCGCGCACCGATTGCGAGTCGAAATCGAAGGCTGAGCGGCGAAACTGCTCGTACCAATAGGCGCGGCTGGTTACGTCGATGGCTGCAAGTTCCGGTTCGCGCTCGCGGGCAAAGTTGACGATCAACTCGTGTTCGCGGCGGGCGCCGTCCCGGCTGGCGTCATTCAGCTTGGCTAGAAATGTGCGCACATTGGCTGCCGAGCCCATCATCTGGTCGGCTGTCGCCAGGTCGGCCCAGCTGCGAAAGCCGAGTACCGAGGCGATCTCCTGCCGCGTCGCCAGCAGGTCAAGCAGGATTTGTTGGTTGGCCGGGTAAGCTCTGGTGTTGTAAGCCAGGAACATGCGCTCGCGCAGAGCCCCGCTGTTGGCAAATGTCATCACCGGCTGCATGTCCGGCTGGTCGGTCGTGAGGGTGACTTTGCCTTCCGCGCCCGCTTCTTCTTTCTTGACCGGATGGCGGGCGAGGTAATCGGCGGGCAAACCGTCGAGTTCGGCTTCTGTCGCCTCGATGATCTTTCCGCCCTCCTGAATGTTGCGGCTGAACTCGAGCGAGTGGCGAGTCGCCTTTTCGTGCAGGGCCTGCAGGTGGTCGCGCGTGGCCTGGTCCTTGTCGACGCCGGCCAGGCGGTAGCCGAGCAGCGTGCGCTGAACATAATGCTTCGTTGCCGCGCTCGCGCCTTCCAAGTCGATGGCGGACAGGGCGTCGTAGACCTGCCGATTCAAGCTGAGCGCGCTGCCGGCCATCGATACCCGCTGCGCTTCATCCTGCGCCTGATCGCGAACGGCTTTATCTGCGGCCACCGAGTTGAGCACACCGGCTTGCGCGCCGGCCAGGTTGAGTTGCTCAATGGCTTCGTCGTAAGGGCGAAGAGAATTTTCCGTCGTGCGCGGCCCCTCAACGGCGACGAGCGCGGCCAAGGCCGACTCATGCGCGGCCAGGCGCGCGGCCACCCAGGCGGCAAGCGCAGCGGCAGATGCGGCACCGCCTGTTTCCCATACGTGAAGGTCCTCAGAAGCAGCAGCGAAAGCGGAGATTTGAGCAGGCATAGAGTGGAACTTCCTCCAAACTTCTAGGTTGCCACAGAGGGCGCACTTGCGTCTTGATTCCGACCTCATTTTCAGGGTTCTCAAGGACGTTGAAAGTCGCGCCACTTTCACATTCCAGAACTGGGACTGGCCCCAAGGTTGTTCTCTTTCGCCCCAATGGTTTAGCTTCTGTGCAAGCGCGCAGTGACCGCCCCCTCAGCTTCGAGTGAGAAGTCTCAGGCTTCGTCGAACCTCGAAATCATTTGGAGATGCTCATGATAGCCAAACGTTGGATTTCCATTTCTGCCGGCCTGGTTCTGGCATTTGCTTTTGTAAAGCCCGCCGACGTGTCGGCTGCAGCGGAGCCGGGTACAAGCGGCGCGCATGCCACCGTGAGCGACGAAGACCGCGGCAAACAGTGGTGGGCTCATGTCCAGTATCTCGCCGACCCATCCATGAAAGGCCGGCTGACGGGCAGCGACGAATTCCTCAAAGCCGCCGCCTATGTGGTGGAGAAGTTCAAATCCTATGGCTTGCAACCGGCCGGAGTGGATGGGACTTTCTACCAGCCGGTGAAGTTCGACGTGCAGCGGGTGATCGCGAGCCAGTCTTCGCTGAGCCTGGTGGCGGCGGGGATGGAGGCGCCGCTGGTACTCGGACAGGACGCGGTTCTGGGCTCTCGCTCGGCGCAGCCAAAGAACGTGGACGCGCCACTGGTCTTCATCGGTTATGGGCTCCATCTGCCTGAGGCGAAGTACGACGATTTTGACTCAACGGAGGTTCCCGCGAGCTCGCTGAAGGGCAAGATCGTGGTTTACGTGAATGGGGGCCCGGCTGATCTGCCCGGCCCGCTGAAGTCGTTTGCGCGCACGGGACCTTTCGTGAAGGCGCTGCGCGAGGCGGGTGC
>JBEKVS010000554.1:0-2990 GCA_049513795.1 Occallatibacter sp. | reverse complement strand
GATCGTCACTCCCACTCAATCGTCCCGGGCGGCTTTGAGGTAATGTCATAGACGACGCGATTGATGCCGCGCACTTCGTTCACAATGCGGCTGGAGATGCGCTTGAGCACGTCGTAAGGCAGCGGCGTCCAGTCAGCGGTCATGCCGTCTTCGCTATGCACGGCTCTCACGGCGCAGGTATAGGCGTAGGTGCGCTGGTCGCCCATCACACCCACCGTCATCACAGGCAGCAGAACCGCGAAGCTTTGCCAGATCTGCGAATAGAGACCAGCGGCCTTGATTTCGGCGACAACGATTTCGTCAGCCTCCTGCAGCAGTGCCACGCGCTCGAGCGTGACTTCGCCGAGAATGCGGACGGCCAGCCCAGGGCCGGGAAATGGCTGTCGGCCGAGAACATCTTCCGGCATGCCCAGGTCGCGGCCAATGCGGCGGACTTCGTCCTTGAACAAATCGCGTAGCGGCTCAATGAGCTTGAGCTTCATGCCCAGCGGCAGCCCGCCCACGTTGTGGTGGCTCTTGATGGTCTGGCTCGGGCCTTTCACGCTGGAGCTTTCGATGACATCGGGATAGAGCGTGCCCTGCACCAGCCAGTCCACTCCTCCTGATTCTTTGGCGATGCGCGCAGCCTCGTCGTCGAACACGGCGATAAACTCGGCGCCGATGCGCTTGCGTTTTGTTTCGGGATCGGTAACCCCAGCGAGTTGCGCCAGAAAGCGCGCGCTGGCGTCTACGGCAACAATGTTGAGCCCCAGTTTGTCGCGCAGGTTTTTCTGCACGCTGGCAAACTCGTTCTTGCGCAGAACGCCGTTGTTGACAAAGATGCAGGTCAACTGGCTGCCGATAGCCTTGTGCACCAGCACCGCAGCCACCGACGAATCGACGCCGCCGGAGAGTCCGCAGATCACATGGCCCGCGCCCACCTTGGCGCGAATGCCTTCGACCGTAGTCTGGATGAAGTGCGCCGGCGTCCAATCGCCTGCCGCGTCGCAGATGTCGAAAACGAAGTTGCGAATCAGTTGCCGGCCGAGCGGCGTATGGTGCACCTCGGGATGAAATTGCACGGCCCAGATGTTGCGCTCCGCATTCTCAATCGCAGCGAGTGCATTGGCGCTGAAAGCAATGCGGCGAAAGCCTGAAGGAAGCTTCTCAGCCTCGTCTCCGTGGCTCATCCAGACTTGAATTTTGGCGGGCAGATCTTTGAACAGCGGCGTCTCCGCGTGCTCGATCGCGACTTCGGCGTGCCCATACTCGTGCCGCGGCGCCGGCTTCACCTTGCCGCCCAGGTGATGCACGATAAAGTGCAGCCCGTAGCAAATGCCCAGAGCCGGCACGCCCATCGCCAGCACTGCCGCATCCGCCGCCGGCGCATCCGCGTCGTAGACCGAAGACGGGCCGCCGGAGAGAATGAGGCCGAGCGGCTTGTGAGCCCGGATTTCTTCGATTGGAGCGGTGCAGGGCAGAACGACGGAGAAGACATTCAGCTCGCGTATGCGCCTTGCAATCAGCTGCGTATACTGCGAACCAAAATCGAGAATTACGATTGTCTGGGTGTCCACTTTTTATTGTGGCAGGGGTCCCGGTCGGATGTAAAGCGCGATCGGAACGGTTCGAGGTAAGTGAGAACGGGTGTAAGATCATCAATGGGTATGGAGTGTTCCATGGGAGTTGTGGACGAGACGAGGCAGGTGCTGCAGGATTTTCTGGCGCCGGAATTGCGCGAGATGCGCTCGCAGCTTTCGGCGATTGGAATACGCCTGGACTCCATCGAAGAAGCCAACCGCATCCGTCACGATAGCCTGGTCCAGCGTTTGGAATTCATTCAGCAATCCTTTGCGTTCGATAAACGCCTCAGCGCGATCGAAGCCGACAAGCGCCAATCCGCCTGAATTGTCCTGCTCTGCATTCGGGGCCGATTTGACACCGCCAACCGTGCCTGCGCCTTGCTCGACCTTCGCCTTAGACTAAATTCGATCATCCTTCAGAGACCGACTATTCCAAGGAGACTCCATGCAAGCCGCCGTTGTTCGCGCCTTTGACGCTCCACCCTCCTACGCAACCTTCACCGACCCTGTGCCTGCCGAAGGAGAGCAGCTCGTCACCGTAACCGCGGCTGGCCTGCACCAGATCGTCAAGTCGCTGGCCAACGGCACCCACTACGGCAGCACGGGTGAACTGCCATTTATCCCCGGCGTCGATGGCGTGGGCCGGCTCGAGGATGGCACGCGGGTTTACTTCGGTGGCGCGCGCAGCCCGTTTGGCACCTTCGCCGAACGCGGCCTCGTCGCTCATCCGATGTGCATCCCGCTGCCAGACGGACTCGATGACACAGTCGCTGCGGGCATCGCCAATCCGGCCATGTCGTCCTGGGTCGCCCTCCAGGCGCGGGCCAAGTTTGCAGCCGGCGAGAGCGTACTGATTCTCGGCGCCACGGGCGTTGCGGGCCAGCTTGCGGTGCAGATTGCCAAACGCATGGGCGCAAGACGCGTCGTAGGGGTGGGCCGCAATCCCGAGTCACTGGAGAAACTGAAAGACCTGGGCGCCGACGCAGCCATCTCGCTCGACCAGCCCCATGATGCTCTTGTCGCCGCCTTTCGCAACGAGTACGCGGGCGCAGGCGTGGATATCGCCCTCGACTACCTGTGGGGCCAGCCAGCCGAATCTCTGCTTGAAGCCATCTCGCAGCGCGGCTTGCGCAAGTCCACCGCGCGCCTGCGTTTCGTGCAGATCGGATCGGTCGCCGGCACTTCCATCAACCTGCATGCCGCCGCTCTGCGCAGTTCCGCCCTCGAAATGCTGGGCAGCGGCTTCGGCAGCGCCTCGCTCCCGCAGATCCTGGCAGCCATCGCGGAGTTTTTCAAATCCGCCGTTGCCCAGCCGTTTCAATTCAGCATCAGGACCGCACCGCTCAGCGAGGTCGAAGCGCTTTGGAACAGCCCGGAGCGTGGCTCAAGGCTTGTCTTTCAGCCACGAGCATGACCCGCGGGTGTCAC
>JBEKVS010000553.1:0-3001 GCA_049513795.1 Occallatibacter sp. | reverse complement strand
CGTCTGGCAGCAGGATCACAACGGATTCACCCATCAGGACCCTGGTTTCCTGGACCACGTGGTCAACAAGAAGGCCGATATAGTGCGCGTGTACTTGCCGCCCGATGCCAATTGTCTCCTATGATGTTTTGTCTACTCCGAGGTTCTAAGCCTCGGGTTCGGGCTTGCCACGCTTCTGGCGACTGAGGAGTCGCCGGAGACGGAGCGAAGCCATGCTGAGCGTAGCGGAGGCGTAGGCGGCGGTGTTCATGCCGTCGCTTCCTCCGCCAATACAAAGTTGGGGAAGTCTTGGAAGACCCAGTTATTCTTGAGTGTCCGGTAGATGATCCCCAGGAACTTGCGCGCCAACGCGACGATCGCCTTACCCGAGCCGCGCCGTGCCTTCATCTTTTCGAAATAAGTTTTCAGATAGGGGCTGTAGCGTTGCGCGATCAGGGCGCACTGGATCAGCGTGGTTCGGCCCAGCTTGGTGCCGCGTTTGGTGATCCGGCCGCTGCGTTCGGTTTCATTCGAGTTCGACACGCGCGGAACGATCCCGAAGTAGGCGGCCAGTTTGCCCTCATCGGCAAAGTCGCCAATATCCCCGATGATCGACAGCAGAATGCCGCCGCTGAGCTTGCCGATGCCCTTGATGCTGGTCAGATTCTTGTGGCCGTCCAGCTTCTGGCCTTCGTCCCCAATGACTTTTTCCAGTTCCGCAATGCTCTGATTCAGGCTGCGAATCTGATCGACGATGATCTTCAGTTCCAGAAGCACCAGCGGATCGAAGGGCATCTGTCCTACTGCCCGCAGCCCCTTCTCGCTGGCTAGCGACTCCCGGCTCAGATTCACTCCGTAGGCCGAACAGATGTTGTTCACCTTGTTCTTGAGCGCCGTACGCAGCTTCACCATGGTGTCGCGCGTCTGCGTCAACGACGCTATCTGCGCCTGCGTTTTATCTTTCATCCGCACCTCCGGCAGCAAATCCTTGGCCAGGTATAGCGCCAGCAGCCGGGCATCGTTGGGATCGGTCTTCTTCACCGAGTGCGTAATTACCTGGAACTGTGTCGGATTGACCGCCACCACCCGGTCGACCAGCGGCGCCACTTGATCGTGGAATAACCGGGTGTTGCCGGTCATCTCCACCGCCACCTGGTCGGCAGCTCGCAGCTTGCCGGCAAACTTCGGCATGTCTTCCAGCTTCCATTTCTTCAAATACTCTCTTCCGTTTTCCAACCGGACACATGCCGTGAAGCAGTCCCGGTGCAGATCGATTCCGATAAAACGCTTGGCTTCCATATCCTCTCCTCGTCTCGCAACGTTGGGAACCAAGCGGAGTAGACGTTCGCTATTTCGGCGGTCACCATTCTCCTATCCAAGGTCCATCACTGGCCTTACGGTGGCGCTCCGGCTCACAGGGCTGACTAATCTCCTTTACGAGGTCGCATCGCGCCTCAGAACAATGAACAGCCTGTGGCCTGTCTACTCCAAAGGTCTCCCTCTGGAGCCTACCGCCGAATCGCGTCGTTAATTCATACCATCTCCTTTTCCGTGACGTTGTTGATGTTCAGCACGGCCGCCGTCTCGGCGCGCACCCGCTGGCAAAGGTCCGCATTCTCGGCCAGAGACTGACCGTAAGAAGGAATCAGCTCCTTCAATTTGGCGGACCATCCGCCGTCTGTCAATTTGTCCGCGAAGCAGCGCTCGATGACTTGAATCATGATCCACACCGCGGTAGAAGCACCGGGCGAAGCACCCAGCATCGCCACGATGGAACCGTCGGCTGCGCTGACCAGCTCCGTGCCAAATTGCAGGATACCGCCGTGTGTTGGATCCTTCTTGATGATCTGCACCCGCTGACCCGCTACTTCGACTTTCCAGTCCTCCTCATTTGCGTTTGGAAAGAACTCGCGGAGCGCCGCGAATCGCTCCTCCTCTGACTCGAGCACCTGGCCTATCAGATATTCCGTGAGAGCCATGTTGTCCCGGCCGACGGCCAGCAGCGGCAGTAAGTTTTCCGGATCGATGGAGCCGAACAGATCAAGATAGGATCCATGCTTGAGAAACTTCGTCGAAAAACCCGCATAAGGTCCAAAGAGCAGAGACACCTTTCCTTCGATGTGGCGCCGGTCGAGATGGGGCACGGACATGGGAGGCGATCCTACCGAGGCTTTCCCATATACCTTGGCATCGTGGCGCGAAGCTATCTCAGGATTGTCGCAGCGAAGCCAGATTCCGCTCACCGGAAACCCGGCGTAACCTCGACCTTCGGGGATCCCCGATTTCTGCAATAGTGGCAGCGATCCGCCGCCGGCGCCGATAAAGACGAATTTGGCCTGGACATCCCGATACTCGCCGCTGTTTTCGTCTCTCACGCGCACGCCCCATAAATCCCCATCACGGCGCAGATCCTGCACTCGACTGAAGAAGTGAACTGAGAAGCCTTCCTGGTCCTTTAAGGAGTTAAGAAGATCCGCGGTGAGAGCCCCATAATCCACGTCAGTACCAGTCAGCATTCGCGTCGCCGCAACTTCCTCCTCTGGATCGCGGCATTCCATAACCAGTGGAAGCCACTCCTCGATTTGCTTCTTTTCGTCGGAATATTCCATCCCGTGATATAAGGGATGAGCAGAGAGCGCCTCGAAGCGTTTCTTGAGAAACGCGCGATTCTCCGAGCCGCGCACAAAGCTGAAGTGTGGAACAGGATGAATGAAGGACTGCGGGTCCTTGATCGCTCCTTTTTTTACCAAATACGCCCAGAGTTGGCGCGAGAGGTCGAACTCGGTGTTGACCTGCAGAGCCTTTGAAATGTCGATACTGCCGTCACTGTTCTGAGGAGTATAGTTCAATTCACAGAGTGCCGCATGGCCGGTGCCGGCGTTATTCCATGCATTCGAGCTTTCCTGCGCCTCGCTGCCCAGGACTTCGTAGATCTCGATTCTCAGGCTGGGATCAAGTTCTTTTAAGATCACTGCCAGGGTGGCGCTCATGATGCCCGCACCGACAAGAACGACATCGGATT
>JBEKVS010000552.1:0-3013 GCA_049513795.1 Occallatibacter sp. | reverse complement strand
CTCGGGTTTTGGTTCGATTTTCTCTAAGTCTTTTGTTTTGTTGGCGTCCCCGACGGGATTTGAACCCGTGTTATCGCCGTGAAAGGGCGGTGTCCTAGGCCGGGCTAGACGACGGGGACGCTTTGAAGGGCAGGAACGGCTCGCGAAAGCCGGAGACGCCCTTATGAAGGCTACCAACTCGGGTTGGTCGTGTCAAAAAGACGCCTCTTCACGCACGGCCTGAAGTGAAGCCGGCCGGAAGCTGCGTTCGCGCTGCGGACCGCAGGCGGCTGTCGAGAATTTGAGTCAACCGGGCAGCCCCAAGCGTCACAATAGCAACGCATTTGCAGAAGCACACTGGGCTGGGGTTTATGGCTGGAACCATCCGGGGAACTGCGTCGATTGGAATCTGCCGGGAACAGAGCCAGCGGAAGCCTGTCACTTTCGGGTCGCTGCGGTCCGAACGGTAGACTAACTACTGTGCCGCGTCTCCTCATTTGCGGAGGCGAAGACACTTCCGGCAGGCGCCTGGCTCTTGCAGGGGAGCTGCCCTTCAACCTGTCGCAAGCAAATGGCGAACTGCCCGTTCGCTCGAAAACATAAGCAGCATGGAAGAGATTTTGTGAGGAACAGCGCATTGAATTGCTCCCGAGGATCAAGCATCAAGATATTCATCTGTCTAAGTTTAGTGGGCCTCATGGCGACCGGCTGCGAGAAGAAGGCCGCGCCGCCCGCGGCTGCTGCCGGCATGCAGGGGCTGCCAGTGCAGACGGTGGCTGTCTCGCTGTCGCCGGTGCCGCAGAGCAGCGAGTATGTGGCCACCATCAAGTCGCGCCGCTCGGCCACGCTGCAACCGCAGGTGGATGGCCGCCTGACCGAGATTCGCGTTCACTCCGGTGACCACGTCGCGGCCGGCCAGGACTTGATGAGCATCGACCCGCTGCATCAAAAGGCTTCGGTCGATTCGGCCAAGGCGACGGAGCGGCAGAAGAAGGCTCTTTACGACTACAACACGGCGGAGATCGAGCGGCAGCGCAAGCTGTTTGAGGCGGGCATCACCAGCCGCGAGGTTTTCGAACAGGCGCAACAGGCCTACGAGAACAGCAAGGCGGACTACGAGTCGGCAGCGGCAGCAAGCAAGACGCAGGAGGAGCAGCTGGCCTACTACAGCGTCAAGGCTCCGTTTGACGGCGTGGTGGGCGACATTCCCGTGCATGTGGGCGATTATGTTTCGTCGACGACGATGCTGACGACGGTGGATGAGAACAAGGACCTGGAAGCCTACATCTACGTGCCCACTGAGCGCGCCGGACAGGTGCGCATGGGGCTGCCGGTGGACTTGACCGACACCAGCGGCAAACTGCTGGAGAAAACCAAGATCGATTTCCTCTCGCCGCAGGTGGACAGTACGCTGCAGGGCATTCTGGTGAAGGCTCCGGTGCACCCTACGCCGGAGATTTTGCGTAATGCGGAGATGGTGAAGGCGCGCGTGATCTGGAGTACCGCGCCGATGGCGGTTGTGCCTGTGCTTGCCGTAACCCGGCAGGGCGGGCAGAGCTTTGTGTTTGTGGCCCAGCAGCAGAATGGCCATTGGATGGCTCACCAGATTCCGGTCACGCTCGGGGATACGGTGGGCAACGACTACTCCATCTCCGCGGGGCTGAATCCTGGCGACAAGGTCATCGTGTCCAGCACGCAGTTTCTGGTGAACGGCATGCCGGTGATGCTGCTGGGCGCTTAGGCGGATTCGGGTCCTTGGTTTCCCAGGTCTCAACTGCGAGAGCTGGGGCACCCTCTGATCGATGCGCGGCATCGCAACCGAAAAAGGAAGGCTTACCTTGTTTGTAGATTTCTTCATTCATCGGCCGGTCTTCGCCACCGTTTGCGCGCTGCTGATCATTCTCTCCGGAGCGGTATGCATTCCTACGCTTCCTGTTGCCATGTATCCCACGCTCACGCCTCCCACGGTGCTGGTGGCCACCAACTACGTGGGCGCCAACGCCGACACAGTGGAGAAAGCGGTGACCATTCCGCTGGAAGAATCGATCAACGGCGTTGAGGGGATGCGGTACATCAGTTCATCCAGCACCAACAGCGGCACCAGCACCATCACCACCACATTCAATACCGGCTACGACCTGAACATCGCCGCCGTGGATGTGCAGAACCGCGTAGCCAGCGTTACCGGACGATTGCCTTCGGCGGTGAACGCGACCGGAATCAGCATTACCAAGGCCAACAACAACTTCGTCTTCGCAGCCGGCTTCTTTACGCGCGACGGCCGTTATTCTTCCGAGTTCATCTCCAACTATCTCGATGTCTACGTGAAGGACGCCATCAAGCGCGTGCCTGGGGTGGGCGACGTGATGATCTTCGGCGAGCGCAAATACGCCATGCGCGTGTGGCTCGATCCGGTGCGGCTGGCGGCTCGCAGCCTGACGGCTTCAGATGTGGTCAACGCGCTGGTGGAGCAGAATGTCGAGATTCCCGCAGGCCAGCTTGGCCAGCCGCCGTCGGATGCAAAGCAGGCTTTTCAGATTCCGGTGCGCGTTGTGGGGCGCCTTACCAGTCCGGCTGAGTTCGACAACATCATCGTCAAGAATTCGTCGAACGGCCTGGTCCTGCTCAAGGATGTCGGTCACTCTGTGGTGGGCGCGGAAGACTACAGCACATCGCTGAAATACTCCGGCCACGATGCCATGGGCATCGGCGTGCAGTTACTGTCGAACGCCAACGCTCTCGATGTGGATCGTCAGGGCAAAGCCGTGTTGAAGCAACTTGCTGTCAGCTTTCCGCCGGGACTGGAATACGCCATCGCGTTCGACTCGACTACGGTTGTGGGCGACTCCATCCGCGAAGTGCTGGTTACGCTGGCTGAGGCCATCACCATCGTCATCGTGGTCATCTTCCTGTTCCTGCTGGATTGGCGCGCCACCATTATTCCAGCGGTCACCATTCCTGTTTCGCTCATCGGAACGTTTGCGTTCATCAAGATTTTCGGCTTCTCCGTCAACTCGCTCACGCTGTTCGGCAT
>JBEKVS010000551.1:0-3013 GCA_049513795.1 Occallatibacter sp. | reverse complement strand
CTCCAGCGGTTCCACCACCGGCGGCCGCTTGTAGCGCACATAGCCCGGGGCCGGATGCTTCAGGTTCGGCTGCTGCACCGTGCGCGCGCGAATCAATTCCTGCAGGCGGTCAAGGCGAATGGCCTCGGCCACATCGAATTGCAGCAGCACCAGCACCGACCCGCGCAAAAAGGTCTCCGCAGCAGGATTGGCGACTTCGGGCATGATGGGATGATCTTACCTTGCGGTTTACGGCCGGCAACACCCGTGTCGGGTCATGGGAATGTAGTACTCCTCCAGATACCAGGAGATCGTAAACAGAATCGCCATGCCGGTCAGAGCCCAAAAGAACAGCCTCACGGGTAGCGTAGATAGCAAAGGCTCGTCCGGTTCCGTTCGAGCGCGCGAAGGCCATGAAAACAGGATGCCGCTGGCGAAGCAGACGCAGGCCGCAAATGCCACCCGCAGTACCGCCATCTCCAGCCGTTCTTCCCAGCGGCTCCCAGGCACAAAAAAGGCGCTCAGCATGACCGGGTACAACGAGAGCATGCTGGCGAAGAACGAAAACGGCCTGAGGAGTTCCAGAAGCATTGGCTTGCACCTTGCCTGCCTTCGGTAAGCCGCACAATCCCAGCGTTCTCACCGGCCACTCTGCTCGTCACTATTCTAATTCCGCTTTGCCTTCATGCGCCTCACTTGCCGACTCCAAGGCCATCCCGTTAAAGTTGCTTCCAAGCGAGTCCATTCTGGAAGAGCATTTTCCGGGCCCCGCATACCAGCAGATCTTCTTCCCCAGAAGGAAGTTTTCATGTCTTCATTGCCCGTTCCCGCCCTCGCCAATCTTGCAGTCGCCAATCAGGACATCGACTCCACCCTGCGCGAAAACCGCGTGTTTCCGCCGCCGCCTGGGTTTGCCGCCAAAGCCCACATCAAGAGCCTCGCTGAGTATGAAGCCCTCTACAAGCAATCCATCGACGACCCGGAGGGCTTCTGGTCTGAGGCAGCAAAAGAGCTGCATTGGTTCAAGCCATGGGACAAAGTGCTGGAGTGGAACCTGCCCTGGGCCAAGTGGTTTGTGGGCGGCAAGCTCAACCTGAGCTTCAACTGTGTGGACCGTCACGCGCTGGGCGCGCGGCGCGACAAGACGGCCATCATCTGGGAAGGCGAGCCGGGCGAAATTCGCCGCATCACCTACACCGAACTCCATGCCGAGGTGCAAAAGTTCGCCAACGCTCTGAAGAACCTTGGCATCAAGAAGGGCGACCGCGTGGCCGTCTACATGGGCATGACGCCGGAGCTGGCCATCGCTCTGCTGGCCTGCGCGCGTATCGGCGCCGTCCACTCCGTCATCTTCGGCGGATTCGCCGCCAACGCCATCGCCGACCGCGTCAACGACTCCACCTGCGTGGCCATCCTCACCCAGGACACAAGCTACCGCCGGGGCGGCGAAATCAAGCTCAAGGCCACGGTTGACGAAGCTATGAACGCCTGCCCCACGGTGAAGCATGTGGTGGTCTACAAGCGCACGGGCAGCGCGGTCAACATGGTTGAAGGCCGCGACCACTGGTGGCACGATCTCATGGCCAAGGCCGCGCCCGAATGCCCCTGCGCGGAGCAGGACTCCGAGGATCCGCTCTACATTCTCTACACCAGCGGGACAACCGGGAAACCAAAGGGCCTGGTCCACACGACGGGTGGATATTCCGTCCAGACCTATCTCACTTCAAAGTACGTCTTCGATCTGCGCGACGAAGATGTCTACTGGTGCACGGCCGACATTGGCTGGGTCACCGGCCATTCGTATGTCGTCTACGGCCCGCTGCAAAACGGGGCAACAGTGCTCATGTACGAAGGCGCACCCAACTGGCCCGACTTTTCCCGCTTCTGGAAGATCGTCGACGACCACAAAGTTACCGTCTTCTACACCGCGCCCACCGCCATTCGCGCCTTCATCAAGTGGGGAGACCAGCATGTCGAGAAGCACGATCTCAGTTCGCTGCGACTCCTTGGCACCGTCGGCGAGCCCATCAACCCCGAAGCCTGGATGTGGTACCGCGAGAAGATCGGCCACAACCGCTGCCCCATCGTCGATACCTGGTGGCAAACCGAAACCGGGTCGATCATGATCGCGCCCATCCCCGGCGCCGTGCCCACCAAGCCCGGCTCAGCCACGCGGCCGTTCTTCGGCATCCAGCCCGAAGTGGTTACGAAGGAAGGCCATCCAGTGCCCGCCGGCAGCGGAGGTCTGCTCGTCGTCCGCAAGCCGTGGCCCTCGATGGCCCGCACCGTCTACGGCGATCCCGAGCGCTATCAAAAGACCTATTTCAGCGACGTGCCCGGCTGCTACTTCACGGGCGACGGCGCGCGCATGGATAAGGATGGCTACTTCTGGCTCATGGGCCGCGTCGACGACGTCATCAACGTGAGCGGCCATCGCCTCGGCACCATGGAAGTCGAGTCAGCGCTGGTGGCGCACCCCAAGGTTGCTGAGGCCGCGGTCGTCGGCCGCCCCGACGAACTGAAGGGTCAGGCCATCTCGGCGTTCGTCTCGCTCGAGAGCGGGAATCAGCCCAGCGAGCAGCTGAAAGATGAGCTGCGCAAGTGGGTGTCGAAGGAAATTGGCTCTCTCGCCCGTCCCGACGATATTCGTTTTACCGAGCAGTTGCCCAAGACCCGCTCCGGCAAGATCATGCGCCGGCTGCTAAGGGAACTCGCCACGCACGGGGAAATCAAAGGCGATACAACCACGCTTGAAGATTTCACTGTAATCGCCAAACTGCGCGAGGCTGAGGAAGGGTGAGCGCGTCGGCCGACAGACCGGGTGCCACACCCTCGCCGCTTTTATGCGGCTAGGTTGGGAGGGGAGACAGCAGGAGTGGCGGAAGACCTCTCAATTGTAACCAAGCCTCGAGACTATTTCGATATAGCTCGCCTTCAGGACCCGAGCACCCTTGAGGAGTTCCTCGACCAACCGCTCACCTATATTGCCGAGACAGTGACCGGTGCCTTGGCTGTCGGCAAAACGGGGACAATG
>JBEKVS010000550.1:0-3019 GCA_049513795.1 Occallatibacter sp. | reverse complement strand
GAAGCCATTGCCTCGGGTCGTGATCCCAAGGAAGCGCACCGTGCATTCGGCTCCGCGCTGCGTGCCCACGAGGCGAGCTACAGCATTCGTGCTGCCGGATGGCTTGAGTCGCTTCTCGCCGATGTAAGTTTCGGCTGGCGGCAGCTCTGCCGCAACAAGGTCACGTCCTTTGCCGCTGTGCTTTCACTGGCCCTCGGCATCGGCTCCTGTGTCGCCGCCTTCCGTCTTATCGACGCCCTGCTCTGGCGGCCGCTCCCCATCTCCAATTCCAGCAACCTCTACGTCCTCTCCCGCCAAATGACCGGCTTCGACGGCAAGCCCGTCGAGGACAACCATTGGGCCACGCCGGAGTTCAACCTCATGCGCGATGCCGTCAAGGACCAGGCCGACCTCATCGCCATCAGCGACGCCGACCGCACGGATATCACCTGGTCCAGCGACGACGACATGGAGAAGGCCCACGTCGTTTATGTCTCCGGCAACATGTTCCCGCTCTTCTTCCCTGATTTGGGCATGGAGCCGACGCTCGGCCGCCTGCCCACGCCCGCCGATGACCGCGCCCCCGGTGCCAGCCCCTATGCGGTCCTCTCCTGGGACTACTGGAATCACCGTTTCGGCCTCGATCCCCAGGTCCTCGGCCTCTCGCTCCACGTAGCCAACCAGACCTTCCAAGTCATCGGCGTCGGCCCTCGCGATTTCACCGGAACCGAAAAGGGAACTGTCACCGACATCTTTCTGCCCCTGAGCATGAACAGCTTCGCCACAAAGGACAGCGTCGACTGGCACCGCGCCTTCCTGATGTTGAAACCCGGCGTCACCCCGGCCACCGCCCTCGAACCGCTCCGCCAGCATCTCTCCGCCGTCAACCGTGTTTTCGAGGCCGAGTGCTTTAAGTGCTTTCGCGGCGCGACCCCGGCGTCCATCGACCGTTTTCTCAATCAGAAGCTGGTCTTCTATCCCGCCGGCGCCGGCATCTCCGAGCTCCAGAAGGACTATCGCCGATACCTCGGCGTCCTCGGTCTCCTGGCCGCCCTCGTCCTGCTCATCGCCTGCGCGAATGTCGCGAACATGATGACCGCCCAGGCCGCCGCCCGCGCCCAGGAGATGGCTCTCCGCATCTCGATCGGCGCCGGCCGGCGTCGCCTCGTCCAGCTCATTCTGTGCCAGAGCGCACTGCTCGCTCTCCTGGCTTCCGTCCTTGGCGCACTCTTTGCGGCGTGGTCGGCGCCCTTTGTGCTCAGCCTCGTCAACCCGCCCGACAATCCTGCGCGCCTCGCCCTTCCCGCCGACTGGCGTGTGCTTTTCTTCGGCTTCGGGCTGATTATCCTAGTCGTTCTATTGCTTGGTTTGCTTCCTGCTCTCCGTGCCTCTGCCGTCCGGCCCGTCGCCGCGCTCAAGGGTGGTGAAGATCCGCACTCGCCGCGCCGTCTGATGCGTGGAGCCATCGCTCTTCAGGTAGCCTTCTGCTTCCTCGTTCTCTTTTTGTCTTCGCTCTTCGTCGCATCCTTCCAGCGCCTCGAGAACCGCCCCCTCGGTTTCTCCACCGACCGTCTGCTCCTGCTCGAAACCGTCGCCGGAAAAGGCCAGCTCCCGGTCGTCTGGAATCAAACTGCCGAGGCGCTGCGCCTCCTTCCCGGCGTCAACTCGGTCGCCATCTCGCGCTGGCCACTTCTCGGGCGCATCCAGATAAACAGCGAAATCTCCATCAACGGCGCGCCACCCAGCCCGACTCCCGCCTTTTTTCTGAACGTTTCCCCGGGCTGGTTCTCGACGATGAAGATTCCCCTCGTTTCCGGCCCTGACTTTCGCCCGGAAGACACCTCGCCGGGAGCCGCCATCGTCAACGAAACCTTCGTCAAGACCTTCTTCCCCGGCCAGGACCCCATCGGTCGCACCTTTGAACGCGGTTCCAATCAGCCCCTCAACGAGGTCGTCGGCGTCGTCCCCGACGTCCCTTACCACGACCTGCGCGAGCCCAGCCGCGCCGTCTTCTACGTCCCCTTCGACGAAATCGACACCAAGTCCGCCCCCAGTGTCGTCGATTTCGCCACCTTCACCGTTCACACCCACTCCGAGAACCCGCTCGCCCTCGCCGGCTCGCTCCGCCAACTCATCGCGCAGCGCCACAACGGCCTTCGCATTTCCGACATCACGACGCAGCTCGATCTGGTCCGCGACCAGACCATTCGCGAGCGTCTCATCGCCATGCTCGCCGCTTTCTTTGCCGCGGTCGCGCTGCTCCTCGCCGGGATCGGACTGTACGCTGTCCTCAACTACTCTGTGCTGCAACGCCGCCGCGAGATCGGTATCCGCATGGCGATTGGCTCGACTCGCGCTGGCATCGTGCGCCTGGTGACTCTCGATGTCTTCCAGATGATCGCGCTCGGAGGCTGCGCGGGCGTCGCGCTCGGATTCACCGCGGCGCACTATGTTCAGTCGCTTTTCTACCAGGTCAAAGCCACCGACGCGGATCTGATCGCTTTGCCGGCGTGCGCCCTGCTGCTCACCGCGCTCATTGCCACACTGCCTGCCGTGCTTCGCGCGCTGCGCACAGACCCCACCGAAATTCTGCGCAGCGAGTGATGAACGCGTCCTGTTGATCACGAATTTGTAGATGGTGGTCGATTCTTGCGATGCATCGGGTTCGCTTGATGGCGAATCACCAATGCGCTCCCCAAGCCCGGATTTGCAACGGGAATTCGGCTTCCGTGAATCAATCTCAGAAACTCCTGGATAACGGGCTAACCGGAAGTAGTCAGTGCCAGCTGACGCTATCAGCGATTACACTCAAAGCCCCGGTCATCGTGTCAATGAGCGATATGGCGGTGTATCGCCAAGTTATAAACTTGATCGCATTGAAACTCGCGCATCAGTCCTTGGGTGCATCGGTTCCATCCGACCACTTGGACACCGAAATGATGAACTCGGTAATCGGTTGCGGAGAGTATTGATGGACGTAGACCGGGGACCCGGGGACCCCTGCGCCCCAAAACCTGTCGTCTGTTTTGGGAAACCAAAA
>JBEKVS010000549.1:0-5496 GCA_049513795.1 Occallatibacter sp. | reverse complement strand
GGGCGGAAAGCAACACAGCATCGGCGATATTGTCCTGCCTCGCGGCACATGCCGGAGTTCTGCACAGCGATGGCATCCATCGACAACCGCTAGGCGACAAGCAGTTTGGCGTCTTTGACTTCGCCAAGGCCAGCAAGCACCAGCTGACGGCCGACACGGGCGAGCGCGTGCGCTTCCCGCATTCTCGCTGGAACGAAGTCCGAGCGGAAGAGCTCATCGCAAGCGGCTACCAGGTGCTGACGCAATCGTCCGAGGGCGGGGTCGATTCGTTTGTGAAAATGAAGAGGCAGAGCCTCTTCGTACATTTTCAAGGGCATCCGGAGTACGGAGCCCAGACTTTGCTCAAGGAATACCGCAGGGACATCAAGAGATTTCTCCGTGCGGAACGGGAGACGTATCCCTCGATGCCGAAGGGCTACTTCGATGCTGCGGCCACGAAGCTTCTCAACGATTTTCGAGATGGTGCTTTGTCCGATCGAGGGGAAGAACGGATGGACGCCTTTCCGGAAGCTTCGGTGGTCGGCGGGTTGGAGAATAGCTGGCGATCCTCGGCCCAAGCGATTTATAAGAACTGGCTGCAGTATGTAGTTTCGAAGAAGGCGGATGCGACGGTGTTCCCCGCCATGGCGGCGGCAGATCTGCGAGCGTCGCGAAAACGTTCCGCGCAGCTGTAGAGCCCTGCTCCACTACAATCTTTTTATGGCGGAGATAACCCGCGACAGCGTCGCTGAAGTTCTGGCGAACCTTCCCAATCGCATCAGCGACGTCATCAAGCCATGGGCGGATTCGGCACCTGATCGGCCCGCGCTGGTAGAGGCCTCTGGAACCTGGACTTATCCGCAACTTGCTCTTGTAGTCGCCGAGACCGAGGCCTGGCTCCTCGATTCAGGTGTGCGGCCCGGTGACCGGGTGATGGTGGTGTGCGAGAACTGCCGCGCGTTTGTAGCAATCCTGCTTGCGACTGCCGGTATTGACGCGTGGCCGGCGCTGGTCAGTGCGCGCCTTTCGGCGAAAGAAGTCGATGCGATTCGCGACCACTGCGGCGCTCGTCGTGTGATCTACACAACGAGCGTTTCGCTGCAGGCGCGGGAACACGCCAAGCGGCATGCCGCGGTCACTCAAAACGTTGCGAGTTTAGGTTCCATCGCCATTGGTCCGCTGAACGAGAAAGTCGAACCGGAGCCGATCGACGACGAGATTCGGCAACGCGTCGCCGCGTTGATCTATACATCTGGCACAACCGGGCTTCCTAAGGGCGTGATGTTGACGCACCGGAACCTGCTGTTTGTAGCATCGGTGTCAGCCAGAATCCGGTCGCTGAGTCCGGATGACCGACTTTATGGGGTCTTGCCGATGTCGCACGCGGTCGGCCTTTCCATCGTCCTTTTAGGATCGTTGGTCAGCGGCGCGACATTGTACCTGGCGTCACGTTTCGATCCGGTGGCAACTCTCGCAACGCTCGAGAAAGAAAAGTTGACGGTTGTTCTGGGCGCTCCCGGAATGTTCTCCCTTCTGGCGGACTATGCCAAGTTGAAGGGATTGCAGCCCTTCAAGTTCCCCGCGCTTCGCATCATTTCATCTTCCGGTGCGCCGCTGCAGCCCACAGTGAAGACGCAGGTAGAGAGCCTGTTTGGCATGGTGCTGCACAACGGATACGGCGTCACGGAATGCTCTCCGAACATTGCGCAGGCCGTAGTGGGGCAGCGCCGCACCGACACATCCGTGGGCCGAGTTCTGCCGGGAGTGGAAGTGCAGCTTGTCGGCTCCGATCAAAAGCCAGTGACCGACGGAGAAGTCGGCGAACTGTGGGTGCGCGGTCCTAATGTGATGAAGGGTTATTATCACGCGCCGGAAGAAACAGCTGCTGCGATCAATCCCGAGGGATGGTTCAACACGCGCGACCTCGCGCGCCTCGATAACGGATATGTCTTCATCGTTGGCCGAAGCAAGGAATTGATTATTCGCTTCGGAGAGAACGTCTACCCGGCGGAAGTTGAAGCGGTGCTGAATGCTCACCCTGCTGTAGTGCGATCGGCGGTCATTGGACGGCCGGTTGGTGGAGCGGAAGGCGGTGAGGAAGTTGTTGCCTTCGTGCAACTCGCGCCGGAGTCCTCAACCTCAGAAGCCGACCTGGCGCAACACGCCGCGCAACATCTCGCTCCCTACAAGCGCCCGTCGCAAATTCTGTTTGTTCCTTCGATGCCGCTGACGCCCACCGGAAAAGTCATCAAGGGCGAACTCGCCAAGATGGCCCAGCCCGCCCCAGCGCATTAACGTTAACGACGCCGAGCCGCCAGGCTCTACAACGGTACTTCAATCAGCGTCGGACCTTCTGCTTCGAACCCCGCCTGTAAGGCCTTCCCGAACGCATCCAGCGTAGTCACCCGGGTGCCGGGAACTCCCATTCCTCTCGCCAGGTGCACCCAGTCGAGATCAGGACGCCCGATCTCGAACATCGCGGCTGCCCGAGGTCCAGGCTTGCCCACTTCCAGGTAGGAAAACTCCCGCTTCAGCACGGCGTAGTCACGGTTCGCGAAGACTACTGTCGTGACGTTGAGACCTTCCCGCGCCATTGTCCACAATGCCTGTGACGTGTACATGCCGCTGCCATCGGCCGTGAGGCACAGGACCCGGCGACCCGGGCAAGCCACGGCTGCACCCACCGCCAGCGGCAGCGCGATTCCGATCGAACCGCCGGTGTTGCCCAACCAATCGTGCGGAGGTGCTCCCTTGGTTGCAGCCATCAGTCCGCGACCCGAGGTCATGGACTCATCGACCACGATAGTATTTTCGGGCAGGAGTGCACCGATTGCCGCGGCCAGTCCGGGTAACGTGATTGTCCCACTCGGAAGCGCAGGCCGTTCGGCTTGCTCAGCGGAAAAATCTGTTTCGTGCAGCCTCAACGCCTCAGCCAGCGCCCAACGCCTCAGCCAGCGCCTCGAGTGTACCGATATAGTCTTCACCGGGACTCGCCAGCATGTGAATCTCACAGCCCGGCGAAGTGAATTCACTTTCTTTTCCCGGGTAGGCGAAGTACGCGACCGGAGCCCGAGCCCCTACCAGAATCAACTGACGAACTTCCTTGAACTGTTCGATCCCCTGTTCGAGGACGTACTGAACACGATCGACCCTTGGGGTTCCTGCTCCGCGTTGCAATCGAGTAAGAGGATACGGAGCGAACAGTTTGGCTCCGGTGGCCGCCGCGATCCGTCCGGCCGTGGTCAGGCCTTTGCCATAGAGAGCATTTCCGGCCATCAAGATAGCGGTGCGCAAACCGGACCGAAGCATGGCAACCGCTTGCTCGACAGTCTTAGCGGCAGGGAGCGGCGGTTTTGGCAAGACGGGAATGGTCGCAATCGAGCCTCCTTTACTCCACGCGACGTCCGCGGGCACGATGAGCGTGGCGATCTGGCCGGGCGCTGTGCGCGCAGCGACGATGGCGTCCACAGCGTCGCGGCCCAGCTCTGAAGAAGCGCGCGAAGTCCGGAGCCACTTCGAGTAGGGTCGGGCGATGCCTTCGATGTCTGAGGTGAGCGGCGTGTCGTGCTGCAGATGAAAGGTCGCATGCTGGCCGACCAGGTTGACGATGGGCACCTGAGCTCGGCTCGCATTGTGCAGATTCGCGAGACCGTTCCCGAGGCCGGGGCCAAGATGCAAGAGAGTGCACGCTGGTTTTTCTGCCATGCGGGCATAGCCGTCCGCAGCTCCGGTAACGACACCTTCGAAGAGGCCCAGCACGCAGCGCATTTCCGGCGCGTGGTCCAGCGCAGCAACAATGTGGATTTCCGAAGTGCCCGGGTTTGCGAAGCACGTTTCAACTCCACCGGCCATCAGGGAACGAATAAGACTTTCTGCGCCATTCATCTGGTTATCGTTAACAAACTCTCAGCGGGTTGTAAAAGCTTCCGAATTGTCAGCCTCGCGGAGCGCTTCTCCCGCATAGCGAGAGATCGCATGCGCCAGTTGCTCGTAGTGAGTGGTCATGATTCCCAGATGATCGCCGGGGACGGTCTCCACGTCGAATTTGCCCGCCAAGTGAGCCCAGACTGGCGACGGATCCGCCGGAAAGTCGGTGGGGATCGCGGCCCTTACAAATTTGATCGTGCCGGGATAAAACTGAGGTCGGTAACGGGTCAACGCCAGGTAAGCGCTCTGCCGGACGCGTTGCATAGCCGGGGAGAGCGACACATCGGCCGGAGGCTGATAGGACACTGTTGGCGTGAGCGAGCGCCGCCGGGAGGGGCGAAGGAGAAGAGACACGGCATCGCCCACAGGCAGTTTCATGGCAGTCGAAGCGCGTCGCGTGGCCAGGCGTGCCAGTAGGCGGCAGCGCTGTGCGAACGACAAGTACCGTATCTCCGGGTAGGAGTCGAGCATAGCCAGGAGAGCTACCGCTTCACCCGCGGCATTCAATTGTCGCGCCATTTCCAGCGTGACCAGCCCTCCGAGCGAGTATCCGACGAGCAGATATGGTCCCTGAGGTTGCAACTGTTTGACAGCTTCGAGGGAATACCGTGCCATCTCTTCGATACTCTGAGACGGCTCTTCTGCTCCATCGATGCCTTTCTGCTGCATTCCGTAAATCGCGCGGGGCGTCTGGATGTGCTTGACCACTTGAAAAAAATCCATCACGCTCCCGCCCAGACGCGCGGTGCCTCAGACTCTTCCAGCACCGCAGCCAAGGCAGCAATTGTGGGCGCATGGTAAATCATCACGGGTGGCAACTCGCGACCGCACGCTTGTGCGATTTCGTTGAACAGGGCGAGCGCCAGCGTAGAATCGCCGCCAATTTCAAAAAAGTTGTCGTCGACACCGATGGATGAGACCTGCAGAACGCGCTGCCAGATCGGGATCAGCATCTCGACCATCGTGGAAGTGGGCATAGGGATCACGTTACAACTGGAACTCTGGCGTAAATCTCGAAGTCCCATATTGCCTGAGCGATTCCCCGATCATGAATGCGATCATGAATGCGCGAATGCCCAATAGAGTTCTCGAGCTTTAGTGTAGACGGGACCGAAGGGAAGAGGGCGATCACCGATGCGAGTCGCCGGAACCACTTTGGAATAGTTTCCTGTCGCGAAAATCTCATCTGCTTTCTCGAAATCCCGGTAAGCGAGAGTCGTCTCGATAACATTCACACCATTCTGGCGCAACAATCCGATCACTCTTTGGCGGGTGATGCCTGCCAAGAATGTTCCATTGGGAATCGGAGTGAACACCACGCCATCTTTCGCCATGAAAATATTGGAGGTAGCGAGCTCGGCGACATTGCCCAGCATATCGCACACGATCGCATTGTCGAAGCCGCGGGCTTGCGCCTCAAAAAGCGCGCGCGAGTTGTTGGGATAGAGACAGCCAGCCTTGGCATCGACCGGCATCGTCTCAAGAGTCGGCCGGCGAAAGGGAGACAACGCGATCGAAAAGCCTTTCGGCGTACGCATGGGTGCCTCGTAGATCGAGAGGCACCACTGCGTGGATTCAGGATCATGTGCC
>JBEKVS010000548.1:0-3022 GCA_049513795.1 Occallatibacter sp. | reverse complement strand
GCAGCAGCCAGCCGTTCCAGCGAGCCGAGGGTCGGAATCGCCTTCCCGTTCTCAATCTTCGAAATATAGGTACGCGGCACTTGCATCCGCGAAGCCAGTTGACGCTGGCTCAGATGTCGCGCCTTGCGGATGTCGCGCACTTGCCCCGCCACCTGCAAGCCGGCTTCCGAAGACTGCGGCGTCGCACTGTGGGATACCAGTTGCAGAACGGGATGAACCGGCTCCTCAACGTCCAGGGGCCGGCGGCACTTCCTGCAAAGGGAGTTGGTGGTTCTGTATTGGACTAAGCTGCAAAAATCGCAGCGCACAACCTCGCGCGTCTCCACGCTCACTAGTGTGGTTGCCATCGGCTGTGTGCGGAGTGCCAGAGCGGGCTCTCCCGGGTGCGTTTCTGCACCACGATGTGTGCTACTTTCGGCGATGTGAACCATAATTGTCAAGTGGGAACTTAGGCTCAAAACCGATGTCCGCCTAAGATTCCACCATCATACCCCCAAAAACCCGAAGAATCACGAACCAAATGAAGCAACAGGAGAAAAAATTTTCTTATGTTGATTGGCAACGATTTACCGACTGCCCCAAAACGCTACAACCGGGCCGAAGCGTGGCAACTGCTCACCGAGTGGACCCAAGGCGAGAGTTTGCGCAAGCACGCGCTTGCTGTCGAGGCCTGCGTTGCAGCCTGCGGCGAGGCTGAAGCCGACCGGGTTGGCCTCAGCGGCGACGCGCGCGAGGACCTCATCCAGCTCTACTCAACCACCGCGCTGCTGCACGACTTCGACTATGAGCGCCATCCTTCGCTCGAAGAGCATCCTTTCGTTGGAGTGCGCGAGCTCGAGCGCCTGGGATGGCCGGCGGAGTTGCGGACGGCAATCCTGGGACATGCGCAATACTCCGGCGTGCCGCGCGTAACGCATCTGGACAAGTGCCTCTTTGCCTGCGACGAGCTGGCCGGCTTCCTGACCGCATGCGCGCTGGTCAGGCCCAGCAAGGCGATCGCCGACGTGGAGGTCGCCGGCGTGCGCAAGAAGATGAAAGACAAGGCCTTTGCGCGCGGCGTGAACCGGGCGGACGTGATTCAGGGCGCAGCCGAGCTGGGCGTGGATCTAGATGCGCATATCGGCTTTTGCATCGAGGCGATGAAGAAACGAGCGGTAGAGCTGGGACTCTAAAGCCTCGACGCGCCCCGTTTGATGACAGCGAAGCTTTCCGAAGATGTGATTTCCATCACCTTCACCAGACGTGAGGATTGCGTTAAGATAGGCTTTCCGCGGCCGCATCTTTCGGTTCGCTGCGGAAGGAGATCCATATGAGCCGCTTTGATCACGTGGCCACCGAATCCTACAACGGCGTCCAGACGATTACCCTGAACCGGCCGGAGAAACGCAATGCGCTGAGCCCGATTCTGATCGAGGAGCTGACCCAGGCATTGAACGAAGCGGCGGTCTGCGATTGCGGAGTGGTCATCTTGACTGGCGCCGGTCCGGCCTTCTGCTCCGGACTGGACATGGAGCATCTGGAGACGGTAACCGCCAGCACGCCCGCGGAGCATCGCCGCGACTCGGAAAACCTGGCTCGGGTGCTGCGCACGCTCTACGATTTTCCCAAGCCGATCATTGCCGCAGTGAACGGCCCGGCCATCGCCGGCGGCATGGCATTGGCCACCATTCCCGACTTCACGCTGGCCTCGCCTGAGGCCAAATTTGGATACACCGAGGTGCGGGTAGGGTTTGTGCCCGCCATTGTGGCCTCGTTCCTCATTCGCCAGGTGGGCGAACTGCGGACACGCGAGCTTTTGCTTTCGGGCAAAATTCTCAAAGCCCAAGAGGCAATGCAACTGGGTCTCGTAACCCAGATCGTCGAGCAGAGCGATCTGCTTGCTTCAGCGCGCGCCTTGGCGCAGACGCTGCTACTCAACAGTCCCCAGGCCATGCAGGCAGTCAAATGCCTGCTCTCCAAGCACTCCAAGCGGCGGCTCGACGAAGAGATCGAAGACGCCATCAAAGCAAACGCGTCGCAGCGCTCAGCTGAAGACTTCAAAGAAGGTGTGCTCGCCTTCAAGCAGCGACGCCGTGCCGAATGGCCCAGCATGCATGCCAAGGTGTAATGCGGGGGTGCGAGGAGTCGCCGCAATTTGACGATTGACTGGCGGCCCGTTCTTCTACCTTGTGCCCTGCCTGGCATTCAGCCCGAGCGACTTTGCAACCTCGTCCAGACGCCGATCGCGGGTCCAGATCTTGAGACCGCCAAGCGCCGCGGCAGCAAGCAAATGCATGTCTAAATAGCCAACACCCTTGCCTGCAATACGGTGCCTGTCGATGAAGAAAAGAACTTCATTGTCGGTTGCCACGGTGACCTGCGGGAGCAATCCGAGGAGGTAGATCGTGGTCACCCGATCGGCAAGATTGCCGCAGGCCAATTCACCCACCACCATCGGATGCACACTCACCAGCTCCGCTTCGAGCAGTGAGATGAGCCGGTTATTGGGCGTGCGGATGTGGTCAATCCAAATCGAAGTGTCGACCAGGATCATCTTGCTCTCCCAAGCTCAGTCGACAGTGCGGCGACGGGGAATGTCGGTCAGATCTGGCTGAGAGCCGCCGAGCCGGGCAAGCCGCAATGCGCTCTCGCGATAAATCAGCGCCTGCAAAGCGGCCTTGAGCAATGGACCGTTCTCCTCGAGCCCACTCAGCAGGCGAGCTTGTTTCAGCAACGCGTCGTCGATGGTAACGGTGGTGCGCATCATCACCCCACTGGCTGCATCAAATATAGCATGAACTGATGCAGTATTTGACGCTCCCTGGGATGGGAGGGCCGCAGAAGAAGCCTGCCTTCAACCGATAGGGTTCTTAGCTCGCAGCTCCGCCACAATCTCCTCCGCGGCCGCGCGAGCCCGCTCTGCCTGGTCGGGCGGGAAGCTGATGGCTCCCACGCGCGCGTGCCCGCCCCCGCCGTAGCGCTCGCACACCGAGGCCAGATTCACCATCTTGGCCGGGTCGGCCTTGGTCCAGGGATTCGAGCC
>JBEKVS010000547.1:0-3028 GCA_049513795.1 Occallatibacter sp. | reverse complement strand
TCTTGGCGGCTATTTTGCATTCCTGTCAAAAAATCATCAAGCCATAGCCAAGTGCTTTCCGGCACTATTCGCTGCCTCCGTCACCGGCATCTGCGCCGCCGGTGACGAACAGTTTCTCCGCCTGCCCGCGCAGCACGCGGTAGAGGGCGAATTGGCGTTGCGTCGCGCCGCGCAGCTCGAACAGAAGCTCGCCGCGGTTGTCGGCCATCGCGTCCACGGCGTCAACCAGCCGCATGCGCGGCTTTTCATCGAGATGAGTTCCGTCGGTCACGTTTTTCAGCAGCACCAGCACATTCCCATAGAGATCCGGTTGAGCCACAATCGTCACAAACTTCTGCTGCGTCACGGGTCCATCGGTGTGTGCGCTCAGCACCAGCGTTGCGCCCGATCCGTAGGCCAGCTCGAAGACGCGAAACTGCTCGTTGTCCAAGGGCACAGGCGTCGCCGGCGGAGCCGGTTTGGCGGCCTTCTTCGCGGCTGAAGTCCTTGTCGCCGTGCTCCCTGCAGCGCTGCGTTTCGCGGCCGGCTTGGCCGGCGGCGGATTCAACCCCAATGCGTCCCGGGCCAGGTCTTCCATGCTCGACTTCATCTTGGCCTCGTCGTCGGGGTTCGACCACGCGTAGCTCCATGGGTGCGCCGGCCGCGTCTTGGCGTCGGAGACGGCCACCGCCTGTTGTACGTCCGGCGGGAAGCCCTTCAGACTGGGCGCAACCTCGATGTCGTCGCCGCTTGATTTGCCGCGCTTGAGCCGCGGCCGGTCGGGGTCGGCGCTGGAATCAGAATCAGAATCTTCCGGCGCGGCGCTGGCCGTCTGCGCGGGTTGGGGCTTCTTCGGTTTCTTCATCACCGGCCGGTCCGGGTCGTCGCTTTGCTGGCTGCCGCCGTCCGAATCACCGCCAGTGCTATCGGCGCCGGAGTCCTTCTTGTGCAGCACCGGCCCGCTCGTGCCTGCAGAGGCCGTCCCCGAAGCACTGCCTGAAGCGGTGCCCGAAGTGGGACTTGAACCCCCAGTGGAACCGGCGTCCGAAGCGGAACCAGCGCTGTCCGTGCTGTCGGTTGAGGCCTTCTTGTGCAGCGTCGGCCGGTCCGGGTCGCTGGGCGCATCCTGCCCGCTCGCGTCTGGGCTGCTCGCGCCGCCGGAGTCTTTGCCCGTCGATGCCGGATCGCCGCTGTGATGCTTGCGGTGCAGCACCGGCGTGTCGCTCTCTGCATCATTGTCGAAATCGGCGCCGGCCAGCTTGGGAGCCCGCTTGGGTTTAACCGTGGGCAACGGCTTCCACGCTCCAAAGCCCACCCAGCCCCCATCCACCTGCCCCGCATTCTTGATGTCGAACAGGCCTACCGGTTTGCCATCCTGCTGCAGCTCATACTCCACCTCGGGAACCAGCGCCAGCGGCTCAGGCCGCGCCAGGTAGATGCCTCCGTCCTGCAGTTGGCCGGCATCGAAAACCGCCACCGGAACCAGGCGGCTGGCGCTGGGAGTGCCTGGGTCGCCGGTCCACTCCAAAACCGCAATGGAGCGCAGCTCCGGGCTTTCCTTGGCATCTTTCGTGACCTTCCCGACATACTGGGCGCACGCCGGCAACGCGGGCGCCAATGCAACTGACGTCCACGCGGCCAAAATCAATCCAACCCGGCTCAGAACCGTTCGCTTTATCAACAGCCGATCCGTTTTGCGCAATGACATCTGCCGCCCACCTCGGGAATAATCGAACCTGACGGCCAATCCAGCGGCCTTCTATCTACGATACGAGGAACGCTCTATATGGAACTGAACCAGAAAGTCCCCGACTTCACCCTGCAGACCGACGAGGACAAGACCACCAGCCTGTCCGCCTATGCCGGCAAGCCCGTCATCCTCTTCTTCTATCCTAGAGCGGACACGCCCGGCTGCACCATCGAAGCCTGCGGCTTTCGCGACACCTTCAAGAAGCTGCAGGCGGCGGGAGCCGTGGTGCTTGGCATCTCCCGCGACACGCCCAAGGCCCAGGCCAAGTTCCGCGCCAAATACGATCTGCCCTACACGCTCCTTGCTGATGTAGACGAGAAAGTCTGCAATCTGTTTGGCGTGCTCAAGGAAAAGAACATGTATGGGAAGAAAGTCTGGGGCATCGAGCGGACCACATTCGTGATCGGCCCCGACCAGACGCTGCTGCACATCTTCCCCAAAGTCACCCCCGAAGGCCACGCCGAAGAAGTGCTCGCGTTGATCAAGGAATGGAACAAGACTCACAAGTAGCCACTTGCCACTCGCGACTTGCCCGGGTGCCCCATCCTTTCGCCGTTTTTCAGGCGAAAGGGTGGGAAGCCACAGAGCCCGGTTCTTTCGTGCGAATGAGGTACATCGATTGAGTGCCGTCCTCACCCAACCGGGAGCCTCACGCCCCGATCATCGGGCAGTTGAAGAGCTACCGGGCCGCCTTCTACCCCGCGCCTTCTTCGAAGCTCAGCCGGACGTCGTGGCTCCGCGCTTGCTCGGCAAGATCCTCGTCCATCGGATCGAAGACGAGAACGGCACGAAGTACCTTGCCGGCCGCATCGTCGAAGTCGAAGCCTATCTCGGCCCGCACAACGATCCGCCCGACCCCGCGGCGCACGCCCATCGCGGGCCCACTCCCCGCAACCGTGTACTCTTCGGCCCCGCCGGCCATGCGTATGTCTACTCGATTTATGGCCAATACTTTTGCGCCAACATCTCCTGCGAAGTCGAGGGCCGCGCCGGATGCGTGCTCCTGCGCGCACTCGATCCCATCTGCGGCATGGCCCAAATGGCTCTGAATAGAGGACTCGATAGAGGACTCGCACCGGCAGCCAACGCTTCCGGCGCGTCAGCCCGTCTTCTCACCTCCGGCCCCAGCCGTCTGTGCCAGGCCCTGGGGCTCACCAGGGCGCAGCACAACGGCCTCGATCTGGTCGATCCCGCTAGCCCATTACAGATTCGAGACGACGGCTTTCCCTCACCTCAGGTCCACATCACCGCCCGCATCGGCATCCGTCATGCCGTCGACTGGCCGATGCGCTTCGTTAT
>JBEKVS010000546.1:0-3028 GCA_049513795.1 Occallatibacter sp. | reverse complement strand
GATCCCGGAAGCCGCTCCTTGCCGCATCTTCAGCGCCCGCTGTAGCATCAGTATCTTGGTACTTATTCAAGGTGAACTTAATTAGGTAGGAGCAATCATGGCAACCGACACTTTAGCAACGCCAGCCGCTATCAATTACGGCGGCACGAAAGTCTATAAGAACTTCATCGACGGCGAGTGGGTCGACTCCTCGACCGGAGAAACGTTCGAGAATCGCAACCCCGCCGACACCCGCGACCTGGTCGGCATCTTCCAGAAATCCGCCAAGGCCGACGTGGACGCCGCCGTCGCCGCCGCCAAGCGCGCCTTCACCAAGTGGCGGCTCGTCCCCGCCCCGCGCCGCGCTGAGATTGTTTTCCGCGCCGCCGAAATCCTGATCGAGCGCAAGGAAGAATATTCCCGCGAGATGACCCGCGAAATGGGCAAAGTGCTGGCCGAAACTCGCGGCGACGTGCAGGAAGCCATCGACGCCGCTTATTACAATGCCGGCGAAGGACGCCGCCTTTTCGGCCCCACCGTCCCCTCAGAGATGCCGAACAAGTTTGCCATGGCCGTGCGCCAGCCCATCGGCGTCTGCGGCATGATCACGCCCTGGAATTTTCCCATGGCAATTTCTTCGTGGAAGCTGCTGCCCGCCATCGTCTGCGGCAACACCTGCGTCATCAAGCCGGCGCAGGATACCCCGCTCTCCACGTTCAATCTGGTCCGAGCGCTCACTGACGCCGGTCTGCCCAAGGGCGTCATCAACATCGTGGCCGGCTTCGGTCCGGCGGTGGGCACGCCACTAGCCGAGCATCCCGACGTGCGCGCGATCTCGCTCACCGGCTCGTCCGCCGTGGGCCGCATCATCGGTGGAATCGCAGCCCAGAGCTTCAAGCATTGCTCGCTGGAGCTCGGCGGCAAAAATCCCATGATCGTCCTCGATGACGCCAACCTCGACCTCGCCATCGAAGGCGGCCTCTGGGGAGGGTTCGGCACCACCGGCCAGCGTTGCACCGCGACCAGCCGCATCATCGTGCAGAAAGGCGTCTACCGCGAATTCGTGGAGCGCTACGTCGAACGCGCGAAGAAACTGAAAGTCGGCAACGGCCTCGACGAGTCGGTCGAAATGGGTCCAGCGGTCAACGAGAAACAACTGCAAACCGACCTGAGCTACGTCGACATCGGCAAGAACGAAGGCGCGAAGCTGCTCTGCGGCGGCAACCGCCTCGATCAAGGTCAGTATCAATACGGCTGGTTCATGGAGCCCACGGTATTCTCCGACGTCGACCCCAAGATGCGCATCGCCCAGGAAGAAATCTTCGGCCCCGTCGTGTCGATCATTCCCTGCGACGACCTGGAAGACGCCATCGAAATCGCCAACGGAATCGAATACGGCCTGTCCTCGTCCCTCTACACCAAAGACGTGAACAAAGCCTTCTCGGCCATTCGCGATCTCTACACGGGCATCACCTACATCAACGCCCCCACCATCGGCGCCGAAGTACATCTCCCCTTCGGCGGCACCAAAGCCACCGGCAACGGCCACCGCGAAGGCGGCATCGGCGCAATCGATTTCTACACCGAGTGGAAGTCAGTCTACGTGGATTACTCGGACAAGCTGCAGAAAGCCCAGATCGACCGAGCAGACTAGCTTCAGCCGCCAGCCGTCAATTGGTTCATGCTGATGGCTGATTCTCGCGAGGATTAGGTGTCAGTTGAAGACTGCAACGTCGTAGACGTCGTGAGTATAGACAAACAGGATGGCGCCGTGATTCTCACCGTCAGCGACCATCTCGAGTGGTCCAACAGCCGTGCGCACCAAGAAATCCTCCAAGCCAAACTGAATCGCTATCTGGCATTTGTTGAAGGCGGCGAATTGCTCGAGAGATACCCGAATGCTAAGGGACGACCAGTCACGATTAAAGTGGTATTGAAATACCGACCGGATGCGGATGGCCGGAAGTTTCTTAGCCGCGCCGGAGGCGTCGTGGCTTCGGCAGGAATCGGGTTCCGTCACGAAGTCTTCGCAGAGTCCTACGACAACTAGGCATGTTTCTGTTGTGGTCGCAGATGCCCCGCTCCGCTAGAATCTAGCTGGAGTCGCACTCATGCCCATCACCCAACCCCGCGAGATCGCCGCCGCCAAGCGCCTCGATAACGTCCGATACGCCATCCGCGACCTGGCCTGCGTAGCCGACGAAGTCACTAAACAAGGCCACAAAGTTCTGCCGCTAAACGTCGGCGACCCGCTGAACTTCGATTTCCAGACTCCGCCGCACATCATCGAAGCCGCCTACAAAGCCATGCGCGACGGCAAGAACGGCTACGCCCCGTCGCCCGGCATTCCGGAAGCGCTTGAGGCCATTCGTGGCGAAGCCGCGCGCAAAGGCATCACCACAGTGCAGGATGTATTCGTAACCTCAGGCGTGAGCGAGACCGTCGATCTCTGCATCTCCGCGCTGGTCAATCCCGGCGAAGACATCCTCACCCCGTGTCCCGATTACCCGCTCTACTCGGCCGTGCTCTGCAAGCTGGGCATCGCAATCAACGCCTACGACCTCAACGAAGACGACGCCTGGCAGCCCGAACTCGCCGACATCGAACGCAAGCTCACGCCGCGCACCCGCGGCATCGTGCTGATCAACCCCAACAACCCCACCGGCTCATTGTGCACGCGGCAGATGGTCGAACAAATCGCCGACCTCGCGCGCCGCCACAACCTGGTCGTATTCTCCGACGAAATCTACGACAAGCTGATTCTGCCCGATTCAAACGGAGACGCCACGCCCCACATCGCCTTCGCCGAAGTCGCTCCCGACGTGCCTTGCATCACTTTCGGCGGTATGTCGAAGAACTATCTTGTCCCGGGATGGCGCATCGGCTGGGGCATCGTCTCCGGCGACGCCGCTGCCGTAAAGCCTTACACCGAAGGCATTCACCGCCTGCTGCGCGCGCGCCTCTGCGCCAACCATCCCGAGCAGTACGCCATCAAGCCCGCGCTCGAAGGCCCGCAGGATCACCTCATCGAAGTGCAGCGCAAACTGCG
>JBEKVS010000545.1:0-3043 GCA_049513795.1 Occallatibacter sp. | reverse complement strand
TTTCGATTCTCCCGGCGCGGAGTTCTTGGGTTTGGGGGTGGTGTCGTCGCTTTCCGAGGTGCGGCGCAGTTCGCGCACCCGGGTTTCAACTTCATAGACAAAGCGGAGATGATCGTAATAACGAATGATGGGCGTCGAAGCCATGTTGACGCGGCGTTCCATGAAAGAGCGGATGGAGGTGGGCTTCAGATCGCTGAGGCGCAGGCCGCTGAGGCGAACACCGGTCAGGTTCAAGGTGAGCGCGATGGAAAAGAAAGCCATGGCCGCCGTCATCAAGAGGCGGGGTTCGGCGAAGCGGCGGGCCTGGGCATAGACGCGGCCCATCAAGCTGGGGCGCTGCCAGGGCTGCGGCATGGGCATCACGTTGCTGCTGGCCGGCATGAGGCCGTAGCCAGCAACTTGGCCAGGGCCGGTCTGGGCCAGGATGCGATCGAGGAGGCCGGCTGGAACTTCCGGCTCCGGAGAGAGAAATTCCAGCCATTGACGGCCGCGCTGCGACTCTTCAAACAAGGCCGTGCAGGCCTGGCAGACTGCCATGTGCGCGGAAAAGGCTGCCTCGTCCTCGGGCTTGAGCAGGCCGTCGAGCGCATCGGCTAAAAGGGTCTCCCACTGGCCGCAGGCTGGAGAGCTGGGAATGTTTGTGCGCTCACTCATGGTTACATCACCTCCCGTTTATTACGTTCCAGCAGGCGGGCCAGTTCCGCGCGGCCCCTGCTGATGCGGGACTTCACGGTCCCTTCGGGTATGCCCAGGACCTGGGCGATTTCTTTGTAATCAAGGTCTTGCAGATCCCGCAAGATCACTGCCTCGCGAAGTTCGACGGAGACGCGCGCCAGCGCGTTCTGCACCATCTTGGCCAGTTCCTTCTGCGCGGCCGATTCGTGCGGCGAGGGACTGCGCGAGGTGAGCCGGTCTATGGGGCTCTGCTCCTCGGTCGAATCCCACCCCTCGTCGAGAGAGTTGGTCGCGCGCTGGTTGCGTGTGCGGCGGAAGTTGTCCACCAGCAGGTTGCGGGTCATGGTAGTGATCCAAACCTGCAGGCTGCCGCGCGTCGTATCAAAACTGGAAAGGTTGGAATATATCTTGAGGAACACATCTTGCGTCAAGTCTTCGGCGTCGGCCGGATTCCCTGTGAAGCGATAGCAGAGGCCGTAGACGCGGCGATGGTGGGTACGGACCAGTTCGGCCCAGGCGGCTGAGTCGCCGTTCATGCACAACCGCACGACTTGCGACCAGTCAATCTCCAGGGGACTTCCCTCCACGTGCGCGAAACGGGCGGCGGGAGCAGTCATCTTGCCTCTCCCGGCTTCCCCTGCCCGGATGTCGCCCGCCTGAACATGGCCCGTCCGGATGTGGCCGGCAGCAGGCGTCTTCGGCAGGCCAACCTGCGGCGCCTGCGCCGCACGCCGCGAGGGCCCGGCTGGCGACGCCAACCCGATCACGCTCCAGCTTAATGTACCGACGCATTGCATGTTTTGTTAATACGCGGAAATTATAAAGATAGTTCCCAGAGCCGGGACGAGACGGTCCCAAGCTTCATTCGGGAGCGGGAACCGAGAGCGGCTCATGACCAGCTACGCTTCGCCTTACACAACCTCCTGATTCTGGTCCAGCTTTTCGGTGTCAAGTAGTGACTGGCCGCGTCCGACCGCACAGACCAGCATTAGCCGGTCAGAACGCGCCTGCCTGGAGCTCGGGCATGCTGTAACCTTTGGTTGCCCGCCTCATCTCACTGCTGTCGGCCGGGCGGAAAATGGCCGGGGAAGAACCAATTGGAGATGCACATGTTCAAACAGAGTCCGCTTTCGAACTCGCTCAGTTCCTTGCTTATGGCCGCGGCATTATGCGCCGGTTGCCACGCGGCGACGCGAACACCGGTTCCACCCGCAGCCACTGACGATGCGCTGGCGCAGAAGCCGGGCAAGCAGGTTGCGGTGTTTGCGGGCGGATGCTTCTGGGGTACGCAATCGGTCTTCGAGCGGGTGAAAGGGGTGCTGGACACAACTGCCGGCTACTCCGGCGGCTCGCAGTTCAACGCCACCTATGAGCGCGTGAACACGGAAAGCACTGGCCACGCGGAATCTGTGAAGGTGGTCTACGACCCTTCGAAGATCACCTACGGGCAACTGCTGCGCGTTTTCTTTTCCGTCGCGCACGATCCCACCCAGCTCAACCGCCAGGGGCCGGATGTGGGCAGCTCCTATCGATCCGTGATCTTCTACGCCAACGACCAGCAGAAGAAGATCAGCGAAGCCTACATTGCCCAACTCGACGCGGCGCACGTCTTCCCCAGTCGCATTGTGACCGAAGTGACGCCTCTGAAAGGTTTCTATGACGCCGAGCAGTATCACCAGGATTACGCCCTGCACAATCCCGATAATCCTTACATCCAGGTATGCGACCGGCCCAAGGTCGAGGCGCTGAAGGAGGAGTTTCCCGAGTTGTTCAAGGATTACAAGGGCAAGTGACGATTGCCCTCGAATGAGAAAAGAGCAGGGCCGCGTTAAGCCATTGCGGCACCCGCCCTTATGTCGACCGCTTCGGAGTCACAATGAGACCCTCGACCCCTCAGGGCCTGTACTCACCACCACCGGCAGTCACCACCATAACGGTTAGTTGAGGGTATGAACAGCCATGCTTCCGGCATTGGAGATCGAGTAAGGAGAGCCGGGCGCTTCCGTTACGCTGGTCGGGGTGACGGTGTAGACCCACAGTTTCCCGCCCTTGGCGTCGCTTCCTAGCGCATACATGTGATTGTTGTTGTCCCAGAAAATCTGGCTGATGCTGTCGCCCGGCAGGAGCATTTTGTATTTCGTGATCGGATTGGCGCCATTGAAGTGGAAGAGTTCCAGGCCTGATCCGCCAACAGCAAGAAGCTTGCCTGACGGGGACATTCTCATGAACCCGTTGCCCGGTTCCGATACTGGCATATTCTTATATGTGCTGGTTGTGCTCAGATTGCCATTCGCATCTGCTGAGTAAGCCGCGATGACTGCCGGCCCATAGGTATTGCCAGAATCACCGTCGATGGCGTCGAGCATTA
>JBEKVS010000544.1:0-3055 GCA_049513795.1 Occallatibacter sp. | reverse complement strand
CGAAATAATTTCCGGTGATTTCTTTGTCTCAGTTCCAGCCGGCGGCGACACCTACCTGCTCTCCCGAGTGATCCACGATTGGAATGACGAGCAATCCGTCAGGATCTTGAAGGTCGTCCGCAAAGCCATTGTTCCCAGCGGAAGGTTGATTCTGTTGGAAGCCATGCTCCGGCCCTCAGCCGATAGCATCTACCCAACGCTTTCTGACCTCAACATGCTCGTTCGCACCGGCGGCTGCGAGCGCACCGAAGGGGAATATAGCGCGCTCTATCAGGCGGCCGGATTCGAACTGACCCAGACCGTCGCAACCACGGCTCCCACCGGAACCACAGTCATTGTGGGTAAGCCGATCAACGCCCCATTCATGCCCGCGCCGTAGACGGATCGGATGGTGCCGCACTCTGCGAGATCGCCCTCAGTTCGCGCACGTCGCCCACCATCACTTATGCCCGCGATTCTTCCGGCGGTCATTCGGAGCGCAACGCCTGCATAATATCTACGCGCGCAGCGCGGGCCGCAGGCAGCGCCGACGCGATAACTGCCACCGCCATCAGCACAAACGCCGAGATAAGCACAGGCAATATGCCCGGCATCTTAACGTCCAGGAAATATCTTCCCGCCAACCGCGCCAGCACCAGTCCGAATGCCCCGCCCGCAAGCACGCCCGCCGCGGCAATCACGGTGCCCTCCGCGATCACACCCCGCAGGAGCCGCTGCGGCTCCGATCCCAGGGCCAGCCGGATGCCGAATTCCCGTGTCCGCGCGCTCACTGAAAACGCCAGCACCCCCGCGACGCCCACCACGGCAATCGCCAGCGCCACGGCCGCGAATACGCCAAATACCAGCGAATTTAAACGATCCGGGGTGAGCACCTCTGCACGGATGTCTTCCAGAGTAGCCGCGTGCTCAACCGGCTGCTCGGCGGACATGTCGCGGATAACGCGTGTGGCCGGCGTGACCAGCGCATAAGGATTTCCAGCGGTGTGGATGAAAAGCCGGCCTCCCAACATCGCGCCCTCTTCAAAAGTGCTGTATACGCTGAGCGTGGGCTCAGGAACGACGTGCCCGTCGTCAATATCGGCCGTGACACCGATAATTCGGTGCGGAGCCATAAGACGCGACTTGTCCAGATCGCTCCCAGGGAAGAATTGCAGCACGGGATCCGTCCAGGAGACATGTCGATTGACCGCATCCTGGTTGGGAAACATACGCTTTGCCAGAGTCTCGCTGATGATCACCACAGGTTCTTGATTCTTATTATTGGGGCCATCGGCAGCATTGAAATCGCGGCCGGCAATAATAGGAACTCCAAGCGAAGCAAAGAATCCGGGAGATATGAGACGCCATTGCGCCCGCGGATCCTCTACACCGGAGGTGTGGACGTGTCCGTCAGCGGAGAATTGCAGACCCGGACCGGGGCTCCCATCGCGCCAGGGAACGACGTTCCCGAAGGCAGTCTTACTCACCCCCGGTAGGGCATCGATGCGGTGTATCACTTCCTTGTAGAAATCGACAACCTCCTGCGGTGTCTTCCCATAGGACATGGCAGGAACATCGATAGCGAGGACGTGTTGCGTGTCCAGACCTGTCTGCGTCCTTTGCAAAGCGATCAGCGTAGTGATCAACGTACTTGCGCCGGCCAGCAACACGAACGAAGCGGCGATTTGTGTCACCGCGAAGATCCGCTGGCGGCGGCTCGTGCTCCCGGTGATCCGCACACTTCCGCTCGCTGGGCTTAGTCCACTCGACGTGCCGGAAAAGGGTAGCCGCGGGACGAAGGCGAGAATCACTGCGGCCACAACAGCAAGTGCCGCTCCGGCCCAAAGCAAGCTCGAATCGACTCTGAAGTCGAGCGCACGAACGGAGAAGCGCGCGGCGTAGCGGGCCAGGATAGCCACCATCGGCTGCGCGCTCAATACGCCGAGCGCGGCGCCGGCGCCGCACAGCAAAAGGCTCTCGGCCAACAGCATGCGGCGCAACACGCCTTTGCTTGCGCCGAGTGCCACGCGCACCGCCAATTCGCCTTCGCGGCGAACCGTCCGTGCCAAAATCAGGTTGGCGACATTGGAACACGCGATGATGAAAACCAGCCCCGACGCTGCCAGCAGCACCAGCAGAACGGTCCTGGCGCCCGACGTAATCTCGTCACGAAGCAACTTGGCCCCGATCTGGAAGTCCGCTTCCTGCGGATAGGCTTCGGGATGCTCTTTCTTCATCGTGGCGTAGACGGAGCGCAACTCAGCCCGAGCCTGATCGAGCGTGACTCCGGGAGCCAGGCGGCCGAAAAGCTCGGTCATGCGATGGATGCGGCCAGTCACCATGGTTGCGGAAAGATGATGCGGGCTGGTCACCATGTTGGAGATGATTTCGGTATCTTGCGGATAGGGGACGCAAGGTTCGAGAACGCCAATGACTGTCGCGGACCGGTCACCTATGCTACCGAGGCGAATCGTCTTGCCTATGACCGAAGGATCCTTGTGAAGAGCGGTCGTCCAGAAACGGTACGTGAGAACAACAACACCGGCCGCTTTAGGACCGTCGTCCCCAGGTCCGATCAGGCGACCGAGCACGGGATGAAGGCCCATCACGTCGAAGTACGTGCCGTTGACAACGCCACCTCGAATGGAACGAGGCTCCCCAAGGCCGATCATCGTGAAGTCCATGCTGGAGAAATCGCCAAACGCGCTCAGGGTTTTCACGCGCCCGCGCAAATCCTGTATCTCAGGTACAGAGAACGTAGAGTTTTCATCGCGGAGGCCGGGCGCGCTCTGTCGGATATAGATCAGCCGGTCTTCATCGCGGTTGACAAGAGGCTTCAGCAGGACTCCGCGAACGAGCGTGAAAATAGCGGCGTTCGCGCCGATGCCGAGCGACAGCGTCAGAACCACGGCGATCGCCAACCCCGGAGTCCGAATTAACGAGTGCGCTGCAACTTTCAGATCGCGAACGAATGACATATTCCTACCTCTCTCTACCCGGTATAAGCATCCTGCTTGCCATGTCAAGCGGCACATTCTAAGCGGCTTGACGTGCAATAAGCAAGCCCGCGCTGTCC
>JBEKVS010000543.1:0-3059 GCA_049513795.1 Occallatibacter sp. | reverse complement strand
GTGGCCCGCATTTATTATCCGGCCTCCGAGCGCACCGTCAGCGATACCATAACCGACGGGTTGACGGTGTCGGCGGAGGGAATTGTGGGATCGGAAGTGATTGAGTTCTGGCCGGATATGGTTCGCCACTATAAGCGCAAGAAGGCAGAAAAGCTGGCGCGCCAGCAAGCGGCTCAAGACGCGGCCGCAAAGGCCGGCGCTCAGCCCGCGACGCCGAATCAGGACCCAAAGCCCAAGTAGGCGGCCAATCTACTTCGAGATTCAGCCGGTCATTCCGTCGGACCTGGTGGAAGCCCCCCGAAATTGCGGATGGCCGCGCCAGCGGCGTCTGCCCCACCGCAGGTGGTGGTTGAAATTCGCGGCAAATGGCCGTATGATAACTCTGCAGACGAATTTGTCCGCCCCTGTTGCCGTGAGCAAGCCGGCTGGCGGAGAGATGAGTGGGCTTACAGCCCACTTTTTATTTGGGGCGAACGTTCCCCGATCCAAAGGCACAACCCGGGGCGGACACTCCGGCAGCAAGACGGCTGAATAGGCGGTGTCTCCGACGACGGCGAGCCGTTAGACCTATTCAGGCGGCGGGGTCCCCGATGAGCGGCTTTTGCTCGCTGGGGTGATGACAGGGAAGATGGCAGTCAAGCTGGACGAAATTCGAGTAGCGGCGCAGAGGGTAGCGTCTTCTCACGGGTTGGACGTGGTGGACCTCGAGTTCACGGGCCCGGCAAAGGAACGAACCCTTCGCGTCTATCTCGAGAAGAACGCGGAAGGACGAGCGAAGCTTAAAGCGGCCATCGCAGCGGGCAATGGAGAGTTGAATCTGCCGCAGAGCCTGATGGAGGGCGCGCTAAGCCTCGATCAGTTTTCCGGCATCACACATGAGGATTGCGCCGCTTTCAGTCGCGATTTCGGCGTACTGCTGGACGTGGAAGACCTGGTTCCCGGGGACGAGTATGTGCTCGAGGCTAGTTCACCGGGCCTGGATCGGAAGCTGAGCCGGCCTGAGGATTTTGAACGGTTTTCGGGAAGTCTGGTGAAGATTCAGACCTTCGAGGCGATCCGCAACAATCGGCACTGGCAGGGGAGATTGGCCGCCGGTGCAGACGGCACGGTAACCCTTGACCTGAATGCAGTGAAGCAGAACAGCAAGACGAGAAAGGCCGGCGTGAATACGATTGAGATTGCCTTGAGCAACATCGAGAAGGCTCAACTGGTGCCGGAGATTTGAAGAACGAGTTCCGGAGTGAAGGGGACGGGCTTTAGCCCGTCCGTTGGATGAGCTTGATGCGCGGCTTTAGCCGCCGAGGGAATGGGAAGTCCCAAAGCACCCCTCCCTCAGGGGCTGAAGCCCGGGCCTCAATGTCCAGCACTGCGTACGGGCTGAAGCCCGTACCCTTCAATAATTTCAACCTTGCCGACATGGCCACCATTTGGCCCTGCCGCGATTGAATAGCAAGTTCCAAAGATCACTAAGGAAGTAAGCAGAGTATGGCCACCAGCGCTTTGTATCAGAGTATCGAGCTCCTCAGCCGCGAGAAAGGGATTGAACCCGAGATCGTGGTTGGAGCTGTGGAAGAGGCCATTGCCCTGGCCACGCGCAAGTATTACAAAACCCAGGAAAACATGCGTGGGGAGCTGAACAAGGAGACCGGCGCGATCACGGCCTACATCTACAAGACTGTTGTCGCCGACGATCAAGAGATCGAAGATCCGTTGAACCAGATCACGCTCACCGAGGCCAGCGAGATGGCTCCGGGCGTGGAAGTGGGCAGCGAGATCCGCATGTATCGCGATACCAGTCCGCTGGGCCGCATCGCCGCGCAACTGGCCAAGCAGGTCATCTTCCAGAAGGTGCGTGAGGCGGAGCGCGATACGGTTTTCCAGGAGTACGCGCATCGCGAGAAGGAAGTGCTCAACGCCACCGTCAAGCGCATCGAGGGTCAGGACATCATCTACGACCTGGGCAAGGCGGAAGCGCGCTGTCCGAAGCGCGAACAGTCGCGACTGGAGCAGTTTTCCATTGGCGAACGGGTGCGCGTGGTTCTGCTCAAGGTCGACCGCGCGGCCAAGGGTCCGCAGGTGATCGTTTCGCGTGCCGCTCCGGAGCTGGTCTCGAATTTGTTTCAATCCGAAGTTCCCGAGATCTACGACAACACGGTGGTCATCCGCGCCATTGCCCGTGAGGCCGGTGAGCGCACCAAGATCGCGGTTCAGTCGCGCGACAAAGACGTTGACCCGGTTGGCGCCTGCGTAGGCATGAAGGGCATGCGGGTACAGTCGATCATCCGTGAACTGCGCGGCGAGAAGATCGACATCATCGAGTTTTCAGAAGAGATCACCACCTTTGCCGAGAAGGCGCTGCAGCCGGCCAAGGTGAGCCGGGTTTCCATTACAGACTTAACGGATAAGCAGTTGGAAGTGATCGTCGACGACACGCAACTTTCGCTGGCCATTGGCAAAAAGGGGCAGAACGTGCGCCTGGCGGCGAAGCTGCTGGGCTGGAAGATCGACATCAAGAGCGAAGAAGAAAAGCGCCAGGAAGTCGAGCAGCAGATGCAGGCGCTCACCGGCGGGCCCTCGACGCCGATCGAGCAGGTCACGGAACTGGGCGAAGGCATTATTCAGAAGCTGGTGGCTGCGGGCATCACCACAGTCGAATCGCTGGCCGACATGACGCCGGAGCAGCTGGAAGAGATTCCCGGCATCGGCGAGAAGACGCTGGAACGCATCAGCGTGGCGGTGCGGCACTACTTCGGACACTTCGAAGAGGGCGAGGAAGGCCACGTGCCGGAGATCGCGGAAGCAGTTGAGCTCAATGCGGAGCACGCCGCTGCTGAAGCCGCGGAGGGCGAAAGTGCTTCCGTGGAGAAGGCCGTCGACGAAGAGGGCCAAGCGGAAGTCGCGAACGCGCGGGCCGTGGCGGCTGAAGCAGAAGCCGGAGCCGAAAACGCCCAAGACGTTCTGGAAGAAGCGGAAATTACGCGAGCAGCCGAGGCGGAAACTGACATCCTCGACAACGCGGACAATGACGCGCTGGCTGAAACCGAAGCAGAAAAGGCGAG
>JBEKVS010000542.1:0-3091 GCA_049513795.1 Occallatibacter sp. | reverse complement strand
TGAGGCGAACAACTTCCGGAATCCAATTCTGGGATTAGATAACAAGGACGGGGGCTCGGGAATCCTCGTGGGGCTGCCTTACTGGAACATGGACTTCAGCGTCAAGAAGAATGTCCGGGTGGCTGAGGGCATCAACATGGAATTTCAAGGCGTCTTCGCCAACGTCTTGAACCATAACCAGTGGCTCGACCCGACGGGCCTTTATCCGATGGGGTTGTTCAATCCCGGCGCTTGGGGCGCACTGCCAGGTTCGGCGCAGGGGCAAAAGGGAGGCGACCGCCAGATCGAAGTGGGTGCTCGCGTTCGCTTCTAACTCAAAGGCATTCGAGGGCGCTTCGGCGTGGCGCCCTCGCTGGTGTGCACGCGAGCGGGTGACACAACGCGGAACACCTGCAACTCTCTCACCTTTTATCTCCGCTGATATTCGGGTCAGAGGGATTTACTTCCTCCCACGCCCGTCCGAAGAGGAATCGTCACCCGAGCAACCGCTCCGCCCTCCGGCAAGTTCAGCAGTTCAACACTCTGTTGCCGGCCATAGATCGTCTCCAGCCGTTCACGCGTGATTCTCAATCCGACGCCGGTCGACGGCAACGCAACCGGCTCGTGAATTCCGGGTCCGTTATCCCTCACCTCCATCTGAAGATCCGTATGATCTATAGAGGCTGAGATTCGAATTTCACCCCCAGCCGTCAGTCTTGAAATTCCATGCTTGATCGCATTGTCCACTAAAGGCTGCAACAGCAAGTGCGGAACGCTTGCGTCGAGAGTCTCGGGCGCCACGTCAATAGTCACCTTAAGCCTTTCTTCAAAACGCGCCTTCTCGATCTCGATATAACAATTTACAAACTCAAGTTCGCGGCTCAGTGTTGTCATTTGGGTCCCGGCCGTTTCAAGGCTGATTCTGAGCAGGTCGCCAAGGCGTACGATCATTCGATCGGCGGCGTTAACGTCCGTTAACATCAAGGCGGAAATGGAGTTCAGCGTGTTAAAAAGGAAATGTGGTTGCAGTTGACTCTTCAACGCTTGCAACCGCGCTTTCACGAGTTGTGCCTGTAACTGCGAATTACGCAACTCCCGCTCCCGGAACCGCTGGTAGTAGGACGCCACATGCGCGATCAGTACGATCGGGAAGTACGTAGTGACCACGTCGTCAACGACGCTTTGGAGAAACAGGCTGCGATACATATACCAATGGACTCGCAATGCATGCGCTTGAGAATCCCAGACGGCCGAGACCCAACCCTTGACTCCAGGATCCCAAAACGCGTAAGGAGTCAGACTCCTAAGCGCCACGTGCGCCACGGTAAACACCAAACCTCCCGCTAGCAATACCAGCGATCGCTCGGCCCAGTTGCCACGTTGCACTGGATAGCGATTTGCAAACTCGAAAACGAAGGGCGTCAGCGGGGCATAAGTCAGCACGAGGCTGCATTGCAGGCCCAGAACGCTCAGAAAACTCACGGAGGCGCCGGTCGAGCGGAATAGCTGGTAGACGGTTATGGCATAGGCTAGAGCAACAAACGTCCACACGCCGAAGCTTAACCCCCAGACCGTCGCTGGGCGAAAGCCCCGGAAGAGATGGGTGTTTGTTTGTTCCCCTGCTTTCACCGGCGCAGTCCGGCGCGGACGGCGAACTAGCTCTCCTCCACAATGCGAGCAAATGTTCTTCATGTTCGCGGAGCAAATCGCGCAGAAGGTGCATTCGTAAGAACACACGTATGCGATGCCCTCAAGCGGCAGAGCTACGAAACACGTCTCGCAAGCGCTCTTCATCAGTGGAGCGGCCTCATCAGCCCCATTTTGCGCAAGTTATTGGGAAAATCGACACGGCCAAATCAATGGCCGATTCATTCCGATTTGCGGCTCTATCATGAACGAATGTGCCCGGCTGAAGCAATCATAAGACGTCCCCGCTCCCACACGGCTCAGGTCCGTTGATCTTTAGCTTTTTCGGTCTCACCGCACTCCGTCTCATTCGATTTAGACTGTCCCTGGAAGCACCGCGCGGTTCGATGGAGGAGCGTCGGGTTGGAGGCAACGGGGAAGAGATCCCAATCGCCCCTCCACCGGAGCGAGTCGGCCGGAAGGTCGCTTCGCTTCTTTATATTCTAAGCTTAGTGGCTAACATAGCCGCGTGGTTAGGGACCGGGGCACTCGTATCGGGGACAAGCTTGTCTGTAATAGATGCTACCTGCAATACCAAAGGGATAAATAGCGTGCGAGCGGTGATGTCCAAAACAACTATTTCCAAGCTGTCACGTCTATTCCACTGTTAGACGTACTGTGATGCGGCCAATGATCTCACATTCTGTTGGTTTGCCGGAGCCAGAACGAGCGATTATGCGGGCCGTAGTTGCCGATGACGAAAGGCTGGCGCGCGAGAAGTTGCTGATCCTGTTGAATTCGGAACCGCAGATACAAGTGGTTGCTGAGTGCCAGGATGGCAAGCAAACTCTATCCACAATCCGCAATTTTCGACCCGATCTGCTGCTCCTCGACATTCAGATGCCGGAGTTGGATGGCTTCGAGGTATTAGAGAGGATCCCTCCGGAAGAAATGCCCGTGGTCATTTTTACCTCGGCGTACGATCAGTACGCGATTCGCGCCTTCGAGGCAAATGCTCTGGATTACCTGCTTAAACCGTTCGACCAGGAGCGCCTGCACCAAGCGGTTGAAAAGGCACGATCTGAGCTGCGCAAGTCGCGCGACAGCGAGATGACGCACCGCATTCTGAGTCTGTTGTCGCAGGTCCGGCCGGGCACCGTTCCCGCGTCGCCGCGAGACAACCGTTTAGTGATTAAGGTCAATGGCCGGGTCGTGTTCCTGGACCTGGACAGCATTGATTGGGTAGAAGCTGCGGCCAACTATGTGCGCTTAAACGTCGGGAAGGAATCTTATCTTCTGCGTGAGACGATCGGCGGGCTTTGCGAACGGCTGGACGCGACGCAGTTCGTCCGCATCCATCGCTCGATGATCGTTAACCTCCGCAAGATCAAGGAGTTGATACCTGTGAACAGCGGAGAGTATGTAGTGGTCCTGAAGAATGGGAAAGAGCTGTCCTGCAGCCGAGGCTTCCGGGCGGGATTGCGAG
>JBEKVS010000541.1:0-3092 GCA_049513795.1 Occallatibacter sp. | reverse complement strand
AGTGGGCCGCCCGGCACGGTGTGCGGATCATCGATGTGCAGCTCGACAGCGGCGACAACGCATTTACACGTGTCGACGCATCGCGTGCGCGTATAGCGCGACAATTAGGATGAGCGGTGCGCGTCAATTAGGATGAGCACCTGTGGTGGTTTTTCCATTGGCTGATTTCGGTTGAGCGTCAATAGAAAATCGGCGCGGCGAGGTGCCTGGGTTCGATATTCAGTCTCGGCCGAACCCGCGCGGCGGGACGAGCGCCTGAAGTTCGCTGAGATCGAACTCGCAAATCGCGCGCAACGCCTCGGCGGTCGCGCTGTCCTGAAGGTTGTCCGGCAGGCTTTCCAACCAGGCCATGAACTCAACCTGTGCTTCAACGAGGCCTGCGACATGATCGTCCCAACGCCGGGCGCGGCCGCGATGGTCGGCCGGGCGGCGGAGGCGGATCACCGGCGCGCCGGCGGTGCGCGCGGCGCGATAACGAGCCTGGCGTTCGGCATCAGACATGGCTGTTTCACCGATCGGTTTGCGAGGCATGATTTCAACTCCAATTCGTTACGTCACGAAACCTCGGCGGTGGGAGACGTCTCAGCCAACGCGGCTTTCCCGGCGGATCCGGTGGATTTCCTCCGCAGTTTTGTTTCGGCCGATTTGCGCCGGTAGCTGTCAGTGTTCATTTCCAGAATGATGGAGTGGTGCACAAGTCGATCGATCGCGGCGACCGTCATCGCGGGATCCGGAAAGATCGAATCCCACGCGCCAAACGGCTGATTGGCGGTGATCAGCAAGGACCGCCGCTCGTAGCGGGCACTGATCAGCTCAAAGATCACGCTGGTTTCAGCCTGGCTCTTACGGACGTAAGAAAGATCGTCGAGGACGAGCAGGTGGTATTTGTCGAGTTTCTCGATGGCGGTTGCCAGTTTGAGTTCCTGGCGCGCTGCCTGGAGTTGCTGAACGAGATCAGTCGTGCGGGTGAACAGCACGCGATAGCCGGCGTCGATCATGGCGTGTCCGAGGGCCGCGGCGAGGTGCGATTTGCCGACACCTGGCGGCCCGAACATCAAGATGTTGATGCCCTGATCGAGCCAGCTGTCTCCTTCGGCCAAGGCGGTGATGCGGGCTTTGCTGATCGAGGAGACGGCTGCGAAGTCGAAGAGGTCGAGGGTCTTGCCGGCCGGCAGTCTGGCTTCAAGCAAGTGCCGGGCGGTTCGCCGCCGCGCCCGCTCGGCGACTTCGTGCTCCATCAATGCCGCGAGGGTCTTCGCCGCGGGCCAGCTCTCGCGGTCGGCGGTTTCGGTCAGCGCCGGCCAGAGCAGGGCGACCGTGGGAAGACGGAGTTGGGTGAGCAGCGCCGGCAGCCGGGCGGTATCGACCGTTGGCGTTGGTGTATCGCTCATGACACCACCTCGCCAGCGGGGAGAGAGGAGCCGGCGAGGGCGATCAATCGGTCAAAGCTGGCCAAAGGCGGCAGGATCACCAGAACGTCCGGTGCCGCCGCCGCCACGGGAGTGAACCGGCGCAGCATCGTGGCGAGGTCAGGCAGTTCGCCGGCATCAAGACCGGCATCGATCGCGGCGGCGAGATCGGCCTCCACGCCGCGATCGTGCGCCAGAGCGAGCAAGCCGACCATGGTGCGAGCGGCGTCGCGCGCGGAACCAGCGGCGAGGAGAGCGTCCCATGCGCGCCGGTAAGCGGTGCGTGGCCAGAGCGCGTCACGATAAGCCAGATTGGCCAGAGCGCCGGGTTTGGCGCGCAACGCGGCGATGATGTGACGGTAATCGACGACATGAACCGCCACACCGCTACCCTTGGGCCGGCGTCCCCGGGGCAGTGTGAGAATGAAGGAGCCGCCGAGATACGCCTCGATGCGGTCGTCATGAATGCGTAGATGCAGACGATGGCCGACCAACCGGGCTGGAACAGTGTAAAAGACATGACGGCACATGAAGCCGGACGCGCTGGTCACGCGGACCGTCATCGCCTCCCAGGTCATCGCCGGCGCCGTGGGTAGCGGCCGGAGGACGGCGCGTTCGGCGTCGATCATGGCGGTATGCCGGCGATTGTGTTGACCGATGACGCCAGCGACGAAGGCGCGATAGGCCTCAAGATCATGGAACCCGGATGACCCGCGCAGCAGCAACGCCTGTTCGATGCGCGTCTTGAAGTGGCCATGACGGCTCTCGATGGCGCCGTTCTCGTGCGCGACACCGCGGTTGTTGCGGGTCGGCACCATACCGAAATGGACGACAAGCGCCGTGAAGCGCCGGGTCAGGTCTTCGGCATCCGGCAAAGCCAGATTACGGAAGGCGGCCGAGAGGCTGTCGCTGCGATGCTCGCGCGGAACGCCGCCGAGCAGGCGCAACGCATTCTCCAGGCCGCTGGCCAGGGCCGCGTAACTCTCGCCACCCAGCACGACCTCAGCATGCTCGAAGCCGGAAAAGGCGAGCGCGAAGTGGTAGAGCCGATGTTCCAGCGGTTGGCCACCGACGATGACGCCGAGGCCATTCCCGTTGGTGAAATCAGACAGGCCCATGCGGCCCGGCTGCTGGATTTGCGGGAAGATGACGTTGAGGTTGGAGCCGTGCAGGGCTTTCCAATGGGCGACTCGCCGTTCCAGGGTTCGCCGGAACGAAGGTCCGACGCGCTCGGGATGGCGCCGGGCCAGTTCGTCGAAGAGGGTGATCGGACGCAGGCCAGGCGCGGCCGTCAGAAGTGGCACGATCTCTTCGTTCCACAACCCGTCGAGCGGATCGGCGCGGGTTCGCCAGGTCCGTCGTTGCCTTTTCGCGCTCGGTGGCCGGGGATCGACGTCGATGCGCCGCGCGGTCGCGGCGGACAAACCAGCCTTTGCGGCGGCGGTCATCTGAGGGTGGTCGGTGCGCAGTCTCATATAGGTCCTCACCTGTTGGTCGTTGATGTGTCTGCCTGGCACCAGCCCCTCCGATCATCGGAGGAGACCAGGCCAATCAGACCCACAGGTGAAGGGAATGCTTCGGTTTGAGAGCCTGCTCTGGTCGGGCTACGCCCTCCCGACGCAGGCTCTCAAACCGCTCATCTTAATTGACGCTGACCGCTCAGGATAATTGTCGCCGGGCACG
>JBEKVS010000540.1:0-4698 GCA_049513795.1 Occallatibacter sp. | reverse complement strand
ATTCTACAGTTACTTAAGGTGCGCACGAAGGTAACTGCGCCCACACCGCAACCCATTTGAAGAACCCAATTGTCGATTTTCCGACTGGCGCGCCCATTTTCTCGCATTTTTACGCTTGACTGTCCAGGAAATCGGTTATTATCAAAATCAAATCCAGCCTTGGACCAATATCGATCCCCCCACATGGGTCCGGCACGAAGCACTGTTGAGTTGATGAAAAATACCAAAGAGCGTCTTTTTGGACGGATTCTGAAACTGTATCTGCATGCAAACCGGTGAGAAATGTGACTGTTCAGCGACGCAAGCTGGCGTCATAACCTGTTCGGAGAGACTGCGATTATTGAGTTACTCTCTGAATCAATCTTGTGCAAGACAAAGCGCGTCTCTTCCTCGGTTGAACCCCCTTCGACCTCCACGTCAATATTCGATCGAACTAACTCCAAACGAGAAGGGAAATAGACATGATTGGATCATTAGCCACTCCCTCTGGTGGCGCTCACCATGGCATGGGATCTCTAAGTCATTCGGAGTTGCAGGCTGCTCAAAATGCGCTCTCCAAGATAGCGCGTACGAGCACTGGCCTCGGCCAGAGCCTCGGCAGCCTTTCCCAGAGTGCTACCTTGATCGGTGGATCGCTTCGTGCTGGCGCCTCCCCCGCGCTGAGTCTGTTGCATGGCGGCAGCGACACGTTTGTCGGGGGCGCGAGGAGCACCCTGGCTGCGAGTATCGGTACAGATACAATTGTCGGTGGATCGGCGAAACTCGTCGATGGCGCATTAGGTGTAATCGGCGCACATAATGTAGGCAGCTTTGCATTGAATACCGATACGATCAATGTCGCCGGTCACACTGCGTTGAGTGTTAAAACTGAGCCTCAATCCGCTGGAAATGCTCACACTGTAACGGTCGGAGAGAAGACAACAATTACAATCAGTGGGCTTTCGGCGCACGACATCTCCAAGTTGTCTCACTAAGCTCGTCACTGACCACGGTTGAGTTAACAATCTGGACGGTCCGGCCATCTCTTTGAGATGGCCGGATCTTACGTCTGCAAAAACTGTTGATTTAACAGACGGGTGTAGGTCCAGTCGCGGAGCGGTATCTCGGCTTTCTGTTTCATTTGGGGTTGAGCCCTTCGAATGTCAAGCCAAATCGAGACTGAGCACCTGGGACTCAATCGGGACGCCTTCGTAAAACTATCTGAGCCTTTCGGCTCCAACCTCGAATCAATCCTTGGTCAAGTCGCGACGGCGATCGACCAGCACGACTTGCCGAAGGCCTTGCGTTTCGCCGATCGGGCACGTCGCATTGCTTCGAAGAATTCTTCATGTGTCCTTCTGTACGCCCAACTGCTGATCAAGTCAGGCTTCTCGAAGGAAGCTCTCAATCATCTGACAGATGAAAGTGATCCAAATATCGTACTTGCACGCGGAATGGCGTTTTACGAGCTTGGGCTTCGGGAAGAGGCCACTCAGTGTTGCGCTGAGTTACTCAAAGGCTATTCGGTCGACGCCATCGAGGGTTTGTCGGCGTTTGCTGAGCGTCTGAGCCAGGGACAAGGAAGTATTCCAAATCTTGGATGGATTGGGGTTAACCCATCTGGTGCAATTTGGCGACTACCAAGAGACGCTTGATTCTTTTACTTGTGTTTTGCCCTCAGGAACCACAGGCAGGGTATCTGTTCGAGTTAATAATCACGAACTCCTTGGATCCGGTCTTTTGTGGCCACCCGAATTCGAACATTCGTCCTGGGTAGCCCTTGAGGGAGCCAGTCTTGTGGGTGAGGTTCAGTTGAACTGGTCTCCAAATCTCCCTGTGACACTTGCGATTTCAGAGTCGGGCGGTCTTTCCGAGCGAACGATCTTGGCCACGCCAGATTCGCCTTCCCACTGGCGGTCCTTTTCTAGTCTGCTCTCGGACACAGAGTTGCATGCCTCAAGCCTAGATGTATCTGTGATCCTGCCCGATGGAAGAAGGAAGTCAGCGGTGGGCAGCCCGATCATTCCAGGGGCGCGGCGAGCGCTGACTAACCGTAAGCGGATTGAGCAAGGAGCAGGAAGCCAGTCTTCCTCACTGTCAAACAAATCCGCGAGTCAACCTAGAATCACAGACATAATCGTTCCGGTCTACGCAGGGAAAGAAGAGACTCTCGCTTGCCTGGAAAGTGTGTTCAGGACCACCGACCATGAGACGACGGAAATAGTCGTCGTAAATGACGCGAGTCCCGATCTCCGGCTTGTTGAAGCACTCCAAGGTTTCGCTGCCGAAGATCGAATTACTCTGATTTCAAATTCAAGCAACCTTGGATTTTCCGGTGCTGCGAACCGAGGACTGCGGCTCCATCCCGATCGCGACGTGATCTTGCTCAACTCCGATACGGAGGTTTTTGGCGACTGGATTCGGCGCTTGACCAGATCGGCAAATGGCTCCCCTGATATCGGTTCCGTGACACCGATGGGAGAAAACGGGTCCATCACTGACTATTCGCCGGGAAGTTCTGGGAAACACGCCACACCCGAAGAGATCGATCGCGTTGCGAGTCAGGTGAATGCAGGCAGAGCGATAGAGATTCCCGTCGCCGTCGGATTTTGCATGTATATCAAGCGCAAATGCCTTGATGAAACGGGTGACCTGGACGCGGCAACTTTTGCGAGGGGTTACGGCGAAGAAAACGACTTTTGTCTTCGAGCTCGGAACCTTGGGTGGCGCCACATGGCAGCTACAGATGTGTTCGTTGGGCATCATGGCGGGCGGTCCTTTGGTGGGCTGGCTGCCGTGCTCAAGAGGCGCAACAGCCGCGTTTTGAATGCACTTTATCCAGAGTATCTCGGGTTAATAGAGGCATTCTCCGCATCCGACCCACTGGCTGAGTCAAGGCGGGCAATCGATATCACACACCTACTCGATAACGCCTCTGAGCCAGTCTTGCTGATTACTCATGATCTCCACGGAGGCGTCATGCGGCACATCAGCGAACGCCAGGCTGAATTGAACGCTGCAGGCCATACAGTGCTTGTACTTCAGCCATCAACCCCTCGCAATGCGGCCCCGAGAGTGACGATAGCGGTCGATTCTTTGGGCCCTAAGAACCTCACCTTCGATGTTTTGACAGAATTCATCCGCTTTGAGCAATTGCTTCGGGAACTCCGGTTGTTTCAAATTGAGATACATCATTTGCTCGGTGTACCTTCGCCGATCATTGGGGCGCTGATGCGACTAGGTGTTCCATATGACATCTACCTTCACGATTACTCCTGGATATGTCCACGGATCGCTTTGATTGACGGAAGTGGTAAATATTGCGGCGAGCCGGCACTGGCTGAATGCGAAGCATGTATCCGAAACCACGGAAGCGAGATGGAAGAGTCCCTGACAGTTGCGCTACTGCGCGAGCGGAGCGCCAAACTGTTGCTTGATGCGAGAAGAGTTATTGTTCCGTCATCCGACGCACGGGAAAGGTTTGCCAGGTACTTCCCAGAGCGAGAGTTTGAAACAACTCCATGGGAATTGATGCCAAACCTGGCATTCGAGCCTCGTCCGTCCTCCGCCTATCGCGCTCGCGTGGCGGTCATTGGCGGGATAGGCATACCAAAAGGCTACAAAGTATTGCTCGACTGCGCCCGCGATGCAGCTGCACGGAACCTCGACCTTCAATTCATTGTCATTGGATATACAGTTGATGATCAGGCTCTTCTCGACACTGGCCGGGTTTTCGTTACCGGGCCCTACCGAGATGAAGAAGTCGGAATGCTCCTTGACCGCGAACGATGCAATGTCGCATTCATCCCCTCCATCTCGCCGGAAACTTGGTGTTATTCGCTGACCCATGCGATTACGCGTAATCTGCCCATTATTGCTTTCAATCTTGGCGCGCAGGCCGAGCGACTTGGCTCTTATTCATCGGCAGAGTTACTCTCATTGTCATGCAGCGCACAACAAGTGAACTCCGCGCTGACTGGAGCGATCAACAGGCCATCCAGCGGACGTGCGATAGAGGAGGGTTTCATGGAGCAAGAAGAGCTTGCTGAGCAGCAGCAAACCAAGGAGATCCGGTCGGAAGATTTGGCGTCTTCGGTCCAGATTGTAAAGCTTCCCCAGGGAATTTATTCCTGCACAGTTAAGGAGGGTGGTGCGTCGCGCCATCTGACCGAGACTCTCGCTCTGCCAGCATTGCAAGTCGGAATAGCACCGGTTAAGTCGTCCGGGAAGGTTGAAATCCTGAGTGGTGCCTCAAACCTTGACCGGTGGCTTGCGTACGAGGATGACCTGATTGTGGTGAGAATCGCGGGTGGTGAAGGCTCGTTACTCCTTACCTCGGTGAGGGCGAAGGACAGCCCATCCCTCGCAGTGGGAATTGAACGTCTGAATACTCAGACTGCGCGCCAGGATGCAGGACTTGAAACTAGCGCCGGCGAGTTCCAAAGCCAGCTAGAAATGCGCCTGCTGGCACACATCCGATATGTCGGTGATATAAGCGTTGAAGGTAGCCGGATTGGTTGGCCCGGAAAACGAATGTGGATCGAGGGCTTTGCAATTTCTTCAATCGGAGGTCTGCCTGCGGATTGCGTCGAATATAGAGGAGTCATTTCGAGCGGTATTCCGACTCCGTGGCTTCGGAGCCAAGCGCTCTGCGGAAGCAAAGGGGGTGGGTTGCCGCTGGTTGGCTATGCTGTACGTCTGCAATCCGAGTTTGCTGAA
>JBEKVS010000539.1:0-4637 GCA_049513795.1 Occallatibacter sp. | reverse complement strand
AAGGAGCTTCTCGAAAGCGTCGACACCATGATCGTCATCCCCAACGAGAAACTGCTCGTGGTGGCTCAGGATGCCGGCTTCTTCGAGAGTTTCCGCATCGCCGACGACGTGCTGCGCCAGGGTGTGCAGGGCATCAGCGACATCATCACCATCAGCGGCATCATCAACCGTGACTTCGCCGACGTGAAGACCACCATGGCCGGCATGGGCCACGCGGTAATGGGCACCGCCGTCCGCTCCGGTGCGCGCCGCGCGGTCGAGGCTGCGCAGGCGGCCATGGCTTCGCCGCTGCTCGAAGCCGGCGCCATTGATGGTGCACGTGGCATCCTCATCAACATCACCGGCTCCAGCTCACTCAAACTCTCCGAGGTCAACGAGGCTTCTTCGCTCATTCAGTCGGCCGCTCATGAGGACGCCAACATCATCTTCGGCGCCGTGCTCGACGAAAAGATGGGCGACGAGGTCAAGATCACCGTCATTGCCACCGGCTTCCGCGACCAGATGCCGGAGCGTCGCTCGCGCATGTTGAGCATCGGCGAAGTGGTAATGGTCGAAGAGCCCGTCGTTTCCGTGCCGGTCATGGCTTCGGGCAGCTGGGCTGCCGAGCCTGCCGCTCCCGTGGCCCCTAAAGCCAACGCGCCTGCTCCGTTCCTGAGCCACGCCGACGACGATGACTCCGCCGGCGAGACCGGGGAAAGCTTCTTCTACTCGTCCACTCCAAGCGCCGCCAGCAACGGCCACCACCCCGCCCCTGCTGCGGAACCCGTCCACGCTCCCCCATTCAGCTCTCAATTCGGATCCGGCAGCGGCTCCGGAGTTGGTTCCGGGACGGATGCAAGAGAGCACGAACTGGTGGCAACGGCCGCTCGGCCTCAATTTGCCGAGATGTCGGAGGAGCCTTCCTATACGCCGCTTCCGCGAGATTACGCCCCCGGCCTTGGCGCCGGCCCGGGAAGCAACGAAGGCCTTCGCACCCAGCCCGCCGCCGTCCTCGCCGAGCCTGAAGACAAGCACCGCGATCTCGACACGCCAACCTTTCTCCGCCGCCTGCGGTTCTAGTTCCGGAAAAAGGGCGAACCGCTTTTCGGCCCGCCCTTTTTTGGAATTTGCCGAACTGCCGCGTGTATAGTGCAAGAATAGCCCGAGGGAAACGATCGATCCCCCGGAAGTGCCATCGTGAATCAATTGACTTTCCGGCTAATATGCAGGGAATCACCAACGTAACTTCCGCAGTGTCGGAAATCACTTCCGGGTTGACCATTTCGCGTGTAGTGTAAGGTCATTCCCAAACGAGGCTGATACAGTCCGCGGAACCGCCGATAGGTACAAAGTGCGCCGATGCTGATCGGATGCACGGCACGAACTTCATGTTGAGAGGATGCAGTCTGAATGAAGCTTTCGCGCGTTTTGGCTTTTGCTTTGGCGCCAGTCTTGGTTACCGCGGTCACGGGCACGTCGTGGGCGACTCCGCTGAACGCCCCGCATACGCTGCACCATGCCCGGTCGTCTGAATCCCATTTGACTGTTTCGCACCACGCCAGCGGCCATCGCTCTGCGGCACATGCCGCGGCCTCCGCGACAACCCATGCCGGGACCCATCACACAGTGGCATCCGCCGCAGGGCCGGCAAGGCTGACTCCGCGCGGGTTGGCCATCGCCCGAACCCGGCGCGCCGCTTTGACCTCCCGGCGTCATCACTACTATGAGCGCTTCACCGCCAGCTCCTTCGCCAGCGGAGACATCTTTGGCGCCGACAACACCGCCGGCGAAGACCCCGTTGTCCGCCAGGCCGCCATTGACGCCCTGGGCGACATGAACGGCACCGCCGTGGTCATCGATCCATCCAACGGCCGCATTCTGGCCATGGTCAACCAGAGGCTGGCTCTTTCACCCGGAGCCGAACCCTGCTCCACAATCAAGATCACCGTAGCCATGGCCGCACTTTCTGAGGGACTGGTCACAAAAGACACCATGGTGCAGTTGCCCGGCTTCCGCATGAACATGACGCAGGCGCTGGCCAAGAGCAACAATCTCTATTTTGAAGAACTGGGCAGGGAACTGGGCTTTGAGCGCGTGCGTCACTACGCCAACCAGTTCGGCCTCGGCGAGCTGGCCGGCTACAACATCGACGGCGAGCAACTGGGTGTCTATCCCGACCAGGCGCTGCCGGCTTCCGAAGGCGGCGTAGGCCGCATGTGCAGCTTCGGCCAGGGCGTCTCGCTCACTCCTCTGCAACTCGGCGCATATGTCGCCGCTCTCGCCAATGGCGGAACGCTCTATTACCTGCAACATCCCACCAGCCTCGAAGAAGTCGCGTCCTTCGAGCCGCGCGTCAAGCGCACCCTGGACATCGCCAAATTTGTGCCTGAGATGCAGGAAGGCATGGCCGGCGCGGTTGAATACGGAACCGCCCGCAGTCTCCACGCCACCTTCCACGACTTCCCGGTCTTCGGCAAGACCGGCACGTGCTCCGACAACGGAACCCGCTTCGGCTGGTTCGCCTCGTTCTCGAACTCCCCGCAAGGCAACCTGGTTACCGTCTTCTTCCTCGAAGGTGGCCGGCCTACCTTTGGCCCCCGCGCCGCGGAACTGACCGGCGAGTTCTACAAGAATCTCTGGGATCGGAATTACTTCGCCAACAAGAGCCAGCAGGAAGCGCGGACATTGACGCCTGCACCCGATGCGCCGCCCGCCGATCAACCACTGCCCGCATCGCCCCCGTCTGCCCAGCCAATTCCGCAGTAATGCGGCATCTCATGTGAAACGAACCCATTCTGGGTTGACCGCGACGTCCGGTGTGCTGTCGTGAAAATGCCATTGGCAAAGCTTGTAAAAAGAGGCATCCCGGCTCAACCTGTGCCGGGATGCCTCCTCACTTTAGAACCGCCTGTATTATTTTAGAACCGCCTGTATTCGCTCTCTACCTTCAGATCGTTGCCAGGCCCAATTGTCTGCGCCCATTCCACTGCAACGCTGCCATCCCCGTGGGGGAGGCAGGGTAGCCAAGCTCGGGGTGTTGTACCCCCATGCGGATTCATGGTCAAAATCGAAGTAGTTATCGAAAGTTCCACCATTCGCGTTGTTGGCATCGATGTCCGCATATCGAAGCAAGCCGATATAACGGGAGATCCCTGTATTGTTCTTCAGAGTCATAGTGATCGTGACAGCAGGGTCTGTTGTGTTCCGATTAATGACTTGGGTCAGAGTCCAGATCCCATCGGAAGTGGTTCGTTTGATTGTTATGGGGAGCGAAGACCCCGAGATGGTCGCCGGGAGCCAGTTTGTTGAGGCTTCTGCAGCGTAGTCATAGTAGCGAGTGTCACCACCGGTTAAGTCGCAGACTCCGTAGCCTTCATAGACGGCGCCTTCATCGATGGCCTCGAAACCTTGGGGGCTCTGAAATTCAGTGATGTTGCCATTCTCCGTCACACAAAACTTGAGGTAGTTTGAGCCGGAACCTGACGTGAATGTGGAGTGACAAACGGTTGTGGCGTCAATGGAGACTTTGTCCGGATCCGGTGGTGGCTGGGTTTTTTGTTGCGCTAGAACGGGGGCGATTGCTGCCGTAAGGACGGCAGCAAGAAGCAATTTCTTGTTCATACATTTTCTCCTTGTATTTTGCGTTGTGCGATTCTGCGTCTTCTAAGAGAAGTATTGAAATCTCATGCTCTTGAACCGTTTATGTTCCTGCTATCAGGCGCGCGCACTTTCGTGCCCGCGCGATCTCCAGCTACAGCCTGGCTGAGCTGGAGCAATGACCACATTTTGTGGGCGACTGCCGAACGAGGTAGGAGAGCCAATGCTAACCTGACCAAGCAGTCATGCAAGGTAAACGTGATTGGTTCGAGAAATCCTTCTCAATTCCTGGCGGCGCGAGAAGACATGGCCCTCCCAACCAGGGCTCCCGTTCAGGAGGAACCTGGATGGCCTGCATGAAATCCGCCGCTGATTTGCACCGAGAGAGCCTCCGATGGGTGGTCTTCTTTGCCTTCCCAGAAATTGGCCATTGCGTGAAGCGATTCCGCTCCTCGATCATCGGATAGAGTGGGAGTAGTATTCAGTCTCCTTGGTTTAGGTCCTTGGGCAGCTAGAAAACGCGGCCTGCCTCTTCCTTCATTTAGCAAAGAACAGGAACTTCCCATGGCTCTGCCGACTCACATCCTGCTTACATACGGCTATCTGCTGCTCTTTGCCTGGGTCCTGGTGGAGCAGTTCGGGCTTCCGCTGCCCGCCACACCGCTCTTGCTGGCTGCGGGCGCGCTTTCTGCCGAAAACAAGATCAGCTTCCCACTCGCCTTGCTCGCCGGCGTCATTGCCACCCTCACCGCCGATTCAACCTGGTTCCACATTGGCCGCAGATATGGTCACCGGGTGCTGCGTCTGCTCTGCAAAATGTCGCTTGAGCCCACCATCTGCGTCCGCCGCACCACGGATTCTTTCGGTCGCCGCCGCCAGATCACTCTCATGACCGCCAAATTTGTTCCCGGCCTGGCCACGCTGGCTCCGCCCGTAGCTGGCCAGAACGGCATGAGCTACCCGGAGTTTCTGTTCTTTGACGGCATCGGAGCCACCCTTTGGGTGGCCACCCTGCTTACCCTGGGCAGGCTGTTTGGCGATGCCCTCAAGCGCGATCCACG
>JBEKVS010000538.1:0-3156 GCA_049513795.1 Occallatibacter sp. | reverse complement strand
CAACGCCACCAAGGGGCGGCTCGATATTTCTCCCGATGGGTCCGTAGAGGTTCAGGCGGAGACTTCATTCAACAATGCCAAGTGCTTCACATCGCTGGAAGGTGCTTCGTTCGTGAAGTGACCAATCACCAGGAATTAAGCAGTTGAGGGCGGGTGATCCATTCAGTCGGATGGGTCCTCGCCCCTCTAATTGTTGGACATCTTGATTGAATGCATTCGAACGATGTTCCAGATAGTCGTCAACCCCCTTGCCTCAGCCTGATATCGTGAGACAAAACACATGGGAGATTGCATGACTGTCCGGAAGCTACTTCACGCCTTTGTCGTCAACGCCTGCCTTGCTGCCTGTTCGGCAGGATTTGCCCAGACCATGCCGCCGCCGGCGGACATGCAACTCGCTCACGACATATACAAGCAGTTCATCGAGATCCAGTCGGGCTACACCACCGGTTCCACGACTCCGGTTGCAGAAGCCGCGGCAGCGCGTCTGAAAGAGGCCGGTTTCCCGGACTCGGACATCTTTCTCGGTGGCGCGTCTGCGAAAAAATTCAACCTGGTGGCGCGCTATCACGGCTCCGGCGCGAAGAGACCGCTGCTGCTTCTGGCCCACACCGACGTGGTCGAGGCCAAGCGCGAAGACTGGACAATGGACCCATTCGTCCTCAACGAGAAGGATGGCTATTTCTACGGCCGCGGCACAGGCGACGATAAAGCGCAAGCAGCGGTCTGGATCGCGACCCTGATTCGAATGAAACGGGAGGGCTTTAAGCCGGACCGCGACATCATCGTAGCGCTCACTGCCGACGAGGAGGGTGGTGGTCCGTACAACGGCGTGGATTGGCTGATACAAAATCATCGCGACCTGATCGACGCCGACTTCGCGCTCAACGAGGGCGGCTGGGGTGAAGAATCGAACGGGAAGAAGATCTCCAACGACCTGCAGGTGAGCGAGAAGTACGTAATCAACTACACCTTCTCGGTGACCAACAAGGGCGGGCACAGCTCCATGCCGGTGCCCGACAATGCTATCTACCATCTGGCCGGCGGCCTGGTGCGCCTGGCGGGGTTCGGCTTTCCCCTTAAGACAGATGAAGTGACCGCCGCGTACTTTGCCCAGATGGCGAAGATTGAGACGGGGCCGATCGCGGCCGATCTGGCCCAGGTGGCGACGGGCTCGCAGGCGGCAATGGAGCGCGTCGCCGCTGCGTCTCCAGCTTGGAACTCAACGCTGCGGACGACGTGCGTGGCGACGATGCTGGCTGGCGGCCACGCGGCCAACGCGCTGCCTCAGTTGGCCACAGCGAATGTGAACTGCCGCGTGCTTCCCGAAGACTCGGCCGACTACGTGCTCGGCACCCTGACCAAGGTGGTGGCGGATCCGGAGTGAAGATTACTTCCACGAGGGCGAATGCAGCCGGTGCGCCATCGCCGCTTCGGCCGGATGTGATCAAGGCTATGAAGGCGGCCAGCGAGCGCGAGTTTCCCGGCGTGCCGGTGTTGCCGATCATGGTGACCGGCGCCACCGATGGCCGCATGCTGCGCACAGCCGGCATCCCCACTTACGGGGCGCAGGGCTTCTTCTTCGACCGTGACGACATTCGCTTCCATGGGCGCGACGAGCGCATGAAGATCGACGCTTTCTACCAGGGGCAGGAGTTTCTGTACGACCTGGTGAAGACGCTCTCGACCCCCTGAACGTAGCCTGCCCTGCAATCCGCGCACGGGTCACGGTGAAAGGGATTTCGCGTTCTCTGCGCAGTTCCGCTGTGTTGCAACGGGTTCGCCAGAGAAGGAACCTGCGCTCGTAAACTGCGCCGAATTTTGTGGCAGCTCTAAAAACAAACTAGGAGAGCGCTCATTGGCTGGAGTGCTCGGAGCGTTTGATCGCGGCGAGGGCTCTTCTCAGCCCTTGAGGGCCAGCTCTTGACGCATCAATTCCTTCATCTGTAGATTGTGCTGACAGTCAGTGTGTGCGATCTCCGCAACAACGTGCGATTATCGCACGACCCGAATTTGCTGGCGGGCCCTGAACCTTGACCTGTCCATGGGTTCATGGGTCGATTGTCAAACCTAGTTGGGGTGAATGAGTCCTTGCCGGCGAAAATAGCGGCGCGATGTGCTCTGATAAGTGAGCGAGGGAAGAAAATGCCGGGATATGAAGGCCGTTGGAAGACGGTGAAGGTCGATGTTGAAGAAGGAATCGCGTGGGTAACCCTCAATCGACCTGAGAAGCGCAATGCAATGAGTCCAACCCTCAACACGGAGATGTGCCAGGTCCTTGAAACGCTTGAAGTCGATGAGGCGGCAAAGGTCCTGGTTCTGACCGGCGCAGGCGAGTCTTGGTCGGCAGGGATGGATCTGAAAGAGTATTTCCGCGAGACGGATGGAGCTCCTGATGTGGTGAAGGACCGCATTCGCCGCGACGCATCAAATTGGCAATGGAAGCTGCTGCGCATGTATGCCAAACCGACCATTGCCATGGTGAATGGCTGGTGCTTTGGCGGGGCTTTTTCGCCACTTGTAGCATGTGATCTTGCCATAGCATCAGAGACTGCGATCTTTGGCTTGTCAGAAATCAATTGGGGAATTCCACCTGGAAACCTGGTCAGCAAGGCCATGGCCGATACGGTTGGTCATCGCAAGGCGCTTGAGTACATCATGACGGGAGATACATTTACCGGGGCACAAGCCGCAGAGTTCGGGCTGGTGAACAAGGCCGTGCCGCTGGAGCGGCTGCGCGAAGAGACTCTGCAACTGGCGAGGAAACTGGCCGCCAAGAACCCCGTAGTGCTACGGGCGGCCAAGCATGGATTCAAGCGTTGCCGGGAACTGACATGGGAGCAAAGCGAAGACTACCTCTATGCCAAGCTCGATCAGGCAAATCTGCGGGATCCGGAACATGGCCGGGAACAGGGGCTGAAGCAGTTCCTCGACGAGAAAAGCATCAAGCCTGGTTTGCAATCCTACAAGCGTTGAGTCGTTGAATTCCGGTGCTGATTTATTCGGCCCAGTTGGTAGTGTGGTTACCGCAAGGCCTGAATCGCGGCGATAAACCGCGATCTTGAGTTCTTTGGATAAGGTCCCAATGACAGGCACCTTCGAAAGCGGTCCTTCGACTCGCGCTTCAATCGACCGGCTTCTTCGTCCGCGCTCAGT
>JBEKVS010000537.1:0-3167 GCA_049513795.1 Occallatibacter sp. | reverse complement strand
GTGGCTGCGAACAGAAGCGTGTCGCCCGCGTAGTTGACCCCTTCTATCTCAAGCGGAGACCGGGCCTCAGTGATGAGGATGGGAATGTAGAAGAAGATGGTGAGCAACACAAGCACGATGCCTGCGCCGGCCGCCGCGGTGGCGCGCGTGCGGGGAATCACAAGTCCAATGCCGGCGGCGAGCAAAGTTGCGCCGACGAAATAGGAAATCAGGGTTGGCGCCGGTATCCAGACCGGCGTCATCTTTTCCAACGGAACCCCTGGCACGAAGAGCGGATAGAGGAAATGCTCGACGGCATAGAAGACGAAAATGCAGGCGACAGAAAGACGTCCCAGCATCATGAGCGTGGCGCTGGCAGTGACCCTGGCGCCTGAATGCCTGGCTCGCGGCCACAGGCTGCCGGCCAGCACCATCGCGCCCCCGGCGAAGGCTGTCTCGCGCACGGTGAGCGTCCAGAACAACCGCTCCGTCCAGAATGGCTGATGGATGTGCCTGGGCAGGTTGGGCAGGTCGACGGTAGCGACGATGATGAGGAACAGCAGCGCGAGCAGGAAAGCCGACCAGCGCACGTAGCGCCACGCGATAAAGCTGATGGCCGCGGCCAGCAGAGCCGCGCCGACAAAATAGGTCCAGAAGAGAGGCCCCGGCAACCAGCGCGGCACGATGGGAGCGAGATCGCGGGCGGCCAGAAAATGCTCCGCGGCAAAGATGGCCAGCGCGACGGCTTCAAAGACAGGGCCGAGCAACAGAATCCTGGCAGTGCCGGAAGCGGCCGCAAACCGCGGCCGGACCAGAACGAGTCCTGCGATCAGGACGGCGATTCCGGTTGCGATCATCCCCCAAAACTCCATAGACATAGATGTCTCCCTTTATTCAATGGATCGGTCCAGGCTGGATCAAGGCCTGTGGCATGCGGGTCGATCGCGGCTAAAAGGCGCAACGGTGCAGGAGAAAATCTTACAGCGAGCAGGCAGAGATTGCTTACTACATATGACGATCACAACCGAGAAAGGATGGCTTCTTTCGAGACCTCTTGCGGGGCTGTTAGCCGAGCAGGGAATCGACGAAGGCTTCGGAGTCGAATTCCAGCAAGTCGGTCATCTTCTCGCCCACGCCTACGAATCTTACCGGGAGGTTGAGCTCCTGGGCGATGGCTACGGCTATGCCTCCTTTCGCTGTTCCGTCCAGCTTGGTGAGGATGATGCCAGTGACGCCGGCGGCCTGGGTGAAGAGACGGGCCTGCTGCAATCCATTCTGGCCGGTGGTCGCGTCCATGACGAGCAGGACTTGATGCGGCGCGCCGGGGATGAGCTTGGCGGCGGTGCGGCGCATCTTTTCGAGCTCGTCCATGAGGCCGGTTTTGGTGTGCAGGCGGCCGGCGGTGTCGACGATGAGTTCGGCGATGTGGTGGGCCTTGGCGGAGGCGGCTGCATCGTAGAGGACGGCGGCCGGGTCGCCACCCTGGCGGGTCTTGATCATCTCGACGCCGGATCGGCTGGCCCAGACTTCCAACTGCTCGATGGCGGCGGCGCGAAAGGTGTCGGCGGCGCAGAGAAGCACGGTGCGGTTCTGCGCGCGGTACCAGGCCGCGAGCTTGCCGGCGGAGGTGGTCTTGCCGGTCCCGTTGACGCCGACCAGGAAGGTGACGGATGGCCCTTTTTCCAACGAGGTTGCTGAAGGCGCGGCCGGAATGGGCACGTTCTGAATTGGCGCATTCAGAATAGCCCGCAGCTCCTGCTTGAGCAGGTCGCGGAGTTCTTCGCCGCCTTCGATGGCCTGGCGGCGGGCGCGGTCGCGGAGCGCGTCGAGGATGCGGGTGGTGGTTTGCACGCCGAGGTCGCTGGTGAGGAGCGCGGATTCCAGGTCTTCGAGGCTTGACTCATCGACGGTGCGGGTGAGCGCGACGATGCCTTCGATCTTGGAAGAGAGCGACTCGCGGGTGCGCGAGACAGCCTGCTTCATGCGGTCGAAGATGCCGGTTTTGGGCTTGTCTTCTTCGGGTTCTTTGAGGCTGCCGAACAGGCTGATCATGCGATGGGTCCAAGATCGAGTTTAGAACAGGCGGGTAGTGATCGGTGAACAGTGGGCGGTGATCAGGGACTGAGGGACTGAGGGACTAGGGACTAGGGACTAGAGGCGGGCGTCGGGTATAGTGGCGGCATGAGATTGCTTGGTTTCCTGGATTCGTTTCAATGTTCAAATGGCTCGCTGACCGCAGCTGCTGCTCTGGGCGCGTTGCTGGCCACAGCCGCCTGCGTCCCTGCCGGCGCGCAGCAGAGCCCGTCGATGGGTGCGATGCACGATATGGCCGACATGCAGCCGGTTCCTCCGCCTGAGCAGCTTCCCGTTCCGGTGAAGATGACGGGTATCGGCAATAGCCATATCGCCATCAAGGCCAACGCGGAGGCGCAGGCGTGGTTCGACCAGGGCTTGAGCCTGATGCACGACTTCTGGGATTACGAATCGGCCAAGGCGTTTGAGCAGGCGATTCGCGTCGATCCCAACTGCGCGATGTGCTACTGGGGATTGGCCGAGGCCATCGGGTTTCGCCACGACGAGATGAGCGTGTATGGGAAGAAGGCGCTGGCCAAGGCAGTGGAGCTGAAGGGCCATGCGGGCGCGGAGGGCAAGCTGTATATCGAGGCGGCGCAAGCCAATGCCGAAGCCAAGGACGAGGACGATAACAAGCAGGAAGTGGCCATACTGCGCAAGCTGGTGTCGAAGAATCCCAAGGATACGCAGGCGCGGATTTTTCTTGCCGAAGCGGTGGGCGATGGATATGACGACAAGGGCGAGCCCAAGGCGGGACAGAAAGAGCGGATTGCGATTCTTGAAAGCGTGATGAAGGATGCGCCCAACGATTCAGCTGCGCACCATTATTGGATTCATGCCGAGGAGCCGGGCAATCATCCGGAAAACGCGATCAAGAGCGCGGCGCTGCTGGCGAGCCTGGCGCCGACCTCCGGTCACATGGTGCATATGCCGGGACACATCTATTATCGCGTGGGCAACTATGCCGAGGCGGAACATTGGTTTGCCGCTTCAATGGCGGCGGACGAGAGTTATATGCGCGAGCAGCATGTGTCGGCCGACGATGACTGGAACTATGTGCACAACATGATGTACGCCATCGCCAACTTGATGGAGCAGGGCAAGCTGAGCGAGGC
>JBEKVS010000536.1:0-3192 GCA_049513795.1 Occallatibacter sp. | reverse complement strand
AATTGCGAATCTCCTCCGAAGGCTTGTCTCTAATGCCTGTGAGATTCGCTTGCTGAGTTACCGTCTCCGTTTACGGGTCTTCCATCTGACCAGTTACCCATGACGACGTGAAACTCGGTAACTGGCGCTGGATTCAGCTGCTGAAAAGCTGCGGATGCATCATTCATGGGAAGAGCCTCTTTTCTTGAGGCATGGTGTTGGCCTCCCCCTCTCTCCTTGTATTCAGATTCTTCCAAAAGAGTACACAACGCTCTTTGCGGATATGTCCAATTCATACGGTGGTATTGGTCGATACCTTCGTCCAATAGCCCCGTCGCCGCATTTCTGGCACTCTCGGTTTGTACGGTCGCTCGCCCAGACATGCAAGCGACTAGTAGGTGGATGGCACGAGTAGACCGAGAGAGAACACGCACGTGCCCGCGCCTGTTCGATTTGAGAGGAGAATGAAATGGCATCAAAAGGAAAAGTCTTAGTGCTAGTTTCGAGCGGACATGGCTTACCGTTGAAAGATGGCGGGTGTTATCGCGGCGCCGGATATTACCTGAATGAGTTGACGGTTCCGGTCCGCGCCCTCATGCAGGAAGGCTACGAGATCACTTTCTCCAACCCCAAGGGCAACACGCCGCAACTGGATCTCCATTCCGCTGTCCCCGATTTCTTCGGCGGGGATGAGGGCAGGCTCATGGACTATTTCAGATTCCGCGACAGCCTGACTGGTCTCAGAAATCCAACTCGCATCTCGGATGTCGTTGCATCGGGCCTGGATCAGTACGACGCTGTTTTCGTCCCCGGCGGCCATGGCCCGATGATCGATCTTCTCGATGATCCCAACGCGGGCATCGTGTTGAGACATTTCCATGAAACATCCAAGCCCACTGCGGTGCTTTGCCATGGCCCGATTTCACTACTCTCCGCGCTTCCGGAATCGAAGGAGTTTGTCGCCGCGTTATCGGTGGGCGATACCGCTGGAGCGCAGGCCAAGGCCAAAGGATGGATCTATGCCGGATATAAGATGACGATTTTTTCGACAGCGGAAGAGCAGCAGCGGGAACCGCTTGAGATTGGCGGTAAGGTTCTCTTCTACCCGGACTTTGCCTTGCGCACGGCGGGCGGTGACGTGAGTGTGGTCGCTCCGTGGCAGAGCTACGTTCTTCAGGATCGCGAGTTGATCTCGGGTCAGAACCCGTTCTCGGACGAAGCGCTTCTGAAGCTTCTTCTACCGGCACTCGAAGCGAAGAAGACAGTGACTGTGTAAGGTGGCTGGCCCATCCTCGATTCGATCGAGTCTTCGCTACTAACGAGCGAGGCTGGGCCACTCATCGCTGTTCGACTCCCGGCGACCAGACGTAAGTCGCGAATCATGGGTTGTGTGCAAGTGAGAAATCCCGACTGTCAGCGCACGCAGAGTCTTTTGATTTGCGATTTTGCGCGGTGGTCTGAACGATGATTAATTCTGGCGTATCGGACTAATGGCCTGGAATCGCGGGGGGCAGGTGCAAGTGAAAAGTTGCGCCGCCCCCAGTGGCGGCCTCAGCCCACAAGCGCCCACCATGCGACTCAATGATTGAACGGCTGATGCGAAGCCCCATGCCGGTGCCGTGGGGTTTGGTTGTAAAGAACGGGTCGAATATCTGTTCCGCCAGTTGCGGGGGAAACCCTGGGCCGGTATCGCTGACAGAAACAAGAATCTGCTCGTGTTCCGCTCGCTGCGACTTTATGACCAATTCTCGTGCTCCATCCACGTCCTTCATCGCTTCGATGCTGTTGACAATTAGGTTCAACGCGACCTGCTGCAATTGCACGCGATCTCCGACGATTTGAGGAAGACCGCTTGCAAGGTCCATCTGGACCGATATGCTGTATCGCGTCGCGTCGCCGCGCAAGAGGGCGACGGTCTCTCGAATCATTTCGTTTACATCGAGAGCCTCTCGCTTCACGGAGCCCTTCTCGAATTGTGAACGGATCCGAGCGACAATCTCAGCAGCACGTTGTGCATCTCTCCTAATTCTCGTGACAGCCGCGCGGACTTCTTCGAGGTCGGGTTTTTCGTGCCCGAGCCATCGCAGGACGACGTTGGCATTGGTTATAGTGCCAGAAATCGGTTGGTTGATTTCATGAGCCAGGGACGCCGTTAACTCTCCCATGGTTGTCACCCGATTGATGCGTGCAAGATCGCCCTGCGCCTGGCGCAATGCCTCTTCGGCCCGCTTCTGGTCGTCGATGTCGGTTACGAGGGAATACCAGCGGGCTAATTCGCCGTCGGTGTTTCGCGCAGGAACCATGCGAACCTGGAACCATCGGTAAACGCCATCGGCACGGCGATAACGGAGTTCACTATCGAGGGGATCGCCGGTTATGAACGAACCTGCAAAGTCCGCTGCTATGCGCGGAAGGTCATCCGGATGAACAATATCATTGGTTGCCCAAGCGATCACTTCCTCGCGCGTCTTGCCGAAGTACTCCAGGATTCGTCGGCTGAAAAAGTCGGCGTGGCCGGTCGGACTAAAAGTGGCCACCCATCCAGGAATACTGTCGAGAGCTTTCAAGAGATCGCTTTCGCTCGCACGCAGCTTCTCCTGTGCGCGCTTCTGGTCGTCGATGTCGGTAGTCGTACCGACGAATTTGACCACTTTCCCCGCTACGTCGCGCAAGACCACAGCCTGCTGGAGGTGCCAGCGATATGTCTGGTCCTCGGTGCGGAGAGACCTTGTTTCAAATGCAAACCCTTGTCCCGAATGCACGCCCTCCCAAAAGCTCTTGGCGGCCATCTCCCGATCTTCAGGATGGACCGCAGTCATCCAGGCCTCAGGATGCGAACGAATGAAATCGAGCGTCTGACCAGTGAACTCAAGCCAAACTCGATTCACGAAATCCGGCGTTCCATCCGGGTTGAGCGTCCAGGCGGATACAGGGAGTTGCTGCAGGAGCGCAACTTGTAGTTGCAAATCTGCATCGGCCTGCTGCAGTTCACGATAGAGACGGCTTGTCTCCGCCAACCGCTCTTCGCTGGCGCGCAATTTCTCACGTTCGAGTTCCGCCTCGCCGCGTATCCGCTCTTCGCGTTCCGCAGTTTCGCGGCGAAGATTGGACATTTTGACGTGCGCAGCCACACGCGCCAGCAATTCCCGCGCTGCAAATGGCTTGATGAGATAGTCGTCGGCGTCGGCCTCAAGCCCTTCCACGCGCGACTCT
>JBEKVS010000535.1:0-3205 GCA_049513795.1 Occallatibacter sp. | reverse complement strand
GTTGCCTGATCTTTCGTATCGATTTTGGGGTCAGGCTGGACGGTCATCTTCGCGGTTTCAACTCGGAATTCGATGTGCGGAGTGCCAGACTCCAGGATGGTGCCGGAGGATATTGGCGCGGTGATGGTATGGTCATGGGCGGCAGCTGAAAACAGCCCGGATTTGCCAACGTGAATCGTAATGCTGCTGCGCTGTGTGTCGATGGCCTTTTCTTGCGCCACAAGCGGCGCTGCCGCCACAATCGCAGTGCAGAGAGCCAGAGTGCTAAGGCGCATAAGAATAAATCTTTCCTAAATTTCGTTCAAAGATTGTGGCCGGAAGCATACCTGTCACCACCTGACGCCCCGCCGCGATGAACAGGTTCTCCCACTGCCCGATATGCCCCATGAGAAGGGAGCGCTGCTGTACATGGCGAGTTCGGCGGCGGCGCAGCGATTCATAGCGGCGGAGAGCTAACTCCGGAGTGGCCTCTTTGCAAAACGATTTTGCGAGAACCAGCGCGTCTTCCAGCGCCATGCAGCCGCCCAGTCCGAGGTTCGGCGTGCAGGGATGAGCAGCGTCCCCGAGTAACGTCACTCTCCCGTGTCCCCAACGTTTCAAGGGCGGAAGATCGTACGCCCCATTTTTCAGGATGGCGCCTTCTTCGGTCCCGGCGATCAGGCTTTCAACCGGCTCGTGCCATCCTGCGAACATCCGCAGAAGCTCGCGTTGACGCCCTTCGGTCGAGTCGACGTGATCAGGATCGGTATTCGCTGCAGCATACCAGGTGAACCGGTCGGCGCCTGTATGGAGAATACCGAAGCGTTTACCCCGGCCCCAGGTTTCGCTATTCGAACCGTCCGGAACAGAGCCTCTCAGACGTGCCAACCCCCGCCAAACGGTGTAACCGCGATAGATGGTTTCGTGAACTCCCAGTGATTGAGAACGGACCCGGGAGCGAATACCATCGGCGCCGATTAAGAAGTCATGCTCCACGGAAACACCATTGGAGAAGTGAATTCCTACGCTTGATTGTTGCCGTTCCAAATGTGCGAAATCGTGGCCGAGACGAACACGGTCCGCCGGCAGCGTGGAGATCAGTGCGTCCAGCAGATCTGACCGGCGGGTGCACAGGGCAGGTACTTCGAAATGGCCCAGTCCGATGTTCATCAGGATGGAGCCTGTACTGGACCGAACGAGGAAACGGTGGTTCGGGCCGCTCAACGCCACCACTCGTTCGAGCAACCCCAGTTCCTTCAGCACTCGCGTGGCGTTGGGCCAAAGCATCATGCCCGCGCCCACCTCGCGAAGTTCGTTCGCTCTTTCGTAGACCGTCGCATCAATGCCTGCGCGGTGAAGCGCGACGGCCGCGGCTACGCCGCCGATTCCACCACCGACGATGCCGATATTGAATTTAAAATTACCCATTGCCTGTTTCTATTTGTGTTTGATTGAAACTTTCCGTTTGAGATCTAGCCAGAATTCCTTGAGGATGCGATCTCCGAGAAAATTGAATTATCAGCGACCGGCCTTTCTGGTCAGAAATGGCGGTCTTCGATTTCACGTTGGTCGGGATGCAAGGATTCAGATGTATAAGGAGACGGCACGCGACGTTCCTTCGTTAATGACGATTCGTTCATTTGGGCCACACTCGAACCCCGATGAGGGCTCATCGTTACGTTTATATCGAGAGGTTTATATCAAGGGAAGATGACCCCTGAAGAACCGCTGGATGACGATCTGTTCATCAACGCAAACTTTCTCGCAAGACGGGCCGATACACAAAGCAGGAGTCAAGAACACATATGATCAATCCAGTTTCTTCCACATCCGAAGCATCACAGGCCGTTGCCCAGCAGAATACGGCGCAATCGAAGCCACAACCGGCTACGTCTTCCAACCCGAAGGACTCGGTTCGGCTGAGTCCGGGGGCGCAGGCGCAAGCGGCTGGCGACGTCGATCACGACGGCGACAGTCATTAACCGGAACGCCGCCTCACCGAGTGGGGCGGCGAATCCGCGAGTCAAACGCCACAGGTGTCGATTCCGGAGAGGAACCTGCACGAATGCATTAACATCAAGACATGCGGGTTCTGCTGGTGGAGGATGAAGTCGAAATTCAAAGCTTCCTGCAGCGTTCGTTGACTGAAGCCGGATACCAGGTAGAAGCAGCGGGGGACGCCAGGACCGCCGAGCGCATGACCATCGAGAGCACGCATGACGTACTGGTTGTCGATCTCGGCCTGCCTGACGAAGACGGCCTCAGCCTGATCCTGCGGCTGCGACAGCTTGGGTTACGCGCACCGGTGCTCATCCTTTCGGCCAGGCGTTCGGTGGATGACCGTGTGCGAGGGCTCGAACAGGGTGGCGACGATTACCTGACCAAGCCATTCGCGCTTGCCGAATTGCTTGCACGGTTGCGCAATCTGGTGAAGCGAAACAGCGCGGCCGTCGCCGAGGCCGCTCGCCTGCGAGTGCTCGATCTCGAATTGGATCTGCTTAGGCGTGAGGCTTCCCGGAGCGGCGAGATCCTGAATTTGACGCCGCAGGAATTCGTACTTTTGGAATATTTGTGCCGAAATGCAGGCCGCGTTGTCACCCGGTCCATGATCCTTGATGAAGTCTGGGGTATGCGGATACAGCCGGATACCAATGTCGTCGACGTTCACATCTACCGTCTTCGCGGGAAGGTAGACACGGATGGGCGTCGACCCCTCATTCGAACGCTGCGAGGTGTGGGCTATGTTCTCAATGACCGCTAAACCGATCATGCGGAGCGCTGCCTGGCGTGTTTCCATGTGGGCTACGCTGGCGTTCGCCTGCGGCACCATGGTCGTATTCATATTCCTTCATCAGTTCGTCGCTGGGGATATCCAGCGGAGGACCGATGCCTGGCTGGCGGGGGAGGCCGTAACTCTGAACGATGTAGCGACCCGAACGCCTAAAGGGTGGCTCAACAGACGAGTTGTCGGAGAGGTTGCCGAACTCGCGATGAGGGAGGTGCCGCACAAGCGGGGAGCCAATGCCGGGCTGAACGATTCTGTGTTCTTTCTTCAAACCGCCGCCGATGGCTCGGTGGCTTTGTGGGTGGGAACAGGCGACGTAAATGCCCATCTTGCTGCGGTCAAGAACAGCAGGATTGTCCCGGATACGCCGACCAGCGTGCGCATAACCGGTTTTGATGCGCCGTTTCGCTTGGTCTGCGTCAGAATGGACAACGGAGGACA
>JBEKVS010000534.1:0-3220 GCA_049513795.1 Occallatibacter sp. | reverse complement strand
ATGACTACAGCAGCGATGAGAAGGGCCTGATTCCGGAGAAGGCGGTTCTCGCCTCTCTGGGCTGCGGCAACCCCACCGCGCTCATCGACCTCAAACCCGGCGAGGTCGTACTCGATCTCGGCTCCGGAGGGGGCATCGACGTGCTTCTCTCGGCGCGGCGCGTCGGCCCAAATGGCAAGGCCTACGGACTTGACATGACCGACGACATGCTGTCTCTGGCCCGCGAGAACCAGCGCCAGGCGGGTGTCGAAAACGTCGAGTTCCTGAAGGGCGAAATCGAGAATATTCCCCTTCCCGACAACTCTGTCGATGTCGTCATCTCGAACTGCGTCATCAATCTCTCGGCGGACAAGGACCGGGTTCTACGCGAAGCGTTTCGTGTCCTCAAGCCCGGTGGCCGCTTCGCCGTGTCGGATGTTGTGGTGCGCGGGGCCGTACCGGTCGCAGTTCGCGAAAGCATGATGCTCTGGGTCGGCTGCATCGCGGGCGCCCTGGATCAGCAGGACTATCAATCCAAGCTGATCGCGGCAGGCTTTACGGCTGTTTCCTTTGAGCCCACTCGCATCTACGACATTGAAGACGCCCGCCAATTCCTGAGCAAGTCCGGCATCGATGTCGATGCCGTCGCCGCCCAGGTGGAGGGCAGGTTTCTGAGCGCCTTCATCCGTGCCGCCAAGCCTCAACCCTCCTGTTGCGCACCAGGCTGCTGCTCACCGGCCGCAGCAACTTTGAAGGGCTGGCGCAAATGTCGACACATTACAATGTCCTCTTTCTTTGCACCGGCAACTCAGCGCGCTCCATCATGGCAGAAGCCCTGATGAACCATAAGAGCAAAGGCAACTTCACCGCCTATAGCGCCGGCAGCCGCCCCTCCGGCGCACCGCGTCCTGAAGCGCTTGCCCAGCTTCACTGCGCGGGAATTTCCATCGACGGCTTGCGTAGCAAATCCTGGGATGAGTTCGCGGCGCCCGGCGCGCCGCACATGGACTTTGTCTTCACTGTCTGCGACAACGCTGCAAAGGAAGCCTGTCCCTATTGGCCCGGCCAGCCCATGACAGCCCATTGGGGCATTCCCGACCCCGCGGCCGTGAAGGGGAATCCGGAAGAAATCGCCCGCGCATTTCGCGGTGCGTTCATCATCCTCGACCGCCGCATCGGACTCTTCCTTTCTCTTCCGCTCGCCACACTCCAACAGTTTGCGATCCAGGAAGAGATCAACAAGATCGGCAGGGCATGAAGCCCACTCTCACGAGGCGCTTTGCAGATGATTACCTCATCGTGGTGCACAATGAAATTGAACCGGAAAGGCGAAGACAGCCGATGCCCAATTCAAGTCAAATCCGTGAGTTAGAGTCCATGCATGAGCGCCGCCGAATCCGCCCCTTCGATGACCTTACCCCCACCCCCTCCCCCCATTTCACTCCATGCCGATGAAACAAAATATGTTCCGTTCATTTTGGTCAATCTGACCTGCCAAAACAAAGGACTTGTTTACCCCGGTGCACGAGCCCGGACAGCGGTTACCGCAACCGTTTATCATGACCAAGCCCATGAAACTCGCCGCCATTCGAGCACGCCGGTCAATCCTGCATCTATCTGTTATTTTCAGCTTTTGCTGCCTCTCACTCGCAGCCCAAACCAACATGGCTCCGAACCCTCAACTGGCCTCAAAAGAACTCAACCAGCGCGTCGAAGCTCTGCTCAAAAAGATGACGCTGGAGGAAAAGATCGGCCAGCTCGTGCAGTATTCCGCCGGTTACGCCACCGGCCCCAACGCCTCCAATCTCAAGTACGACCAGCTGGTTAGCAAGGGCCAGGTCGGCTCGTTTCTCAACGTCGTGGGCGCTGAAGCTACCAATCACTACCAGCACATCGCCATGGAGAAGTCCCGCCTGCGCATTCCGATTCTCTTCGGGCAGGACGTAATCCACGGCCATCGCACCACCTTCCCCATTCCGCTGGCAGTCGCCGCCAGTTGGGACCCGCAGGCCGCGGAAACGGTGGCTCGTTATGGCGCAACGGAAGCCCGCGCGGACGGCGTCGCCTGGGTCTTCTCGCCCATGGTGGACATCGCCCGCGACCCGCGCTGGGGCCGCATCATCGAGTCCAGCGGCGAGGATCCTTATCTCGGCTCGGCCCTGGCGCGCGCCTGGGTCAAGGGCTATCAGCAGGACGACCTCGCCAAGCCGAACTCGGCAGCAGTGAGCGTCAAGCATTTCGCCGCCTACGGAGCCGCCATTGCCGGCCGCGACTACAACGCCGTCGACATGGGCGAACTGACCCTGCGCCAGGTTTACCTTGAGCCGTACCATGCAGCCGTCGAAGCCGGAGCGGCCACGATGATGAGCTCCTTCAACTCGATTAACGGCATCCCCGCCACAGCCAATCCCTTCATCCTCACGCAGATCCTGCGCAAGGAGTGGGGCTTCGACGGCTTCGTCGTCTCCGACTGGGGCGCGGTTGCCGAGCTCAAGAATCACTCCATCGGCGACGGCCCGACGGTAGCCCGCAAGGCCCTCGAAGCCGGCGTCGACATGGACATGGAAGGTAACCTCTACGGCGACGTCATCGCTCCGCAAGTGCGCTCCGGAAAAATTCCCGAGAGTGTGGTTGACGAAGCGGTGCGCCGCATTCTGCGCGTCAAATTCGCGCTGGGGTTGTTCGAGCATCCCTACACGCCCGAGAGCCCGGCGTACGACGCCACGCCTGAGCGCCGCGCTGCCGCCCGCAAGGTGGCCGACGAAACATTTGTGCTGCTGAAGAACGACGCCGTCGAGGGCCTTGGCACCCTTTTGCCGTTGACGGCAAAAGCCAGAAAGGTCGCGCTGATTGGCCCCATGGCCGACAACCAGCGCGAGATGCTGGGTGCCTGGGCCGTGACGGGCGACCCCAAGTACGCAGTTACGCTGCGCACCGCATTGCAGGAGCGCCTGGGAGACCGCCTGCTCTACGCTCAAGGCTGCGATTTGCTTACCGGCAAGGACGCCAATCTTCTCAAGCATGTAGATTTTGATCGGCCCATGACCGCGGACGACAACGCGCCCGTCCCCGACGACGCCAAAACAATTGCTGAAGCCGTGGAGACGGCGAAGAAGGCCGACGTTGCCATCGTAGCCCTCGGCGAGCCAACCAACTGGATGGAAGGCGAAGCGGCCAGCCGCGCGACTCTTGGCTTTACGGGCGCGCAGCAGCAGCTTCTTGAGGCTGTCGTGGCGACCGG
>JBEKVS010000533.1:0-3220 GCA_049513795.1 Occallatibacter sp. | reverse complement strand
GCTTGGGCCTGATCGTGGTCCCGAAACACTAGACAACAGGCGCGAACGCGGCGATGACCTTTCGCAAGCACGGCAAATCGACTACGATTCTCCTTCCATTTGAAGGAGGATTTCATGCTGCGGTCTGCCGTTTTTGTAGCTTGTTCGATAGCAACTTGCCTGGTACTCAGTTTCGTCGCCGCTGACGCCGGTGCGCAGGCGATCTCCGTTTACCAGACAACTCCCGATCTGCTCGAGGCTCTCTCTGAGCGGGCTGCGCTTCATTTCTCCGCCAATTCCGACAAAGCTGCACGCGAGCCGATCATCACGGTCGATGACGCACAGCGCTTTCAGGAGATCGATGGCTTCGGTGCGTCGCTTACCGACTCGGCGGCGTGGCTGTTCGCCAAGAAAACGCCTGCAGCCAGGACCGACGCGGCGTTCAAGTCTCTGTTCAGCCGCAGAGACGGTATTGCCTTGAGCATTCTGCGCCAGCCCGTCGGGTCGTCGGATCTGGCGGTCACCTTCTATTCCTTCGATGACCTTTGCGAGCAGACGGCCAAGGCGTGCACCACGCCTGCCGGGGTTGCCGATCCCAACCTCGACCACTTCTCGATCAAGCATGACCAGGAGTACATTCTGCCGTTGCTCAAGAAGGCGATCGGGCTGAATCCGGCCATGCATGTGATGCTGACGCCGTGGAGCCCGCCAGGATGGATGAAGACATCCGGATCGATGCTGGGGGCGATGCCGAGCGCCGGGACCGGATCTAGCGTGCCGGGGGCGAACGACAAGGGCCAGCCTTCGAGCCTGAAGCCGGAGTTTTACAACGCATTTGCCGGTTATTTGGTTAAGACGATCGAGGGCTACCAGGCGGCGGGTGTGCCGGTCTGGGCGCTCAGCATGCAGAATGAGCCACTGTTCACTCCGCCTACCTATAGCGGGATGCAGGTGCTGGCAACGGAGCAGGCGGCTTTCTTTGGCGAGGCGCTGGGACCGGCTCTGGCGGCTGCGGGCCTGCATCCGAAGGTGATGGCCTACGACCACAACTGGGATCGGCCGGATTATCCCGAGACGGTGCTCAAAGACCCCAAGGCGGGCGCTTTGGCGGCGGGGACGGCGTGGCACCACTACGGCGGCGAGCCTTCGGTGATGACCAAGAACCATGAAGAGTTTCCCGAGAAAGATCAATGGGTGACGGAATCGAGCGGCGGAACGTGGCAGAAGGGCAACATCTTTGCGGACGAAGCTGCGGAGCTGATTGCCGTGACACGCAATTGGGCGCGTGGCTATGTGCTGTGGGCGCTGGCCACGGACCAGAACCACGGGCCGGTGGTGGGCGGCTGCGACACCTGCCGTGGGTTGGTAACGATCGACCTGAGCAATCCCGAGAACGTGACCATCAAGCCGGAGCTCGACTACTACGTGCTGGGCCAGGCGAGCAAGTTTGTTCTGCCCGGCGCGGTTCGGATTGCTTCCGACGAGCCTGCCGGGACGAAGCTCAAAGATGTGGCATTCCGCAATCCGAACGGCACCATCGTGCTTTATGCGCTGAACGCCGGAGACACGAGGCAGGACTTGCGCATCGGCTTCAAAGGAAAGCTTGCCGCCACCACGCTGCCCGCCGGAGCGGTGGCGACGTTCGTCTGGAAGCCTTGATTGCAGGCCGGGGGCTCGCTTCCCACCGCTATAGGCTTCTCCAGCTAGAGCGCATTAAAGCGCCCCTCCTTTTGCTGTATGGCGATCCCACCCTAGCCGCAAGAACAAAGACGCGGTGCCCAGAGGGCGCCCAGGTGGGGCACCCACACGGCACACCCTTAGAAGAAACGCTCTAATGGGCATGCAGGGCCGGCTTTGGAATCACGTAGGGATCGGGGTCCAGTTTGCCGCGATGGCAGGTTCCACACGTGACCGGCATGTCGGAGTTGGGCACCTTCGAGACGTACTTCACGTTGATGTCTTCCAGCATCTGGTACATGATGCGGGCGGTGCGCTTCTCCTCGCGGGAGTCGTCGGCGTAGTTGAGCAGGGGCTTGCCGTCGGGGCCTTTCTTGGTGGGGTCGGCGGCATGGCAGGTATTGCAGCGAACGCCGAGGTTACCCGCCCACTCGTGCATGAGGGTGTGCACCTGCTCGCCGGTCATGTTCTTGGGCAAGACCTTCAAGTTGGTGGGGGCGGGCATATCGTGGTGCGGGGGTGGTCCGCCGGGCGGGGGTCCCGGTGAACCCGCAGCGTCTTGAGCAGCAATGGGGACGGCGAAACCGGCGGCCAGAATTGCAATTGCCACGGCAGGCAGAGGGAAGGAAGATCGATTCAAGTCGGATTTCTCCTCGGTGCAACAAAGATGGTTTCATACATTGACGCAAGGCTACGGGTGGAAGGTTTGGTTCCTGATAAAGAAAGCCGAAACAGAGCCCATCCGCAGCATACCGGTCAAGCGGCGCTATGGGGAACTGCTTTGAGCAACCTCTTTCGTAAGGTCTCTCGCAAGGAAAATTACAACAAGCTGACAATGAATTGACACCCGCTGCCAGGGCGGGGTGTGAGTCTGAATCCCGGCAGGCCGGACCAGATAGAACGCGGAGTCCGGCCTCCTCGAAGGAGACTCGCACATGAAAGCACTCAGAATCATTTCAGCGATTCGCAAAACCACTCCCGCCGCGTTCCTTGCGGTTTCAACGTTTTTCACCGCCGGCGCGGCCCACGCGCAATATCGCGTCACCAATCTGGTTTCGAATCAGGAGGGATGGGCCAAAGTTACCGATCCTTTATTGGTGAATGGCTGGGGAATATCTCAACCACCGGATGGACCCTTCTGGATCAGCGACAATTTCTCCGGCTGGTCGACGCTCTACGACAGCAACGGAACCAAGGTGCCTCTCGACGTGCTGATTCCGACAGCAGGTGAAGACGGCCCCGGTTCGCCCACGGGCACGGTCTTCAACGCGTCGAAGGATTTCGCGGTGAAGGGAGCGAGTGCGCCGTTTCTCTTCGATACTCTCGACGGAACGATCAGCGCCTGGGCGCCGTCTATCACCGAGAATTCGGCCCAGGTTGTGGTCACCACTAAAAGCGCCTCTTATACAGGCCTGGCCATCAGCAGCAAGCCTACGGGGAACCGGCTTTTCGCCGCTGACTTCGCCAACGACAAGGTGGACATCTACGATAGCTCCTTCAAGCTCGTGAAGTCGTTCACCGACCCCGCGGTTCCGACCAGCTTCTCCGTCTTTGGCATTCAGGA
>JBEKVS010000532.1:0-3227 GCA_049513795.1 Occallatibacter sp. | reverse complement strand
ATCCCATCATGTCGCTGACCGACATTGCTGCCGTGAGCGTGATTGCGCATGCCAAAGGCGTTGAGGTTAGCGTGGACAACACGTTCATGTCTCCCGTGCTGCAGAGCCCGCTTGCACTTGGCGCGGACATCGTAATGCACTCGACGACCAAGTTCTTAAATGGCCACTCGGACGGGTTGGGCGGGGCACTGATCGGCTCGAAGCCGGAGCACAAGGAGCGCTTTCTGCTGGTACAGAAGGCCGCCGGCGGGATTCTCTCGCCGTTCGAGTGCTTTCTGGTGCTGCGCGGGATCAAGACGCTTCCGCTGAGGATGAAAGCGCATGAGGAAAATGGGCGTGCAGTGGCCGAGTTTCTGGCGACGCAGCCCAAGCTGTCTCGGTTGGCGTATCCGGGCTTGAAGAGCCATCCGCAGCATGGGCTGGCGGTGAAGCAACAGAAGGGCTTCGGCTCGATGATGAGCTTTGACCTCGGAACTACAGAGGCAGCGGGCCGGTTCCTGGGAGCGGTGAAGCTGTTTTTGAACGCAGAATCGCTAGGCGGGGTAGAGTCGCTGGCTTCGCACTCGGCGACGACGACGCATGCGGCGCTGAACGATGAGGAGCGTGAGCGTCTCGGAATCACGCAGGGTCTGGTCAGGCTTTCGGTGGGAATTGAGGACAAGGAAGACCTGATTGCGGATCTGGAGCAGGCGATCCAAGTGGTGTAGCTGATCTTCTCTCAGTGTCCAGCGGGGACGGGACCTAGCTTTTTCGGTCTTCGCATCAGAAACGGCAACGGGATGAGGATCGCGGTGGCTCCGACCATGATCCAGGTGACGTCGACATAGGAGAGAAGACGCGCCTGGATTTGGGCCATGCCATAGATCTGCGCTCCGGCGTGGCCGACAGCGTCGGGCATCGCGCCGCCGTGCTGCATCCATGCGTGGGCCAAGCCGGAACGCAGCGCATCGAACGGACCGCTGCCAGCGACGGTGTGGGCGTTCAGCATGGCCAGATGCTTCTGTGTCAGGCGCGCCAGCAGAGTGGTTACCACGCTGATGCCAACGGAGCCGCCGAGATTGCGCATCAATGCGGACATTCCGCTGACCTCGTTGTACTTCTCCTGGGGAATTCCCGCGTAGCAAAGCGTGTTTATGGGGATGAAGAGGAACGGCAGACCGAGCGCAATGACGACGCGCCAACTCACCGCCATGCTAAACGGGACGTTGAGACTCAATCCGGTCATGCGATAGAGGCCGAAGGTGGTAACGGTGAATCCCATGGCGACCAGCCAGCGGGGATCGAATTTGGGCGCGATGAAGCCGGCCACAGGAAATAGAAACATAAGCGCAATGCCGCCGGAGGAGACGGCCATGCCAGCCTGCTCGGCTGAATAGCCCATGATCTCCTGAAGAAACTGCGGGATCAGGACGGTGGACGAGTAGAGCGAGACGCCGACCATGAAGAGGACGAACATGGTGGTGCCCACGTTGCGCTGGGCGAAGAGGCGCAGGTCCAGGATAGGATGCACAACGTGGAGTTGGCGCCAGATGAAGACCGTCAGGCCGATGGCGGAGACCACAGCGCAGGTGACGATGAAGCGGGAGCTGAACCAATCGTCTTCCTGGCCCTTGTCGAGCATGGTCTGAAGGGCGGCGATGGTGACGACCAGCAGACCCAAGCCCCAGTAGTCGATGCTCTGGCGGCGATTGCGGATTTCAGCCAGGTAGGGTGGGTCCTCAACGACGCGGTTAGTCATGTAGAGCGACAGAATGCCGACGGGAATGTTGATAAAGAAGATCCAGCGCCAACTGTAGTTGTCGACAATCCACCCGCCAACCGTGGGGCCGAGTACGGGAGCCAGCACCACTGCCATGCCATAAACAGCGAAGGCCATGCTGCGTTTTTGCGGAGAAAACGTGTCGGCCAGAATGGACTGCTCGCTCGGCTGGAGACCGCCGCCTGCGGCGCCTTGCAGAACGCGGCAGACAACCAGCACACCGAGCGTAGGCGCCAGGCCGCAGAGCAAGGAAGCGGTTGTGAACAGCGCGACGCAAGTCATATAAAAGCGCTTGCGTCCGATGCGGTTGGCGATCCATCCGCTGATCGGCAGGACGACGGCGTTGGCGACCAGGTAGCTTGTGAGCACCCAGGTGGCCTCGTCGCGGCTAGCCGAGAGTGAACCGCCGATATGCGGCATTGCCACGTTGGCGATGGAAGTGTCGAGGGCCTCCATGAACGTAGCCAGTGTGACTGTGATGGCAATGACCCAGGGATTCGCGCGGGGGCGCCATGTGTCGTGGAACGAGAGTGTGGCGGCAGCGGCTATGGCTGATCGTCTCCTAAGTGTTCATAGATCTTGCCCTCGTCGGGCTTGGGCCCGCCTGGGCGTTCTTCGGCCCGCGGGCAGCCGGAGGTCGCGTGTGACGCTTTCAACAGAGTAATGGATAGGGGCTGGGATGGGCAGAGTCACAATCCGCTGGTGGGGAAATTTCCGGATTGGAGTTGACCTAGGCCGAACCTAGATGCTTGCAAGGGCTCGATCAGTGCATTGGATCTTGCCAGTTGAGTGTTGCTCCCGGATTGCCGAAATTTGCCGGGAACCCTTGAATCTGGTTCCAAGCGCGCTAGATTGGCGCCTCGATGAATTCGCAATTATGAAGCTGAATCGCGCGGATCAGAGAAGGTCTAAGGAGGCGCCGGGCTTCAGTGGCCTATGCCCACTCCTCGCGTAGACCCGGCGCAGAGTTGATGAGCCGGCGACGAGTCCGATCATTCGCAATAATTTAGTTGATATGGAAACTATTTCCATGTAATCTAATTTCTATGAAAGACATTAAAGCAGCCGATTTGACCGTCAGCGACCTGAAAAAGCACGTTGGATTCTGGCTCCGCTTCGTATCCAATCACGTCTCGCACGCATTTGCACGCAAGCTGTCAACCAGCGGAGTGACCGTGGCCGAGTGGGTGGTGATGCGTGAGATGTTCGACGACCAGGAGACTTCGCCAGGACTTCTGGCGGAGCGGATTGGGATGACGCGCGGCGGCGTGTCAAAACTTTTGGATCGACTCGTAAGTAAGCGGCTCGTCACCCGCCGGGATCGCAGCGATGACCGCCGCTTCCAGTCGATTGCGCTGACGGCAGCCGGACGGCGACTGATTCCGCAACTGGCAGAGCTGGCCGACCAGAACGACGATGAGTTCTTTGATCCGCTCTCAGCCGCAGAGCGCAATGCGCTGATTTCAAC
>JBEKVS010000531.1:0-5120 GCA_049513795.1 Occallatibacter sp. | reverse complement strand
CTCATCATCGCCGGCACGCTTGACGGTTTCTCCGGCTTCATTCTCTCGGTCCTGATGTGCAAGGCCATGAACCGGTCGATCACCAATGTGCTTTTCGGCGGATTCGGCGCCGCGATAGCAGAAGCCGCCGCGTCGAACGCGGGCGGCGTGATGCGCGAAATCTCTCTCGACGATGCGGCCATGCAGCTCGCCTTCGCCAACCGTGTCGTCTTTGTTCCTGGCTACGGGTTAGCCACGGCGCAGGCGCAACACGCGGTTCGCGAGTTAGCCGAGTTACTCGAGAGTCGAGGAGTTACTGTCAAGTATGCTATCCACCCGGTATGCCCGGGCATATGAATGTGCTCCTCGCCGAAGCGAATGTCTCTTACTCGTCGCTCTATGAAATGGAGCAGATCAATCCCGAATTTCCGTCAACCGACGTGGCCGTAGTTATCGGCGCCAATGACGTGGTGAACCCCGACGCCCGCGACAATCCTAAGTCGATCATCGCCGGTATGCCCATCCTTGAAGTCGATCGCGCCCGCAGCGTCATCGTGCTCAAGCGCGGGCAGGGACGCGGCTTCTCCGGCCTCGAGAATCCGCTCTTCTTCAAGCCCTGCACCACGATGCTCTATGGCGACGCCAAGTCCAGCCTCAGCCATCTGGCGCAGGCCGTGCAGCACGTTTAGAAACTTTTTGGTTACTAAAAAGCTGTTGCTACTTACCATTTTCTTGCGCTAGACTCGCGTCGTTCATAGCAGTTCCCCCGTTCACTTATCTCTGCGTGACTTCTCGCTTGAGGCTCTCTTCCTGCGAAATGAGCCCCGCCGCGACATAAACGTATGGGACGCGTGAATTGTGGAACCGCTGGAGGGTGAGCACAATAATGTGACTGAAATGGAGGAGTAACAATGAATTCAATGAGATCCTATCTCAATCGGGGTATCCTTCCTTCGACGCGATCTATGATCGCGAGAACACGCAAATCCCAAACCAGTCTCCTCGGCGCCTTGGCGCTTTGCGCGGCAATGCTCGCCGCCAGCACTCCGGTCTACCCCGCTAGCCGGGATGCCAATACTGCATCTCCGGGTAACGGCGGCAAAATAGCGCCAACCGAAACGGTCGAGGAAGCCGCGGCATTGCATCACACCCTGCAGATTGGCAGAGTGATGCCCGAGGGCCAGGCGCAGGTTCACTCGGATTTTTACTACGGCTACTGGACTGTGCATCCTTACGCCACAAAAGCCCTGGTTTTTGAGTATGCCTATGATGCCGCCAACTGCAAATGGGTCTCTGCGGGAAGCTGGTACAACAGCTCTCCGATTTATCCGAGCTCGAAGTGGTACAACGCCTTAGATTTCGGGTATCCATCCCAAAAGAACATATTGGTAGAAGTCACGAGTGGCCGATGCGCCGGCTACGAGTATAAAGCTGCGGCGGCTTACTTTTATTGGGATAAGCACACCGGGGCTTACTACGACGCCGCGCTTGGAGCAACCTGGAAGGGCGCCGGTCTCTCGGATCGGTGGGATTTCCTGTTGTACCTCAGATAGACTAAACCATCGCACTGAGTCAGACGTACGAGTTGCCGAGTAACTGCCGAATAGCTTGCCATCGTGGGCAAGCTATTCGGCACGCAGTTATGTCAAGCTGGGTTACTTGCTCGATTCTGGGGGACACCAAAATGGCGCAGAGTTGCAAGCGCACCTTCGAGCGCGTTGCGGAGGTGGATTTATCGGCAATCTGGCCGCCTGACTTATGATCGTGTTGACCCTGCCTCACCCCCGGGGAACCCATGTCAATTGAGACACCGGAAGACCTTGCAGGAATGGAGCTGGCTGGAAAAGCCACGCGCGCGGTGCTTGAAGCCATGAAGGCCGCTGTCCAGCCCGGCGTCAGCACGCAGGAGCTCGATGACGTTGGCGCAGGGGCAATGAGAGCCCTCGGCGCAAGATCGGCTCCCAAGCTGGTGTATGGATTTCCAGGTCATAGCTGCATCAGCGTCAACGACGAAATCGTGCACGGAGTCCCGGGCAAACGCAAGCTGGCCAATGGCGACCTGGTGAAGCTCGATGTGACGATTGAAATTGGCGGCTATATGGGGGACGCCTGCGAGACGATCGCTGTAGGCTCAATCAGCAACCAGGGCAAGCAGCTCATGGAATGCGCCTCGCGAGCTTTTTGGGCCGGCCTTTCCGCGGTTCGCCCCGGCGCTCGCGCCTTTGACATCGGCAAACAAATCCAAAGAAGCGTGCGTGCCGCCGGATACTGCGTCGTCAATGGTCTGAGCGGCCACGGGATCGGCAGAACCATCCACGAGGCGCCGCGCATCCCAAACAATTTTGATAAGAGCTGCTCCGACGTGCTCTCAGAAGGATTGATCTTCACCATCGAGCCCCTGATTGCGATCGGAACTCCAAGAACAACCACTCTGAACGATGGTTGGACAGTGCGCACTCGGGACCGATCGCGCGCCGCGCACTACGAGCACACCGTGCTGGTGACTCGCGACGGCGCAAGACTACTGACCGCATAACTCGTGACTCCGTTGAGCATTTGCACTCGCGCAAAAAAATGGGCGGCAAAGGTTCTACCTTTGCCGCCGCCCGTCCCTGGGTTGTCTTGAGTTTGTTGCAGTGTTGCATTGACTCTAGAACCTGTTCAAATCAGTTACCACCTATTGCAGCAGCTTGGTAACTTCCTGCTGCACGGTGTTGGCCTGGGCCAGAGCCGCGATGCCGGTCTGCGAGAGAATCTCGTACTTCGACATGTTCGAAGTTGCCGAAGCATAATCCGTGGCCTGAATGGCGTTCTGCGCGGACACCACATTCTCCTGCTGCGTGTTCATCACCTGGCTTACCGAATTCAGCGTGTTGATCTGCGCGCCGATGTAGCCATCCTGCGCCGCAACGTCGGTGATGGCCATATTCAACTCGCTCAATACACCCATGGCATCCGCTTGAGTGAGCAGGTCGGTGCCGCTGAGCGACTCGCCGGCCGCGTCGGAGTAGCCCATGGTCGCGGTTCCGCCGGCGCCGTTCGAGTCGGAGACAATGCCCACGTCGGCCGTCCCGCCATAGGTCGTTGCGTTGTTGTTGCCGGCGACCGCCGTACTCGTATCGGTAATGGTGCCGGAGATTCCAATGCTGTAGTAGCCTGACGCGGTTGACGGCGTCCCAGTTAGTGGCCCGACCGGCGTGACGGTTGAGCTGTTCAGCAACGCCTCCTCAAGGTTGCTGGTGTCGACCGCCAGCGCCGCGTTCGGCGAGAGAAAAGTCATGGTGTCGTTGGCTGAGTTGTAACTCGCCGTCACGCCGTATTGCCCCTCGTTGATCGCCGCGGCCAACGTGGCCGCTGTGTTGTCGGAAGATCCAATGCTGATCGTGTTTTGTCCGATAGTCAGGCTGCCGCTCAACGCCGCTGGTGGGCACTTCTGTCAGACCGATCGGTGTGACCGCGGCGGGAGTCGTGTCGGTAATGATGCCTTCATTGCCTACAGCCGGAGCGCCGGTATCGCCAGCAGTCGCGGTAAACGAAACAGCCGTGCCGGCCTGGTTCAGCGTCGCGGTGATGCCATAGGATGCGTCGACCACGTTGATGGTGTGAGCCAGATTCACCAGCGTGTCGGTCGCGCCCGGCATGCCCAGCGTAATGGTAAAAGGTGTGGTCCCGTTCCCTTCCACGCCGGCGAGCGTGCCGCTCAGCGTGTCGAAAGCGGTGTTCGTGGCGAGCGTTCCCAGGCCCGCGCCCGCTGCAACCGTTGTCGGCTCTGAATCCGTAATGCCGGTTCCGCTCACTCCCGCCGTGAAGCCGTCGCCGTTGTTCTGCGCAAACGTGATCTGCGTCTGCGCTGCGTTGAGGCTCGCCGTGATGCCGTAGCCGCCGCTGTTGATGGTGGCCATCAAGTGGGCCAGCGTATCGGTGGTGCCCAGCGTTCCCAGTGTAATGGCGGAGACAGCGCCGTTGATCCCCGAAGTCACGTTCAGAGTTCCGCCCAACAGGTCCGAGCTTTGGTTCACTGAGAGTGTGTTCAGCATGGTGCCGGTGGCGAGTGTAACTGCGTTGCCCACGCTGCCTGTCTGATCCACAATCTTCGTGGCATCGGTCACATTGGCCGTCCCCGCATCTCCCGCCGTTTGCAGAAATGTCAGCGTCGTACCCGCGCCATTCAAGATCGCCGTGATGCCCAGATTCTTCTCTGAGCCGGTGTTGAACGCGGCGGCCACCTGGGCCAGAGTTTCGCCGTTCAGATTGTAGTTTGACGCCGTGTGGTTGGTGTCGATGCCTTCCTGCACGGCGAGCGTTCCCGTCAGCGTGTCGGCGGAAGCGGCGACCGTGAGTGTATTGGCCAGCGTGGCCGCCGCGCTGAAGATGCCGGTCGTCGAAGTCGAGGCGGGCGTGGTATCGGAGAGCGGCGTACCCACGTTGTCGGTGATGTTGGCTGTATACGTGTCGCCCTGCGTCTGGGAAAACGTGAGCTCCGTATTGTTGTTGCTGAGCGTGGCCGTTATCCCGTAAGCATCGAGCGCCAACTGCGGGGCTCCCGCAACTCCGTTGAAGTCATTGGCAATCTGCAGCAGCGTTTGATTGCCCGCAATGGCAATGGCGCTGCTCAATACGCCGGTCAAGCCGCTGGTGATGTTGAAGTCCCCGCCTACGTAATCACCGCTGCTGGCCACTGTCAGCGTATTCAGGATGGTGCCAGTACTCACCACCTGGTTGGTCGTCGACGCCGGCGTGAAGTCCGCGATACCCACGCCACTCACAGCATTGCTGCCGGTTCCGGTAAAGGTCAGCACGGTGCCAATTGCATGGCCGTTCACCACCGTCGCGTTGAGCGTAGCGCTGATGCCGCTGGTGTTGTTCTGCCCATTCGGAGGCTGGTTGAACGAATCGGCAATCTCTTCGAGCGTTTGACCGGTGAATGTATAGGAAGAGCTGACGCCGCTGGTGTTGGTTACTTCCATCGTTCCGCTCAGAATGTCGGTCGCGGTCGCCGCCGTGAGAGTTCCCAGGCCAGTATCCGCGTTGATGGCATTCTTTAACGCCGTCAGCGTGAGCGGAGCGGTGCCCATATCGAGGGTTGTGGTTGCGACCGTTGAAGCGGTGACCACATCGACTCCCAGGCCTGCGCCGGTAAG
>JBEKVS010000530.1:0-6940 GCA_049513795.1 Occallatibacter sp. | reverse complement strand
TCGCGTACTTCGCCTACCCGGGAAAAGAAAGTGAATTCACTTCGCCGGGCTGTGAGATTCACATGCTGGCGAGTCCCGGTGAAGACTATATCGGTACACTCGAGGCGCTGGCTGAGGCGTTGCGGGTGCAAGGGACAGATTTTTCCGCGGAGAAACCCGACCGGTCGGCACTGCCAAGTGGAGAAATCACGTTGCCCGGACTGGCTGTCGCAATTGGTGCACTCCTCCCGGAAAACACTATTGCACGACTGGTTGGGCAACACCGGCGGGTCCATTGGAATCGCAATGCCGCTGGCGGTAGGTGCAGCCGTGGCTTGCCCCGATCGCCGCGTCCTCTGCCTCACGGCCGATGGCAGCGGCATGTACACACCACAAGCATTGTGGACGATGGCGCGGGAAGGTCTCAACGTCACGACCGTAGTCTTCGCGAACCGTGACTACGCCGTGCTGAAGCGGGAGTTTTCTTACCTGGGCGTGGGCAACCCGGGACCGCGGGCAGCCGGTATGTTCGAGATCGGGCGTCCTGATCTCGACTGGGTGCACCTGGCGAAAGGAATGGGAGTTCCCGGCAGCCGGGTGACTACGCTGGATGCGTTTGGGAAGGCGTTACAGGCGGGGTTCGAGGCAGAAGGACCGACGCTGATTGAAGTGCCGCTGTAGAGCCCGGCTGCTCGACGTCGTTAGCGGGTAGAAGCGAATTGCGCCATCTTTGCGAGTTCGCCCTTGATGACTTTTCCGGTCGGGGTCAGCGGCATCGACGGCACAAGGAGAATTTGCGACGGCCGTTTGTAGGGAGCGAGATGTTGCGCGGCGTATTGCGCTAAGTCGGCCTCTGACGTTGCGGACGCCGGCGAGAGTTGCACGAAGGCAACAACTTCCTCACCGCCTTCCGCTCCGCCGACTGGCCGTCCAATGACCGCCGAACGAACCACCGCAGGATGCGCGTTCAGCACCGTTTCAACTTCCGCCGGGTAAACATTCTCTCCGAAGCGGATGATCAATTCCTTGCTACGGCCAACGATGAAAAGATATCCGTTCTCTAGACGGGCCAGGTCGCGGGTGTTAAACCACCTATCGGGATTGATGGCCTCGGCTGTCTCCTCGGGCGCGTGATAGTAGCCCTTCATCACATTGGGACCGCGCACCCACAGTTCGCCGACTTCTCCGTCGGCCACCGGCTTTTGATCGGATCCGACGAGCCGGACTTCCACTCCCGGGAGAACCCTGCCTACTGAGGTGTCGGTTCGGCGCTCTCCCACTACGGCCTGAGCAATGTTGGGGGAGCATTCCGTCACTCCGTATCCGTTGTGGAGCACCATGCCAAACAAGCTCTCCACCTGCGACTTTACGTTGGGCTGAAGCGGTGCACCGGACGATGAAATGATACGAAGCGCGGGGAACTTGAACGACTGCAGTCCCTTCAACTTGGCATAGTCAGCCAGGAGCGAGAACATTCCGGGAGCGCCCAACACAATCGTCAGCCGTTCTTTTTCGAGCGTCGCAATAGTTGCTACAGGATCGAAACGTGATGCCAGGTACAACGTTGCCCCGCTCACCAATGATCCTAAGAGGACGATGGAAAGACCAACCGCATGCGACATCGGCAAGACACCATAAAGGCGGTCGTCCGGATTTAGCGCGCGGATTCTGGCTGAGACCGATGCTACGAACAGCAGGTTCCGGTGCGTCAACATCACGCCCTTGGGAAGCCCCGTCGTGCCAGACGTATAGATCAACGCAGCGACGCGTTGCTGAATCGCGTCGTCGATCGGTTCCGGTTCGACTTTCTCGTTCAGCGGACCAATGGCGATGGAGCCTAAGGTCGCAACATCTTGAGTGACCGCTCCATGCCGCTTGGCGTGTTCCCGCGCCTGCAATGAAACGCTCGTGGTGTAGATCACACGCCGTGCACCGCAGTGGTCGCGAATCGCATCGACTTCTTTCGCCGAGAGACGCGCACTGACCAGCGCCGGCCACGCATCGATACCGGCAATCGCCAGCAGAATCGCCACGAACGCCCGGCAATTTTCGCACACGACCATCACCCGGTCGCCGGGGCGCACACCTGAATCGAGAAGCCAGGCCTCGGTCTCAGCGACTACAAGAGCAAGTTGCCGGTAGGTCCATGTTCCCGATGCTTCTACAAGAGCAGGGTGATCCGGCGCGGAATCTGCCCAGGGCTTGATGATGTCGCTGATGCGATCAGGAAGGTTTGCCAGAAGTTCAGCGACGCTGTCGCGAGTAATGTCCGCCATAAAAAGATTGTAGTGGAGCAGTGCTTTACAGCTGCGCGGAACGTTTTCGCGAGGCTTGTGGATCGGCCGCCGCCATAGCTGAAAATACGGTCGCATCCGATCTTTTCGATGCTATATACTGCAGCCAGTTCTTATAAATCGCTTCGGCGGAGCACCGCCAGCTATTCTGTAACCCACCGACCACCGCAGCTTCCGGAAAGGCGTCCATCCGTTCTTCCCCCCGATCGGACAAAGCGCCGTCTCGAAAATCGTTGAGAAGCTTCGTGGCTGCAGCATCGAAGTAGCCCTTCGGCATCGAGGGATACGTCTCACGTTCCGCACGGAGAAATCTCTTGATGTCCCTGCGGTATTCCTTTCAGGATGACCCTGAAAATGTACGAAGAGGCTCCGCTTCTTCATCTTCACGAAAGAGTCCACGCCACCCTCGGCCGATTGCGTCAGCAGCTGGTAGCCGCTCGCGGTGAGCGCTTCCGCCCGTACTTCGTTCCAACGGGAATGCGGGAAGCGTACGCGCTCGCTCGTGCTGGCCATCAGCTGGTGCTTTCCGGCCTTTGCGAAGTCAAAGACGCCAAACTGCTTGTCGCCTAGCGGATGACGCCGGATGCCATCACTGTGCAGAACTCCCGCGTGCGCCGCCAGACAGGACAATATCGCCGAGGCCGTGTTGCTTTCCGCCCAGTCGAGAACGTTCCCCAAGGCAGACCAATAGGGTTCATTGCGCAGGTCGGGTTGCCGCGGCTCGGTCCCGGTCATGATCACACCGTCAAACGTGTCGCTCAGAAGATCGTCCGTGCCGAAGTAGAAGCCGCTGAGATGCTGCTGTCCACGTTCGCCGCGGGGAACGCCGTATAACGAGTGGAGCTTGAGGCGTACCGGGATGTCGGCCGCCGCGGCTTCGAGCAACTCAAAGAACTGAATCTCGGTGTCTTCCAGCGCCGCATCCGGCATGTTGTTGACAAACGCGATCCTGACGCACTCGGCGCTCGCGCCGCAGGTATCGTCTTGGCCCGATTGCCGGCTCTTTATGTCGGCCCAACGCGGCGGAATTCGCCCGCCCTCTATCATCAATGGCATTCGAGTTCCCTACAATTTGTGCATGTCGTGATTGTTTGGACCGTCACGCCTTTGCCTTGTCCAGCGCCTGCCCCAGGTCGTCGAGAATGTCGTCGATGTGCTCGATGCCTACGCTGAGGCGAATCATTTCCGGCGTCACTCCCACTTTGGCTTGTTCTTCCGGAGTGAGTTGCCTGTGCGTCGTCGACGCGGGGTGACAGGAAAGAGACTTCGCATCCCCCATGTTCACCATCCGCTTGAAAAGTTGAAACGCGTTGAACGTCTTGCGGCCACCCTCGTAGCCGCCCTTCACGCCGAAGGTCAGCAACGAGCAGAAGTTTGAGCCCAGGTACCGATGCGCCATCGGATACAGCGGATTGTCCGGAAAGCCGGCGTAGTTCACCCAGTCGACCATGGGATGCGCGCGCAGAAACTCCGCGACCTTGCGCGCATTCTCGACGTGACGATCCATACGCAATGCCAGCGTCTGGATTCCCTGCAAGAATAAAAAACCATTGAACGGCGACAACGTGGCCCCGGTGTTCCTCTGGCAGACGGTTCGGCATCGCGCAACGTATGCCGCATCCCCAAAGTGATCGACGTAGACGACACCGTGATAAGCGATCTCCGGTTGATTGAACATGTAGAATTTTTCCGGATATTTTCGCCATGGAAATTTTCCGGAGTCCACAATCATTCCGCCGATGCTGGTGCCGCCGCCTCCGATGAATTTCGTCAAGGAGTGCAGCACGACATCCGCTCCGTATTCGATGGGCCGCAACAGAATCGGCGTGGCGACGGTGTTGTCGACCACGAGCGGAACCCCGTGTTTGTGCGCGACGCGAGCCAGGCCTTCGATATCCGCAACGTTGCCCGCGGGATTGCCCACGCTCTCGCAATAGACGGCCCGCGTGTTATCGTCGATCAGTGCATCCACTTCGTCGGGGCTGTCAGTCTTCGAGAATTTTGTGTTGATCCCACGCTTAGGGAAGATGTGCGCCAACAGCGTGTACGTCGCCCCATAGAGTTGGGGAATCGACACGATGTTGTTCCCGGCCTCGGCAATGTTGATCAACGCATATTCGATCGCCGCCATCCCGGAACTGACGCTGAGCCCATCGACTCCGCCTTCGAGCGCGGCGACACGTTTTTCGAGGACCGTGTTGGTGGGGTTCCCGATGCGGGTGTAGATATTCCCTTCAACTTCTAAATTGAAGAGGGCAGCACCATGTTCGGCGCTGTCGAACTCAAACGCGACGGTCTGGTAGATGGGTACGGCCACGGCTTTCGTCGTGGGATCGCCGTCGTACCCAGCGTGAATCGCGATCGTTTCTCTCTTCATGTCTACCAGCTGATGTCTACCCGCCTAAAACTGCGAATCCAAAACGGAAGTGCGGTGTCGACGAGATCCGTTTCACTTCGCCGTTGTCGCCATACTCCGAACCGGAACCGATGCCGCCTCTCCTGAGAGCGACTTCGCCACACCGCTGGTAATCGTGCGAGCGGCGAAGCCCGCTCCGAAGGCAAAGCGCATCACCGGGCCAAAACTGTTTGCCGCCGCAACCCCACCGAAATAGAGGCCGTCTACTGACGATTCGAAATTCGACGAGAGCACCGGCGCTCCCTTGAGGGTCTTTACCTTTGAGCGAATTTCCGGGTTGAGAAATTTCAGTCGCTCCAGATCCACTTTGTAACCCGTCGCGGCAATGACATGCTCGGCCACAATCTCGCGCTGGCCGCCGTCCGCGGCGCGAACCTTCAGATGCACTTTGCCGTTCTGCACTTCCGCGCCTTGCGGCGTGCATCCCAGATGCAACGGCAACTTTCCGACGACTTTGTCGCGAATGAACCATCCCCCGGAAGGGCCAAGAGCTCTGCCAACGATGTACAGGCGGAGCCGTTCCGGCAAATAGTGAAATGCCCCCGGAGCATCGGCGTAGAATCGCGAACGCGTCCCCGGACCAAGCCCGGATTGCGGATGCCTGATCTGCTGCCACCACGAACGTGGCTTGCCCGTGGGCTGACTATGGAAATGCAATTCAGCAGCGCGGCTGACCATCTGCACGTCAGCCCCAGCCTCGTGCATCAACCCTGCCAAATCCAAAGCGGAAGCTCCGCCACCAATTACCAACACGCTGCGGCCGCGGAAAGGTTCAACTTCGCGATGGCGAGCGCTGTGCGAGAAAAATTCCGCCGGTAGATGCGCCAGGTTCTCGGGAACATGTTCGAAATGCGTAATACCAACCGCCAGCACAACCTTGCGAGCTTGGAAAGTCTCGCCGTCCTCAAGCCGCAAAAGAAAGCCGCCGGGCACGCGATCCATGCTGGCCACAAGTTTATTTTCCAGCTCCGGCACCATGCGATCGCGGAAGGCATTTCTCCGGATCGTAAATGTCGGAAGCAAAGCCATCCGACTTCAGCATCATGCCCTTCGGCATATGGTTCAGCCAGCTGTCCATGGGACGGCCGAAAATACGGAATGGAATACCCCGCCGCCGGAAATGCGCGGCAATTGAGAGTCCATAGGGACCAGCTCCAACAATAACTGTCTCTAGCATGCCTTAAGAAACTCCTATGAAAGGTTAGCCCCCGTTAGGGGTAAGTTGCGGAAACTTGTGTCGCGTTCTGAGGGGAGAAGCTAAGGGGATTGGTGCCTATTATAGCAGTCGGTCCGGGCCAGTTCTACAGGAAATCGGTCGGAACTTCAGGATTTACCTGCGTCTGCCACTTCCGTAACCTCTGTTATATCAGTGACATACGGCACCTTCACCCCAGGTTGTCATCGAGGGTTCCTCGATCAGCCCCTCGGAATCCGAGAGTTCGGCCAGCCTGGGGGAGCGTGGGAGGTTAAAACGCCGCTGTAGAAACGCCCTACTTCTGAGCACTAACTCCAACCGCGCTGAACTGCTTGGACGGCCTAATGCCTGAACGCCATCACGCCGACCGCAGTCCCGAATGTATTCGTGATGAGGTCGGTCATGCCGGAGTCTCGGGTCGGAAGAAATGCCTGTAGGACCTCGATCGCCAGGCTGACAGCAAATCCAGAGGCGACAACGATCGCGGCGAAATGCCCTAAGTGCGAATTCGATTTCGGGCCATCCCAAAGGAATCGACCCAAATCCCTCAAGAATACACGTTCCTGATCTCTAGAGTGGGTAGCGCCCACGCGCCCAGATAATTGTGCGATTCACCATGGAAAGGGGAAAGATAGTCGGACGTACGAAGTCGACGAAGAGCACCACACGATAGGAATCGTTGTCGTTCCAGACCTCGTGCTCGTTGCTGTCGTCAAAGATCATGCTTTTCCCTTCCTTCCAGCAGCGCACGTCGTTTCCGACTCGAATTCTGCAACTGCCTTCCGCCCCCGGAATTATTAATCCAAGGTGATAGCGCAGCACGCCTTTGTATGGCCCACGGTGCGGAGGGATGTGCTTTCGGGGTGCCAGAATTGAAAACATCGCGCTCTTCATCCCCGGAATGCGATGCAAAAGTCTCACCGTCTCCGGGCATCGCGCGCAGTTCTCTTTTTTCTTGTTGCCGAACGAATAGAACCAAAATGTCTTCCACTGGTCACCTTCGGTCAGAGCATTCTGTGCCTTAGACACATCTTGGAAATTCGGGATCTCCTCGCG
>JBEKVS010000529.1:0-3657 GCA_049513795.1 Occallatibacter sp. | reverse complement strand
CAGCATGGTGCGAGGATGCCGCTCATTAGGTCTCGAGGGAGTTTTGAAGGGCGGCCGATATTGGGAGGATACATGGCAGCGCACATGCGAGCGGCTCGGATAGAATTCTCTTGCCATGGCTAAGAAGAAATCGTCATCAGTTGCGGCTGCGGCGGCGCAGCCGTATTTTCACCCTGAGGGCCTCAAGTTTCTGCGGGGGCTTGAGAAGCATAACGATCGCGATTGGTTCAACGAGCGGAAGGCTGTATACGAAGCCGAGTTGAAAGAGCCGATGCTGGCAGTCATTCGTAAGATCACCGACGCGATGCTTGAGTTATGGGCATGGAGAAGACTTCGGGGGCGGGCTACTACTTCCAGGTAAGCCCGAAAGGCGTGGTCGTTGCGGCGGGATCGTATATGCCCGAGAAAGATCAGCTGGCGGCGATTCGGCATTGGCTGCTCGAAAATTACGTCGATTTCAGGAAGATTCTTGACAGGCCAGCCGTGAAAAAGACCTTTAAGCAGTTTGAAGGAGAAGCGCTGACGCGGCCGCCGAAGGGGTTTCCATGCGAGCACCCGGCCATGGACCTGATCAAGTGCAAGCAGTGGGGACTGCGCACCGAGTTGGCCGCCGAGACTGCCCTGGAGGCGAATTTTGCGGCGACGCTGATCAAGCATTTCAAGCTGCTGGCGCCGCTTGTGGATGCACTCAATACTCCCATCGCGGCGTCGCTGGCACCGAAGAAAAAAGTGCTTTTCGGGCTTGATTAGCCGCTCCGCGTGGCGCTGCTGCAACACGCGCCAGAGGCCCGGATTTACTGGCGCGGATGACCTTCCGCTGGCCAAAACCGGGCAAATTCAGGCAAATATCGGAGAAATCAGGTCAAAACCGCTAAAAACTTGTGGAAATCACGGTTTTTTGATTGACTTTACCCGCCGCAAAGTCGCATTGTAACGAACGACAGGGTTCTCCGGACCCGCATGAATACAGGGGAAAGTGCAAGGTTGCCTCGGTCGCACTCCCTCCATGCGGCACGCAAAATGCGAAGGAAGCCCAGGCAACATCGGCAGCCCCGAGGGCTCGCCCACAAAGGAGAACACTACATGGCAACTGGATTGACCAAGACCGCTCTGACGCGGCACATGGCCGAGAAGATGGAACTGACCAACAAGCAGAGCGCAGCCTTCCTGGACCTTTTGGCGGAAACCGCCATCAAGGAAACCAAGAAGAATGGCGTTTTCGTGATTCCCGGCATTGGCCGCCTGGTCAAGGCAGAGCGCAAGGCGCGCATCGGTCGCAACCCGCAGACCGGCGCGGCTATCAAGATCAAGGCCAAGACAGTGGTCAAGTTCCGCGTGGCCAAGGCCGCCAAGGACGTGATCGCACCTGTCAAGAAGTAACGTAGGGGCAAGCAGCAAATTTCCCGGACTGCGGACAACAAGCAGGGGAAGGGCGCATGCGCTCTTCCCCTGTTTGTCTTTGCTGCACGAGCGATTCGCATGCAAGAGCGTGCGCCGACTGGAATATTTTGGCGCGTGGCGCACATTCCATCATCCGATGACATATGGCTATTGAATACGCAACAACGGAAGATCCGGCTTTGAGGGGAAGCCCGACGGCAGGGAGTCACGTGCAGGCTTTCCTGCGGCTCGAGGGTCTGGCTGGTGTGGTGCTGTCGGCCGTCTTGTATGCGCGCTCCGGCGCGAGTTGGTGGCTGTTTGCGGCGCTGTGGCTCACGCCCGACTTGAGCATGCTGGGCTATCTGGGCGGGCCGAAGCTGGGCGCGCGCATCTACAACGCCGTCCACTCCTATGTGACACCGGCTACGCTGGCGATTTCAGCGCTTCTGCTGGGCAGCCCTGCGCTGTTGCCCTACGCGTTGATTTGGATCAATCACATTGCGGTGGACAGAACGCTGGGATATGGATTGAAATATCCAGCCGGCTTCCAGTGGACGCATCTGGGCAAGCTGCGTGGACGGCGCGCGCAAGCCATTCAAGCCGGCTGAGACATGACTCCAGGCATGAGAGCGCGCACGACGAGGGATAAGCCGAAGCTGACCAGGATTGCCTGCACCATGAGCCAGTGGTTATAGCTCCATGAGAAAACGGCGATCGTGATGAAGACGCCGATCGGGTTCAGCTCGGAGAGCAGCGAGCGCAGCCAGGAGGGCTTGGCGACGCCGGGCGGCAACGTGGTGCGAAGGCGCGGAAACAGGCGCGGTACTGCATTGAGATAGGCGCGATACGGTTCGCCCAGCTTGGCCGTGAGAAATGCTTCTTCGCCGAGAATGAGGCGGTAGAGAAATACCGTGAGCAGAACCATCATGAACAACGCGCCTGTCGGCGGCATGATGAAGGCCATGGCGGCGAACATGAACCATGACCCTAGATAGAGCGGATTACGGACATAGCGATAGGGGCCGGCGGCTAGCACTATGTCGGCCTTCATTTGCGGGCTGTTGACGGTTCCGGAGCCCAGATAAGCCGTGCCCCAGACGCGCAGGACCGCGCCAACAGCGGCGATGAGCGACCCCAGCACAATCACTGCGGGCGTTGCAGCAGTGAAGCTGAGCAGGCCCATGCGGCTTATTTCGAGCGCGAGCCATTCGGTGAGAGAGATGCGCCGGCCAATGCCGAGGCCTTCGATCCATGGCGACCAGAACCCCACATAGACGATGACGACCATGATGATGAGGCGGAGACGGAACTCGATTTGTGTTGGCTTCATGCGCGGAATCCCTAAAGCCGGAGTGTAGCATCCAACTGAGGAGATTGAGGCTGGCTGTCGCTTCGAGATTTCCGGTCTGCGCGATCGCGCTATTCGCTGCGCAAGGCCTGCGTCGGATCGATGGAAGCGGCGCGGCGGGCGGGGATGGCGGCGGCGAGCAGTCCGCAAACCGCGAGCAGCGCGCAGACGGAAGCGACTGTGATGGGATCGTGTTGGCTGACGCCGAAGAGAAAGGACTGGATGGCCCGTGTGGCGAACCATGAGGCTGCGAGCCCGCATGCGAGGCCAATGCCAAGCAGCATGGCGGCCTTCTTTAAAACCAGCAGCACAACGTCGGCTCGCTGCGCGCCGAGAGCCATGCGGATGCCGACTTCGCGCGTGCGGCGGCTTACGGAGTAGGCCATGAGACCGTAGAGACCAACCAGCGCGAGAAACAGGGCGATGGCCGCGAAGACAGTGAGGAGCGAGGTTTGGAAGCGCCGCTGCGCGCTGGCTTCGGATTCCAGATCGGCCATAGTGTGAATGTCGGAGACGGCAAGCCTGGGATCGATGCTGTGCAGCGTGGAGCGGATTGAAGCGGCCAGGGAGTTTGGCGGAAGCGTTGAGCGGACGGCAATGTATCCGCCTCCGAACTCCATATCGGAATTATAGATTTGCGGCTCAGCGGGGTCTTCCAAACTGGTGTGGCGCACGTCGCCGATCACGCCGACGACGATGTTCCATTTGGTGTGGTCATCCTGTCTGCTGACGCGGCCACCGATGGGGTTTCGGCCGGCGAAATACTTTCTGGCGAAAATCTCATTCACGAGGATCGCCTGCGCCGCCGGATTCTCATCGGCGGTGAACAATCGCCCGGCGATAAGCGGAATGCCCATCGCTCGAAAATAATCCGGCGTCGCCCAGCGCGCTTCAGCCAATTGAGTTTTTTCGTTTGGGTAGCCATCCAC
>JBEKVS010000528.1:0-3352 GCA_049513795.1 Occallatibacter sp. | reverse complement strand
ATTTGCCCGGCACCATCTTCAAGCAGCCCTCCGGAGACGCCTGCGATCACTACCATCGCTATCCGCAGGACATTGCCATGCTCGCCGATCTCGGTTTCAACACCTATCGGTTTTCCATGGAGTGGTCGCGCATCGAGCCCGAAGAGGGCCACTTCTCCAACGCCGAACTCGACCATTACAAGAGCATGCTGGACACATGCCACGAGCATTCTCTGACGCCCATGCTGACTTACTCCCACTTCTCTCTGCCGCGCTGGTTTGCATTAAAAGGCGGATGGGAGCAGGAGAACGCCCCCGACCTGTTTGCCCGCTACTGCGAGAAAGCGACCAGGCACCTCGGCGAGCTGGTCGGCTATGCATCCACGCTGAATGAGCCCGACTTGCCCCAGCTGCTGCGCTGGTTCACCATTCCCGGATTGCCTTCGGGAGTAAGCGTTTCCAGGGCCATGCAATATACCCGCGGCAAGGTACGCAGGCAGCTCCATGCGTCGGCCTTCTCCAACCTCTATTTGGGCGATCCCAAGAAGGTTCGCGATGGCCTGCTTGCCGCCCACGCCAAGGGAAAGGACGCCATGAAATCGGTGCGGCCGGAGATGCCGGTCGGGTTCAACCTCGCTCTGTCCGACGACCAGCCCGCGCCTGATGACAGCCATCTGGATGAAAAGCGCGCCGATGTGTATGCCCCCTGGCTCGAAGCGGCGAAACATTGCGACTACATCGGCGTTCAGGTCTACTCGCGTTCCATCGTGGGGAAAAAGGATCTGCCGATTCCCAAGGACGTAGAGCAGACCCAGACCGGCATGGAATTTTATCCTGAGTGCGTGGAGCACGTGGTCCGCTACGCGAGCAAGGAGGCGGGCGTGCCGATCATCGTAACCGAAAACGGGATTGCCACCGAAGATGACACGCGACGCGTCGTTTATATTCAACGCGCGCTGGCCGGCTTGAAGCGCGCCATCGACGACGGTGTCGATGTGCGGGGCTACGTTGCCTGGTCGCTTCTGGATAACTTCGAGTGGATGTTAGGCTACACGCCTAAGTTTGGATTGGTGGCTGTCGACTTAGAAACTCAAAAGCGAACTATCAAGCCCAGCGCCAACTTCCTCGGTGGCATCTCACGGAAGAATGCTATCTAATCATCATGAAGCCCGGTAGTTAGTGGCCGCGCCCAGCGTTTCCACAGGAAATAGAGAGCGAATGAGTCAGGTTAGAAGTCTTGGCACGGCAGTTTGTGAGTGCTTTCTGCTGCTCGCGTTCTCCGCGACCTCCGCCACAGCGCTGCAAAGCCAGGCGGAAGGCACAGTCCCTACGCTTCAACTCAACGTGAACAGAATACTGGTTCCGGTGGTGGTCCGCGATCGGCAGGGGCACTTTGCTGAAGATCTAAAGCAGGAGGACTTTCAAGTCTTCGATGATGACAAGCCACATGCGATCTCCGGTATTTCGGTGGAGAGGCGCGGGCCGGCAGAGACTGCTTCACCTCCATCAGTCCCGGGCGATCAATCCGCTCTTCCTCTGGCAGATGCAAATCGAAAACCGCCGCAGGCGCAGCGCTTCATCGTCTTGATGTTTGACGATATGCATCTCACCCCGGAGAACATGGCGCAAGCGAAAACTGCCGCCGCAAAAGTATTCACCGAGGCGTTGGTCGGCCGCGATATCGGCGCCGTCATCTCCCTGTCGCAAAAGGTCAACAGCGGCCTCACCCGCGATCGCGCCCGCTTGCACGACGCCATCATGAGCCTGCAATCCAGAAGCCTTTATCAAACAGACAGCGCTCAATGCCCGAACATTGACTACTATCAAGCCGACCTGATCGAAAACAAGCGCGATAGCATGGCCATGCAGGATGCGGTCCGCAAGGTGTTCAATTGCGACCCCAGCCTGGACCCTAAATACCAGATGAACGTCGCCGAGAGTGAGGCGCAGTCGACAGCACGGCGCATTCTTGCCCTGGGTAATCAGGACGTGCAATCCACTTACGCGTCGATTGCGGCCTTTGTTCGTTCGATGGCGAGGCTTCCGGGTGAACGCATTATGATCCTTGTGTCGCCCGGCTTCCTGCGCGTCGACCAGGGCTCTCTCGATGCAGAATCGCGGCTCATGGATCTTGCCGCGCAATACAATGTCACCATCAGCGCCCTCGATGCCCGCGGCCTCTATACCACGGAGATTACCGCCAGCGAAAACAGCCCCGCGTTAGGTGGACCGAGCTTGCAGCAGAACGCCGACTATAAGCGCAGCGCAATGACTCAGTCAGAAGATCCACTGGCCGAAATCGCCGATGCCACCGGCGGCACTTTCTTTCACAACAGCAACGATCTCGGTGAGGGGTTCAAGAACCTTACCATGGCGCCCGAGGTCGTCTATGTGCTGGAGCTTTCAACCGACGGAATCAAGGCCGACGGGAGTTATCATCGCCTGAAGGTCAAAGTAACTCGCGATGGCATGCAGATACAAGCTCGACACGGTTACTTCATGCCCAAGCCGGGTAAGAGTAAAAACTAATTACGACATTGTCATCCTGAGCCGGAAGCCTGCCCAGAGCAAAGTCGAAAGGAGACCTGCTTTTGCCTTTGCTTGTCGACTCATCTCAATGGTCGTCCAGCAAAGAGCTATCTCGGCGCGGTCTCGGCTGAATCAGCCAGTGCATAGGCCAGCACAGCCATCACGGCAGCATTTTCGTTCAAGTGTTTCGGATCGACCTTGTCAAAGGTGTCGGCGGCGGTGTGGTGGTAGTTGAAGTAGAAACGGCTGTCCTGCACCGGAGCGAAGCTGGGTACACCCTTCTCCGTAAGGCCGGCAATATCCTCGCCGGTCTCTGGCGCCGCCACCAGCGTCTCGGCGCCAATCCCATCCAGCACCTGCGCCACCGGCCGCAGCCACGCGCCCAGCTCCGGCTTGCCGGCATAGAAGATTCCCGAGGGATGGTCTGCACCGAGATCGCTCTCGATCGCTCCAATATGATTGGCAAATTCATCTTTGTGATCGGCCATGTAGGCGGCCGCGCCCTGCGAGCCTTCTTCTTCGCTCATCCAGGCGACAAAGCGTATGGTCCGACGCGGATGAATGCCCAGTTCATGCAGCAGTTGAATCACCTGCATGGAAACAACGACCCCGGCTCCGTCGTCGATTGCACCTGTGCCCAGGTCCCATGAATCCAGATGGCCGGAGACGATCACAACCTGCTCAGGATGCTCGGTTCCCTTCCAATCCGCAATCACGTTGAAGCTATCGGCATCGGGCAGCGTCTGCGGCGTCAGGGTCAGGTGCAGTTTGACCGGGCCCTGGCTGGCCAGATCTTTGAGCAAGTCGGCATCTTCGGCGGAAACTGCGGCCGCCGGGATCTTGG
>JBEKVS010000527.1:0-3367 GCA_049513795.1 Occallatibacter sp. | reverse complement strand
ATAACCATTCACGACAGTATCTAGCGGGAAGCGCTTTTGCATCTCGTCTGCCAGGTTCTCAGCGCGTGTTGAATCCTCCGCCCACGCTAACGTCAGACCTGCCAGAAACTTTACGGTTCGGTTCGAAGCCATGGTCAATGCAGAAGCAGTTTTTTCGGCTGCGCGTGACGAATTGCCGAACAGCGCTTCCCAAACCGCCTCTTCCAACTGCGACTCTGCTGCCACCTCCTTCTTATCATTGCGCCGCGCGGATTCAACTGCGCGATGGGCGAATTCCCGGGCGCTTCCGAGACGACCGTAGAACGCCTCGGTATCTGACTGCGATGAGAGGAAGCCATCCTCCACTCCGGGCTTGCCCGCTGGCCAGTCCAATTGGCGTTTCATTTCTACAAAATCGCTCTCAAGAAACGCAATGGTATATCGTTCCATGTGAAGGTCGTCAGAATCGGGCTTGCGCTTGATAGCATCCTGGTAGACAGACTTTGCCTCGTCGAGGTGATTCAGGGATATACAGCTAGCAATGAGATCGACTGAACAAAGGGTGAAATCGGGGTCAAGATTAAAACACTTCCTGGCTTCTGCCGCCGCTTCCTCAAATCGGCCCAAGGTGTTGTAGGCAGCCGCCAAGTTTAGCGGAGGGCGTGGGTCCCGCGGATAGGTCTGAGTCCATAGCTCGCAGACCTCGATTCCCTTCTCGGCCTCCCCGGTCACGTAGCCGTAATACATGGAAGAGATGAGGAACTTCTCTGGCTCCGTCACACGGTCGCGGAGTTGGTACGCTTCAGTGAGGTTCTCGACCGACTTGCTTTCTTCTCCGAGATTGAGGTAGACGATTCCAAGGTAAGCGTGGGCCATCGCAAAATTAGGGTCAAGCTCTATCGCTCGCTGAAAAAACGGAATCGCGTGGTTCCCCCCATTTTCGTTCCAGGTTTTTCGGCCGAGACTGTAGGCTTTCAGGGCTTCGAATGAAGCCGTTGTTGCCTGCTGAATGGGCGTATCGAATGTCCGGATGGAACTGAGCGATTCGCCGAGGTCGGCGCGGAGTTTCGCGGCCACACCGCCCAACGCATCGAGAACTTTTTCCTTCTCTGCTACTTGCGCTTGTTTCTGAGACAGCGTATCGCCGATGGCACAGTTCACGGCTTTTAAGCCGACCACATACTCAGTACCGATTTTCGCAATTGAGCCCGCGATGTACGCTCTGCTCCCCGCGCGTTGGCACACCTCGCGCGCTACCTCGGGCGTGAGCGGCGTACCCGGCGGCCGGGTCATTAGCTGGAGTGTCTGCGTCACCGTCTGGTCTGACACGACATTGAAGAATGGCGATTGCTGTAGCGAAATGCCGAGTGCCTGCTTCAGCGTGTCGTCGAAGACAGCGTCGCCAGTTGAATTTGAGAAATCGGCTAGGACAATAGTGTCAGTCTCATTGAAGGGATGCGGCCGACGCCCAAAGTAGATCCAGCCGCCGATTCCCAACCCGATGACTACCAATGCGGCGCCGGCCATCATGGCCCACTTAGGCAGACGGATTGCTGAGCGTGCGGCTGTGCTCACGACCGCCAAACGGCCCGAATTTGAATCGCGTCCCGCGACGGCGATCGGGACGCCCAAGTCGCGCGGAAGCAACTGCAAGTCCGTGCGAATTTCCGCAACGCTCTGGCTCCTCGAACTACGGGTGTGCTGTAAATTTCTCTCGTCTGGCATTTCCGAATAACTGGCGAAACGGTCCTGAATCGATGCGGTGCCGGATGGCGAGGCACGCTCGTCAAATTCGGCGCTGTTGCTTTCTGCGGGCGCACGCTGATCGTCTTGTTCGGGCGAGCTGGGGCGAACTTGCGCCATCGTTCCAATAAACCGATAACCCTTGCCTGTGACGGTGACCAGAAAACGGGGTTGCTCAGGGTCATCCCGCAGCACTTGGCGTATCTTGCGAATTGCGGTGTTGATGCCGTGCTCGGTGTCTACAAAGACTTCGCGTTCCCACAGGCGCTCGGCGATTTCAGATCGAGTGACTAGATCGCCATTTCTTTCAGCCAACAGAATGAGCAACTCCATCGGCTTTCTTTCGAGTTTCAGGCTGCGCCCGGCGCGGTACAGCTCAAAGCGGCCGCAATCCAGCTTGAAATCACCGAATTCGAAGACTGTGCCAGCCAACGGAGGCTACCTCTGTGAAGGAAGTATACCAGTCCATTATATGGAGAAGAAGGAAGCTGACGTTTCTTCAGTAGGTTGCAGCTTCATCTGATCTTTACCCCACTTTATCCCCTCTCCATTGCTCTCAGCACCGCAGGAATGGTTAGCTCCGCGGCAGCCGGTCAAGACGGCACAAGGAGAAATGACATGAAGATGTGCTACAAATTTCAGGTGCTTCGCAGCAGACGGTTCTTCGCTTTTGTTGCATTGGTAGCGTTGGGGCTTTTGTTCACCACTTCCGGCGCCAAGGCTGGTGGGTGCGCGGTTGGTTACAAGGCGGGAGCCACTGCTCCCCCAATTCCTTTCGTGAGCCCTCAAGGCAACGCCCATCAAGAGGACCAAGATTTCAACGGGCGTGCTCCCATCGTGGGTTTATGGCATGTGATTTACACAGCCACTGAGAGTACTGCCGGGCCTCTTCCCGTCCCTGTAATACCACCAGGACCGCCAAGTTCCTTTCAGTTCCTCGAATCCTTTAAGACCTGGCACTCGGATCGAACCGAATTTGAAAACGCGTTTCTGCCTCCAGCCGGCGGAAACATCTGCTTCGGAGTCTGGAAGGACTTAGGTGACAGGAATGTCAAGCTGCACCACATCGGTCTCATGTTTGCCCCGGACGGCAGCATTTCAAACATTTTCACCGTAGACGAAACGGATACGGTCGCCTCCAATGACAAAACCTATAAAGGTAACTTCGATTTCAAACTCTGGCCTCCCTCGTTCGATCTCGTCGGCGTCGGAACTCCCGTGCAGGAGATCAAAGGAACAACGGCCGCTACCCGTATCACCGTCGATTGACCAATCCCAGCCCGAAAAAATGCATGCCGCGCGCGGTTGCGAAGGGGATTGCTGCTCCATCCCCTCGCCGCCGCCCACTGCTTTTGCAGGCTGCGATCCGATGAGCGATTATAAGAAACTGGTCTTCTGCCCCGCGAAGGTCTTCATCCGTTACTCTGAGCTTTTGTGGGTCGTGGCTTTAACCACGAACATAAATAACGGCATTCGCTCCTCCACCTTTCGGCGGATTTCTCGTCGAGCCTTCAACTCGACGCTGCCAACTATCGTCCGGCCACCACGCCACGGCCCGCCGTGCTAGAATTGCTTGTTTGCAAGTCGCCTGAAGGACTCCACAGATATGCCGAAGGTCGGATTCGTCAGCCTGGGATGCCCGAAG
>JBEKVS010000526.1:0-3394 GCA_049513795.1 Occallatibacter sp. | reverse complement strand
CTGCCCAACGTGGTATTCACACAGCCGCCTGTTGAAGCAATTCTGCGCGAGCGTGCCGATTCACACCGATCGGTTAGCGTGAATCTGGGCTGGGAGTTGATTGCGCTCGCTCAGGAAGAAGACGGAGTCACACTTCGCGTTCAGGATGAAGACGGAAAAATCGAAGCGCGCACGGCAAGCTACGTAATAGCCTGCGACGGGGCATCAAGCACTGTGCGGGGGCTGCTCGACATCCCCTTTGAAGACCTCGGGTTCGATGAACCCTGGCTGGTGGTTGACGTCGTCATGAATGATGACGCTCTTGAGAAGCTGCCTTCGGTCTGCGCACAATACTGTGATCCCGCGCGCCCTTACACCTACATCATCGGGCCGGGAAACCATCGGCGCTGGGAGGTGATGCTTAACCCCGGCGAAGATCCGCGCCAGGTGGAGCGTGAAGAGAGCGTGTGGAAATTGTTGTCGCGGTGGGTTGAGCCGGCGGACGGCAGATTGTGGCGAGCCAGCAGCTATCGGTTTCATGCTTTGGTGGCGCAGAGATGGCGGCAAGGCCGCGTCTTTCTGGCCGGAGATGCCGCGCATCAGCAGCCGCCTTTCATTGGCCAGGGCATGTGCCAGGGAGTGCGCGATGCTACCAACCTGTGCTGGAAGCTCGTCTCGGTTCTGCGCGGCGAATCGAGCGACGCGCTGCTTGATACATACGCCGAAGAACGCAAAAAACACGTTGAAGTATTGACTGGGCGCATCAAGGAGATCGGGGCGGCCATCTGTGAACGTGATCCGGAAGCGGCGAAGCGGAGGGATCAAGATCTACTCACGCGCGGCGGGGGAAAAGCTCCTGTTGTCACGCGCCAAGAGATTGTGCCGCCGCTTCAGTCGGGCCTCATCTGCGCAGAGTGTGGGCCTGCGGCGGGCACCATCTTCCCGCAGTCGGGGCTTGCAACCGCGAACGGTCCGGCGCTCATGGACGAAGTTTCCGGACTAGGATGGCGGATCTTTGTGGACGGCCGAACGCATGTTGATCGGTCTTCCCTCGACCAATGCGGAATCCCGCAGTTCGTCGTGGGTGGGGAAGGCCGCTGCGAAACAGACGGGGTGCTCGCTGCCTGGTTTGACCGATATCAGTGCATAGCCGCAGTCGTTCGTCCCGATCACTACGTGTACTGCACGGCAGCCGCAATCGAATCTCTGCATGATATCTGCCGCAGTCTGCAGACCAGGCTGAGGTCTGCGGGTGCTGTTTTGATGCCGTGATGCAAATCATGCATGCAACGGATGGGGATCATAAAGCTTAACAAGGAGGAGAGCCGGCACATGGCGCGACCGACCAGCGCTCAACGAAACGATCACCGCGCGCGAATCCTCGACGCTGCCAGCGAGGCGTTTCTTCAAAGCGGGTACGCGGTCGCCAGCACTGCCGAGATAGCAAGGCGCGCGAAGGTATCGAAGCGGGAACTCTACGTGTGTTTCCGGGACAAGCGAGACATACTTGCGGCGGTGATTACGGAACTCCAGGCCGGCATCCAATCCGAGACAAATGCCTGGTGGTCCTCAGATGGCCATGTGCGTGAAGTGCTCACCAATGCCGGTGCTGAAATCATGAGATTCATCGGCTCGGAGCGGTTCGCAACGCTATTCCGCATCGTGGCGGCGGAAAGCTTCCACGACCCGGTGTCTTCGCGCAGCTTTTACCTTTTGGGGCCCGCCATGGGCCGAAAGAACACCGCAGCCTTTCTCAAGCGCCACATGGCCGCCGGCAATCTGCGCACCGCAGACCCGTTGCAAGCCGCAGACGATTTTCTCGACATGCTGGTCAGTGCCCGTTACGTCACTGCCGTCGTGCTTGGTCAAACGCGAAGATTCCCCAAGCCGCATGCTCACGTCGAACATGCGGTCGACTTGTTTCTCACCTACTACGGCAAAAGCAAGCCGCAACGAAAGCCCCGCGCACTTCAGCGTAGATCCGCATCGGAGTAGCTAAGCGACCAAGCAGGGTAGCTTGCGGGGCGTGCCGTCACGTTTGGCGCTGGCGCATAGTCAATCATGCGAACGTCACTCCTGCTGTTTTGCCAACTTTGAAGATGTGCTCGCGGCCCTCGTCATACTCGGCGGCCGTAGTCAGATGTTCCAGCATGAGGGGAGTTTCCCGTCCGAGCTTCGAAATGCCTTTCAGATATGCCTCGTAGTCGATTTGACCGCGGCCTGGAATCACCTCGAGAAAATGCACGTTCAATTCGATGACCCATTTCAAGTCCTTTGCGTGGCATGAGATGATCCACGGTCCAAGCTTGTCGAAGCATTGCTGAATGAAGGCGGAGTTTTCATAGAAGCGGCGCGGGGAATTGATGCCGTTGCACACATCGAGATGGACGCCAAATTCCTTACGATCGACGGCGCGAATCAGCTCCAGATAGGTGTCTGGGCCGTCGGGAAGATTCCAGCCCATCATCTCGATCGTGAAGCGTGTCCGGGTCGGCTTAACCGCGTCAATCACGTGGCGGCAGTTAGCTACAGTGGCATCGAAGAATTCCTGGGAAAGATTCTTCGCATCCGGGCCATACCACGAATCCGGATTATAGGATCCGGCTATGTCTACGCAGCAGCGCGCGCCTACGGCTTCGGCCAAAGCGCAACGCTGGACCACATATTCAAGATTCTGACGACGCTTTTCCGCATCCGGATCGAGCATGTTCTTCCAGGCTCCGACCTCGGCGATGCAGACGTTTTCCGATGCGAAGGATCTCTGGATCGCGCGAAGAAGGTCGGGATCTTTAAGCGTGGCAATCTGCGGGCAATATGCCGCGCTGTAGCCTAAGCGGCGATGCTCGCGGGCAAGTTCGCCGGGATCGTTGGATTCGAGGAAAATAGGCCCACCGAGGCGAACAGCCGAACCAGGCGTCGCGGATGTGTGAGCGCCTGAGGCCAGCAATGACCCGTGAGCGCTTGCGGCTGCCGTCATGGCCATGAAAGATCTGCGCGTCGTTTTCATTTGATTGACAATCCTACATCACCATTCAAGGCTGCGCGTAGGAGTTCGATTGCCGCGCAAGTCGCAGCGCCATGGCCCACCAATGCAGCCGCTGCAGCATGACGGTCATGGATTTTTCGGCGCGCGTGGGTTCCAGTAACTGCCCCGCGGCATCAAATTGCTCCCATGCACCGGCAAAGCTTACCGTGTCTCGAATGGTTACCGTGTGTAACTCAGCGAAAACCAGGCGGAGCTGTTCGACAGCGCGCAGTCCTCCCGAAATGCCGCCGTAGGAGACGAATGCGACCGGCTTAGCCTGCCATTCCGCTCCTACAGAATCAATTACGGATTTGAGAGGAGCAGGATATCCGTGGTTGTACTCAGGAGTTACCACGATGAAGGCCTCGGCCCGCTCGATGCGCTTCGATA
>JBEKVS010000525.1:0-3395 GCA_049513795.1 Occallatibacter sp. | reverse complement strand
AAGAGCCATATCGGGGACCTGACCGGCGACACCCGAACCAAGGTCGAAGGTGCTGCGCAGCAGATCAAGGGCCAGGTTGAGACAGCGGTCGGCAAGTTGAATGACGCAACACGCAATGCTTATGACAACCTACAGGCCTCGAACGAGCAAGCGGTCGCGAAGCGGTGAACCCCGTCCGCAGGAAAAAACCCGTCGGGCGGTATGCGGCGGCATGCCAGGGATTTGCTGAGTCTAGCAAGCTTTATAGATTGCGGAGAAACCCTGTCGCGCGGTATGCCGGGGATTCATCTCCGGCATAAAGGCAGCAGAATCAATAGCCCCTGAGGTGCCCGGGGTCAAAACAGAAAAGAGCCCAATTGGGAACTGAGCCTTTTCCTCCCGATCTTGATTGAGATTAGGACTTCCGAACTCTGGAAAACGAAAATGACCCCGGTGCCTGAAAACTGAGAATCGGGTTTGCAACTGCCATATGGCGTCTGCAACGTTCTACGGGTATACTGGCGGCAGGGCGGCAATGCACCCGACCCCGCCGCCTTCAAGTGAGGTGCGTCTTCCGCAGGGACTCCGGTTCACTGACGTTCGACGTTACCCCATCGGAGACTTCACGTTGGCGCGCCGTGGCTCGCGTGCTCCGAAGTCCCATGGATGCAATGAGTTGTGCCCTCTTTCCTGCCCCCTGTCATCTTTGCGGCTCCCCTCTGCCGCAGCTCTCCTCCGTGCCAATCTGTACTGCTTGTTGGATGGAGTTTCCCGTCCTCACCGGACCCGCCTGCCTGTGCTGCGGAGACACGCTGGACATGTCGCCGTCGGCTTCCAGCTCCTCAGACAGTTCATTGTGCCGCGCCTGCCGCCTGGCGCCGCCGTCTTTCGTGCGTGCCGTGGCCTTCGGTCTATACGAAGGCCGAATGAAAGCCGCGATCCACGCCCTCAAATACAACCGCCTGCATCCTGCGGCGCGCCGACTGGGCGGCATGCTGGCCGAGGCAATTGCCCGACTGGCTGATCAGGCTCCAACCGAGTTGCTTGTGGTTCCCGTGCCGCTGCACCGCTCCAAACGCGTGCAGCGCGGCTTCAACCAGGCGCGGTTGCTGGCCGAGCACGGGCTTCGCTCTTTGCGCAAATCGCACCCCGCATGGAATCTCAAGCTGGCTCCGCGCGCGCTCGTGCGCCGGCACTCTACGGAAAGCCAGGCGGGCCTCACCACCCGGCAGCGCAGGTTGAATGTCCGCGGCGCCTTCACTGTCTCCGATCCCGCGGCCGTCGCCTCCATGCACATCTTGCTGATCGACGACATCTTGACCACTGGAGCAACCGCACGGGCTGCGGCACAGGCACTCATGCGCGCCGGCGCAGAATCCGTGTGGGTGGCCACGCTGGCCAGGGCGCGACGGGTCAGCGAGTTATATCGCGGAGCTGATTTCCAAGAAGGCGTTCCCACCGGCTCGGGCATTTCGCCAGCCGCAGCATTGCAACAGGCAAGCATCTATTCATCGCAGCACCAACCATCTTTTTGACGAGGGGAAAAAGGATGTCGCTGGGAAAAGCAATGATTCATGCACGCAAGCAAAAATCCATCGCCAAGGCTGCCGCCATGGCCGCCGAACACGCTGCAGGCCACCCAGGCGCGCAACCGATCCACATGTTGCAACTGCCGGTTCTCGTGCTCAATGCGTCTTACGAGCCCATCAACATTTGCGGCGCGCGGCGGGCATTGGTCCTGGTGCTCAAAGGCATCGCGCGCACTGAAGAGGAACATGGGCTCATGCTCCATGCGCAGCGCAGCCGTATCGCCATGCCCTCGGTCATTCGCCTGCTTGAATATCGCCGCATCCCCCACCAGACCCGCGCCCTCTCGCGCAAGAACATCCTGCTGCGCGACCGCAACACCTGCCAGTATTGCAGCGTTGTTCTGCCGTCGAGCGAACTCACTCTCGACCACGTCGTGCCCCGCTCGCGCGGCGGCAACTCCACCTGGGAGAATCTCGTCGCCTGTTGCCACTCCTGCAATCGCCGCAAAGGCAACCGCATGCTTCACGAAATCGACGATATGATTCTGCTGCGCGATCCGCGTCCCTTCTCACTGCACACCAGCCGCCAGATCATGCGTATGCTGGGCCGCGGCGACGATCGTTGGAGAAAGTACCTTTTCTATTAGGGGAACGAATATTCCATTGTCGTAGCTGAAACGAGTTGGATCCTTTGTGAAATCATGCACACAGAGGCCCTCTCGCTTGTTCACGCATGCCATCGTCCGCCTGCCGGGCAGCAATTTCGATGCCGGCCTCACTACAGTCGATTTCGGCCGGCCTGACCTGGACCTGGTCCTCCAGCAACACCGGCGCTACTGCGAAGCTTTGATCGAGTGTGGCCTGGAACTGACGATACTGAACGCGGACCTCCGTTTCCCTGACTCGACCTTCGTCGAAGATACCGCGATTCTCACCGCACACGGAGCCATTCTCACCCGCCCCGGCGCAGCCACACGCGAGGGCGAAGTGGATGCCATCCGTCCCGCGATCCTCGCGTTCTTTCTATCTCCGCTCAACATCGAGGCGCCCGGTACCGTTGACGGCGGCGACATTTGCGAAGCGGAGAATCACTTCTTCATCGGCCTTTCGCATCGCACCAACGAAGAGGGCGCGCGTCAACTCGCGGCCCACCTCAACCGCTTCGGCTATTCATCGTCGACCATCGACGTTCGCCACATGAGTTCGATCCTGCATCTCAAGAGCGGCATCTCTTACATCGGAAACAACACAATGGTGGTGATGGAAGAGATGGCCGCAGACCAAGCGTTCCGCGCCTTCAACTTGATCCGGGTCTGTGACGAAGAGACCTATGCTGCGAACTGCGTAAGGGCGAATGATCGAGTATTGGTCGCTTCAGGGTTTCCCAAATTCACTGCCGAACTTCGCGCACATGGATTCAATCCCCTTGAACTCGATATGTCAGAGTTTCAGAAGATGGATGGCGGCCTAAGTTGTCTTTCTCTCCGCTTTTGATCAGATCCCGCGCAGCGCCCGCTAAATTGACGCCATTCTCGCACTGCCTTCGTGAAAGCGCGTTCATACGGGCTGCGCCAGAACAGTGTCGATACTGGCGAGTTCTTCTTTGCTGAAGGCAAGATTCTCGAGCGCCGCCACATTCTGCTCAATCTGCTCCACGCGGCTGGCCCCAATCAGCGCCGAAGTCATGCGCTTATCGCGCAGCACCCAGGCCAGCGCCATCTGCGCCAGCGTCTGCCCACGCTTGGCGGCCAAATCACCCAATGCGCGCACCTGCGTGAGCCTGTGTTCGTCGATGTCTTTCTTCTTCAGAAATCCATGCGGCTTGTTGGCGCGAGAATCAGTCGGAATCCCATGCAGATAGCGATCGGTGAGCAGCCCCTGCGCCAG
>JBEKVS010000524.1:0-3403 GCA_049513795.1 Occallatibacter sp. | reverse complement strand
GCTGTCTCGGGCCAAGATCAAGGTCTTCCGGCACAAGGATGTTGCGCATTGCGAAGAGCTGCTGAAAGAGCTGGAGAGCGATCCGGGGAAGAAGCTGGTGATTACCGACGGCGTTTTCTCGATGGATGGAGACATTGGGCCAGTGGACAAGCTGGCCGCGCTGGCAGAGAAGCATGGCGCCATCATGATGGTCGACGATGCGCACGCTTCCGGTGTGCTGGGACGTAACGGGCGCGGGTCGGTTGACCACTTCGGCGCGCACGGCAAGGTGGATGTGCAGGTGGGCACGCTGTCAAAAGCCATTGGCGCGCTGGGCGGCTATGTGTGTGGCAGCCGCGATTTGATTGATTATTTGTATCATCGCGCGCGGCCGTTTCTGTTTTCGACTTCGCATCCGCCGAGCGTGGCGGCAACATGCATGGCGGCCTTCGACATTCTTGAGAACGAGCCGGAGCGGATTCAGCGGCTATGGGACAACACGCACTACTTCCAAGGTGAATTGCATCGGCTGGGCTTCAACATCGGCGGCGTGACCACGCCCGCCACGCAGACTCCGATTACGCCGGTGATTGTGGGCGATGGGCGCAAGACGATGGAGTTCTCCCGGGCGCTGTTCGACGAGGGCGTGCTGGGAACGGGGATCGCGTTTCCGACTGTGCCGGAAGGTAAGGCGCGGATCAGGCTGATGCTGACCAGCGAGCATACCAGGGCGCAGTTGGACGAGGCGCTGGAGACGCTGGAGCGGGTGGCGAAGCGGCTGGGGATACTGGCGTAGGGCGAGCAAGCTTGAAATCGGTTGCGGTTGCCAGTTATCTCCTCAAGTCGACTGAGGGGTAGAATGAGATCATTGGTACCGCAGCGAAAGAAGCTTGAATGACGGCAAGCGCCTGGAACTGGGTTTTGGCGATCGTCGGGACAGTCGCGAGCATTGCGGGAGTCGTTTTCAGTTGGATGGCTTGGGTACAGGCAAAAGGGGCGAAGGTAGCTGCAGAGGAAGCAAGCAAGACCGTGAAGGCGAAGGACGCTTCCCATGAATTCACAAAATTGGCATCCGACGCGAAGGAACTGCTGGCAGCAGTGCAAGCGAGACAGAAGGAAAGAGCAATTGCAGCAGCAGATGACTTGACTCATCTTCTCATCATTGCGGTCGAACGGCGTGCATCCTATCTACCCGATAGCTTCCCGGCTGAACTTTGCATCAGAAATCTGCAAACCATCAGCAGGTCGCTTGGAACTGAAGGTTTTCCTGATGAACCGAGTAGGAAGAGCCTGCTTCTTGGGCGTTGCCATCAAATTCACAGGTCGCTGTGCGGGATTGCTGGAGTCGTGGAACGGAACACAGAGGAGACGGACGAATGAACTCGCAGATTGAACTGGCCGAGTCCATAACGCTTGTGAGTAAGCTTATCGACCGGACGCGGGAACGCAAACTCAAGTGGCAATTAGCCGACCCTTCCCTCGGGTTTGCTGGCAATAAGGACACACCCGTTGAAACTGGCGAGGTCAGCCGCTTCTCAGCGCCTCTTCTAGACCCGAGTCAGCAAGCGGTCATCGGCCAGCGCGAAAATGGGCTCATGGACTTCTCTCTGATCGAACATGATCCCAGGTGGCAGGATCAGTCGATTCTGACGGCAATCGCTGGATTCGTACCTCCTCTGGTTCCGGACAGAACGGTGTTGCAGGTTTCCATTGAAAGAGACCCTCCATATGGCTTCGGGACACAAGCGGAAGCGGACCTGGCTAAATTGCTTGCGAATCTTTTTGAGCTTGCCAGACGGTCTGCGTTCCAGATCGACTCCAGTGTCGGAAAGGCGATCAGCTACCTTGACCGCATTGCAGGTTAGGGCAGCGCTCATCCATGATCGCTCACTTGCGGGGAAAACTGATTTTCAAGCAGCCTGGCCAGGCCATCGTGGAGGCTGCGGGGGTGGGGTACGACGTGACCATCTCCGTGCCGACGTTTACTTCGCTGCCGAGCGTGGGCGCTGAGGCTTCGCTGCACATTCACACGCAGGTGAGTGAAGACCAGATTGCGCTGTTTGGCTTCCTCGATCGCGAGGAGAAGCGGCTGTTTGAGCGGCTGATTACGGTGAGCGGCGTGGGGCCGAAGCTGGCCGTCAAAATTCTCAGCGGACTTTCTTCCGAGCGCACGGTGCAGGCCATTCGCGGGCAGGATCATGCGCAGCTGGTGCGCATTCCCGGCGTGGGCAAGAAGCTTGCCGAGCGCCTTGTTGTCGAGCTGAAAGACAAGCTGGATGATTTTGCGGTTGCGCCGGTGCAGACCAGCGTGCAGGGAGCGGCGGTGGACGATGTGCTGTCTGCGCTGACGAATCTGGGCTACCAACGGCCGGCCGCGGAGAAGGCGATTGAGCAGGCCGTGGCGAAAGATGCTGCGCTCAGCGGCGATTTCGACGGGCTGTTCCGCGGGGCGCTGAAATTGATTCGGTAAGAACAGCCTTTTGCCGCTCGGAAATGGGTTCGCATCGTCCCTCCGGGACGAGGATTCCAACGCTCACTTGCTTCCCCGGATTGCGTCCGGCGCGGCGGACTTCATCCGGGGCTATTTTCGGCTGCTCCCTCCGGGAGCGAATGCGGCGTTTGAGTTTGTGATCTCGGGTCATAGTCCTGACCTTACCGATTCGGCCGGCCTGTTTGGAATGTGGCGATCCACAAAAGTAGCTCTTAGCTACGAGCAACTAGCAATGCGAGCGAGGTACCGGAGAGGGTAATCGGCGGATCTTGGTTATTGAGAATTTGCCGGCGGCGTGACCTGAAACCCGAGTTGCTCGGCCATCGCCATGCGGTCGTATTCAGCCCAGTTCTCGCGAATGCGGCCGCCTGAGACGCGATAGATATTGAAGTACACAAGTGTGACCGGCTTTTGATGAATAGAAACGCCGCGAGCCGTGCCGGTGTAGAAACCGCTCCAGGTGGAACGAACGGAGACCAGGTCGCTCTCCGCGACTATGACGTCGATAACGATCTTGCGTTGTTCAAGCGCGGCGCACATCGGGCAGGACTTGGCCAACTCGGTGAATGGCCCGCCCTGGGGGATGGTCTTGCCACTCGGAAGATGCCATGGGCCATCGGGATCGAATAACTCATTCAGTGTTTTCAGATCGCCCTCATTGAGCGCGGCAAAGGCGCGCGTGACGACGGCTTTGTTCGCCTCAGCCGTGGATTCCGGCCCAGCGGACTGGGCCAGAGCTGCGGCGGTGAGGAGCATGATGAGGCTTGCCCAGAGCAGTCTACGCATCGAGTTACGCATAGAGGATTTCCTCCAGCATGGTGCGAGGATGCCGCTCATTAGGTCTCGAGGGAGTTTTGAAGGGCGGCCGATATTGGGAGGATACATGGCAGCGCACATGCGAGCGGCTCGGATAGAATTCTCTTGCCATGGCTA
>JBEKVS010000523.1:0-3410 GCA_049513795.1 Occallatibacter sp. | reverse complement strand
AACAAGGTGTCTGCGTACGACCCGGGCATTGGTCTGCGCTACCAGTTCTGATCTGAACCGGTTAAGCTAGAAATCGTAGGGGGAGCGGATAGATCCGCTCCCCCTACTCTTTTTTAGGCAGCCGACCGCGAACGCCGATGTCTCCGGCCGAGACTGGGAGGAAACTCCAAGCGTCCGCCCCAGATATCGAACGCGCAGGCGATCCATGACCTGTGGGCGTCCGTGCAGCAAGCCGTCCTTCAACTGAAGGCGGCCTTGCGACAAACGGTGCGTACCGGAAGGCCGGAAACGAAGAGATTTGTTCGACCAGGTCAATGCGCTGTTGGGTAAGCGTGAAGCCCCGCAACAATCAATCGCAAGTGCTCAGCCGGCTCCTGTAGAGCTTCCAAAGCTAGAGCGGGATGGGTTTAGGTTTGGTCATATCCGGCGTTGGCGAAGTAATTTGCGCATTCGGTCGGTGAGACGGTGTCGAGGATCGGAGCGATGGCATTGTAGACGGCCTCGATGGTTCGCTGAGCGGCTTTGCGTAGCCAGTGTTTGAACTTGGCGAAGAACTGCTCGATCGGATTTAGATCGGGCGAGTATTTCGGCAGGTAAAAGAGCCGGGCGCCGGCGCTACGGATGGCGCGACGCACGGCGTTGGCCTTGTGGGAGCCGAGATTGTCCATGATGACGATGTCGCCGTGCCGCAGGGTCGGGACCAGAACCTTCTCGATGTAGAGAAGGAAAGATTCGCCATTGATCGGCCCCTCGATGAACCAAGGAGCGGTGATGCGATCGTGACGCAAGGCGGCTATGAAGGTCATGGTCTGCCAGCGGCCGTGCGGTACCTTGGCTTTGATGCGTTGACCGCGCGGCGCCCAGCCCCGCAGCGGCGCCATGTTGGTTTTGGTCCAGGTCTCATCGATGAACACCAACCGAGTGGGATCGATCCGATCCCGATACTTGGTCCACTGCGCCCGCCGCCGGGCGACATCGGGACGATCCTGCTCGGCGGCAATCAGTGTCTTTTTTTATAACTGAGCTTCTCGGCGTGGACGAACTCCCACATCGTGCGGTAATCGACCTTGAGGCCACGCTCAGCGAGTTCGGCCACCAGCCCGCGCACGGTAAAATCCTTCCGGCACCGTTGCATCAGCCATTCGCGGTGCGGCCCCGCAATCTTCTTTGGCCTATAGCCGCCGATCTGGTCCGGTTTGACGCTACCGGTCTCAAGGAAGCGCTGTACCCAGTTGATCGCCGTGCTGATGCCCACCCCAAATTGGGCCGCCGCCTGATGCCGCGACAGGCCGCCTTTGATGACAGCCCTCACTACCCGCTCACGAAGGTCGTCCGAATAGGCTCGTCCCATCCATGCTGGCCTCCTTCCCAGCCAGCATGTTGAATCAGAAGCCTTCCGATTTGGGAATCCCCAATCGATTCAAACTAGACCCATCCCGCTCTAGCTCGGCGCGGATTCCGCCGTATTCGCTGTCGGCTGGCACTTCGAACGGCAGTACGTTTATCTCGCCGAGCAGGTCTTCGACAGCTTTGAGCAGCCGCTTCGAACCGCTCTTCGCGCAGCCGTAACGCAGCTCGGCTGCCACGATGATACTGGTGCAGATGTTGCCCTCGCCCAGCTTGGCGATCCGCTTCGCAACTTTGCCCTGCGGGTTCCTGATCAGGTCGGAAACGATGTTCGTGTCCAGCATGTAGCGAGTCAAAACACGTTCTCCGGCGCCGGCGCGGGATCGTCGATTTCAGGAAACCCCTCTTCCAGCGGCTTCATCGATTTGAGCAGGGCGACCAGTCCGCGCTTACGCACCGGCTCGATCACCAGACGATCGCCGTCGCGGTGCATGATCGCTTCGTCGCCCGGCAGCTCGAACTCCACAGGAATACGGACCGCTTGGTTGCGGCCGTTGCGGAATAATCTGACGTGTCTCTGCTCAGGCATGGGTCACCTCCAAGCATATGCCAAGGACATGTGCCACTGCGCGCCAGATTGCAAGAGGCCCCCTGGGCACCATTTCACTTCTAAGCGATTGTTTTAGAAGAAAATAAGATAGATCAATGGCGTGAGCCCAGACGCCGGACGCGATAGCCCGATTCTTGTCTGCCGGTGCCTGTGCAGCCACAGCTTCTCACGCAACTCCACTCAACCTGGCGCCGCTCAGAAATTGATCCAGGTCTCTGGCGGCCCGCGGCCGGCTGAACAGGAAGCCCTGAACTTCGGTGCAGCACACCGTGCGAAGGTGAGCCAACTGTTCCTCGGTCTCGACCCCCTCTGCGGTGACGGTCATGCCCAGATCGGCCCCAAGTGCGGTGATGGCCCGCACAATGGACAAGGCATCGGTTCGGGCACTCATGTCGTTCACAAATGAGCGGTCTATCTTGATCTTGTCGAACTGGAATCGACTGAGATAACTCAGACTGGAATAGCCGGTGCCGAAATCATCGAGCGCGATCCGGACTCCAATGTCTCTCAGCTGATTCAAGGTGTCCTGGGTGCTCTCGGTATCCTTCAAGAGTACGGCTTCCGTGATCTCCAATTCCAGACGCGAGGGATCCAGGCCGGATTTGGACAGGGCGCTCATGACCTGCAGCGGCAGCGCCGCCTGCTTGAACTGAACCGGCGAGAGGTTGACGGCGACACTCATGTGGGCGGGCCACGTGGCCGCCTGTTTGCATGCTTCCATCAATACCCACTGGCCGATCGGATTTATCAAGCCGGTATCTTCCGCGATCGGGATGAATTCCGCCGGCGAGATCATGCCCCGGTCCGGGTGTTGCCAACGCAGCAGTGCTTCGAAGCCGGTCACGCTGTTATCGTCGAGCCTGATACTGGGTTGAAAGTGAACTTCGAACTGCTGTTTTTCGATAGCCTCCTGAAGATCCATCTCCAGCTTGCGCCGAATCTCGGCACGCGCGTCCATATCCCGGTGGTAAAAGCTGAAGGACTGCCGTCCCTCTGCCTTGACCCGATAGAGCGCCAAATCAGCCTGGTGGACCAACTCGTCGGGCGTGCCGCTGGCTCCCGCTCCAATCGCAATACCGACGCTGACGCCGATCGTCACCCGATGCCCGGCGACGTCGTAGGGAACCGACAGTGATTGAACGATCCTTTCGGCCAGCGCACTGGCTTCACTTTCGCCCTCCACCCTTGGCTGGATGATGCCGAACTCGTCGCCTCCCAAACGCGCAGCGAGATCACCCGCTCTCACGCAAGATGACAGTCTCCCGGCCACTTGCTGAAGAAGTTCATCACCTACAGCGTGACCCAGCGTGTCATTGACCGGCTTGAACCGATCGAGATCCAGACAAAGGACTGCAACCCGTTCGCCCTCGCGGCTGCAGTTTGCGATCGCTCGCTTGAGCTCATCGCGGAACAATGTCCTGTTCGGCAGGCTGGTAAGCGGGTCGTGTCTGGC
>JBEKVS010000522.1:0-3414 GCA_049513795.1 Occallatibacter sp. | reverse complement strand
CGGTTCAGCAGCGTCCCCTCGCGATCGAAGAGAAGATTGGTGTTGAAGAGTGTTCCATGCTCAGCGGGCCCTTTTCCGTGACGCCGACCGAGAGGAACACACGGTAGCGCTTGGCGATCTCGCTCAGTCTTCTTGTCTGCGGTCCCGGAACCTGCACCGCGTTGTCAAACATTCGGCGGCAGAACCCGTGCTGGTCTATCGGAGCATAGATCAGGTTCCACACTGGAAACGCAGGAATGAAAGATTCTCCGAACACGATCAGGTCGGCGCCGGCATCCACGGCCTTCTGTACCAGCTTGTCCAGCTTATCGATGGTCGCGTCCCGGTCCAGAAACACGGGCGCCGCTTGCACCGCCGCGGCTCGGAACTTCGGATAGGTATCGCCCGGCATGATTTTTTTTCCTCGCCCCTACGCCTGCCTTGTTACCTCAATCAGCATGAAGATCGCCGCCTCGGTTCTCCGGCATGTAGGCCATGCCGATGAGAAAGCTGAGAGAAACCACGATTACCGGATACCACAGCCCGTAATAGATGTTGCCCGTCGCAACCACAATGCTGAAGGCGATGGTTGGCAGCAGTCCTCCAACCCAGCCCACGCCCGCATGGTAAGGAACCGACAAGGCGGTGTAGCGAATTCGCGTGGGAAACATCTCCACCAGAGCGGCCGCGAGCGGCGCATAGCTCAGCGTCACCAGCGCGATCAGCGCCGTCAGCAACACGAGAAGCATGCCAATGTTCATCTGGGCCGGATCAGCGCGAGCGGGATAATTGGCGGCCGCCAGCGCACCCTGGATCGCCTTGGCATCAAATCCTGTGATGGCTCCGGCACCAACTTTGATCTGAATAGCCGACCCCGCCGGCAAGCTCCGGTTGGTGTAAGGAACGCCCATTTTCGAGAGCAGAGCTTTGACCTTGTCGCAATCGCTGGAGTTTTTTCTCTGCCCCACCGGGTCGAACTGGAATCCGCAAGTGCGAGGATCCGCGGCTACGACGACGGGGTTCGCGCGCGAGGCCGCCGCGAGCTGCGGATTGGCGTAATGCGTCAAGCCTTTGAACACCGGGATCAGAGTGAGAGCGGCAATCAGCATCCCCGCCATCATTACCGGCTTTCTTCCGATCCGGTCGGAAAGGCGGCCGCTGAGAATGAAAAAAGGACTGCCCAGCACCAAAGCCGCGCCCAGCAGCAGATTTGCGGTCATGGGATCCACGCGCAAAGATTGAATCAGGAAATACAGCGCATAGAACTGCGCCGTGTACCAAACCACGGTCATTCCCGAAACCATCCCGCCGAAAGCGATGAGCAGCTTGCGAAGATTCTCCTTCTTCCCGAAAACTTCCTGCAGAGGGGCCCGAGAGAGCTTCCCTTGCGTCTTGGCCTGCAGGAAAGCCTGGGATTCCTTCATCGAAAGTCGAATCCAGAGTGATACGCCCAACAAGACCGAGGAAAACCAAAACGGAATTCGCCAGCCCCACACGTCAAACGCTGACTTGGTGGCGAGGCGGCAGCACAAGATCACCACCAGAGAAAGCAACAGACCGAGCGACGCGGTGGCTTGAATCCAGCTCGTGCAATAACCCCGCTGGTTGGCTGGCGCCTGCTCGGCCACATACACGGCTGCTCCGCCATACTCGCCGCCCAGAGCAAGTCCCTGCAAAAGCCGCAGGCTGATCAACAGGATCGGCGCGGCCATGCCGATGCGTGCATATCCCGGCAGCAATCCCACTGACACCGTGGCCAGTCCCATCAGGAACATCGTCATCAGAAAGGTGTGCTTGCGCCCAATCAGATCTCCGAGGCGGCCGAAAAAGGCCGCGCCAAACGGGCGCACGATAAATCCCGCCGCAAACGCCAGCAGGGCGAACATGAATCCGGTATTCTCATCCACGCCGGAAAAGAATTGCTTGGAGATGGTCACCGCCAGGGAACCGTACAGGAAAAAGTCATACCACTCGAAGATAGTTCCCAGAGCCGCGGCTAAGATCAGCCTCCGGTCCTCAGTGAGCAGTTTGGGAAACGAAGCCGTAGTGACGAATGGGATTGAACGTGTTTCCACAGTCCACTCCTTGGTTCGCTAGCGGGCACAAGATCTGCAGCTCGCCGCTTTGGATTGGAGTCCCGGGGTCGGCTCTTCAGGCGCCCAACAATACTCGCGCCCGCACGGAAAAACAACTTATTTCTCCAGCGGAGATCAACGCCGTCGAGACGGCAGGTGGGTCAAAGGGGATCGGTCAGAAAAAGCCGAAGCGAAACGCTAGCCTTTCGCCTTGGCAATCCCGGCAAGCCCAACTTTCTTCCCATGCTCGCGAATCTCTCCCACAATGTCGAGCGCCAGCGCGAGCGCGCGGCGCCCATCTTCGAGCGGCACCACCGGCGCGGAGCGCTCCCGCACCGCGTGCAGAAACGACTTCAACTCCGCGTGCAAAGGCTCTTCCGAAGTCACCGGCGGCTTGGCCACTTTTATCTGCGGATTGACCGTGGGAGCGCCCGGCGCGCCATCGGCCCCGACCGTGAATACCAGCACTTCCTGCCGTCCGTAATCGACGGAAACATACTGCTGCGGCTGAAAGAAGCGCAGCTTGCGCACGCGCTCAGTCGAAACCCGGCTCGCCGTGAAATTCGCCACGCATCCCGATTCGAACTCCAGCCGCACATTCGCAATATCAACCTTGCCCGAGAGAATAGGCAGGCCGACCGCGCGCACCTCTTTCACCGCAGAATCAGCAAACGAAAGCACGATATCCAAATCGTGAATCATCAGGTCCAGCACCACGTCAACATCAAGTGAGCGCGGAGTGAAAACGCTGAGCCGATGCACTTCGAAAAACATGGGCTGGGTAAGCAGCGGGATCGTGGCGCGCACCGCAGGGTTGAAGCGCTCAAGGTGCCCCGCCTGCGCAATCCGCTTGTGCGTGGTAGCCAGTTGCACCAGTTCGTTCGCCTCGGCCAGCGAGGCGGCCACCGGCTTCTCAATCAGCACGTCAACTCCTGCTTCCATCAGCGCGCGAGCCACTTCAAGATGATGAACTGTAGGCGCCGCCACCGACGCCGCGCGGATTTCACTGTGCGTGGTGAGCATCTGCGCGACCGATCCAAAAGCACGGCACCCAAACTCCCGCGCCACGGCATCGGCGCGATCCAGATCAGGATCGACCACGCCCACCAGCCGCACCGGCTCGCCCTGCTGCTCCAGTTCGTGATACACCCGAGCGTGGTTGCGTCCGAAAACGCCCACACCCACCACCGCAACGGAAATCGCATTGTCAGCTTGCAGGAAGGAACTCTCGCCTGGCCGGTTGCCAGCAGGAACAACAAATTGTAAACGTAAAGCTGGGAAAGAGCATCTGCAATAGGTTGTATCATTTTGCGATCGCGCGATTGGGCGAGTCGAATGCTTGCTTCGCCAAGCTTTCAAG
>JBEKVS010000521.1:0-3421 GCA_049513795.1 Occallatibacter sp. | reverse complement strand
GCTCCGCGAAGGATCTGGCGTCTCGGCGATGGCCGTGCGCAGCGCTTTTATGGCGTCCAGCGGTCTGTTCATCTCCGTGTACAACTGTCCTAGCAGGAAGAAATTAGTCGGATTATGGGGACTCAGCGTGGTCGCGAGCTGGAGATCGATCTCTGCGTCTTGTAATTTACGCTGCTTCATCGCAATGCGCCCAAGCAGCGGATAGCTGAGCGGATCGTTCGGCTGAATCGCCAGCTCTTTACGCAACTCCGGTTCCGCCAAAGGGAAACCTGCCTCGCCCGACTTGTTGATATAGGAGGCGCCAAGCGAATAGTGGGCGCCCGGCAGCTCATCGTTTTTGGCGATAGCAGCTTTGAACTCTTGAATCGCCTCATCCGGATATCCAGCCTCTCCATAGGCGCGGCCCAAATGCATGCGCATCGCTGCCGTATCTCCGAATCGACGCAGGATCTCGGCGAACATCCTGGCTGTCCTCTGTGTATCCGGGAGGGTGAGATAAGCCACCCCTAATGCATACATATTCTCAAAGGTCGGATCGATTGAAACCGCCTCCTTGAATTGTTCTACGGCTTCACTGTACGCGTTTGTCTTCTGGAGTGCCCGGCCAAGGATCAGGTGGGCACCGGCAAGGTCGGGCCCCTTCGCACCCTTCGCATACAAATTCAGCGCGCGCTGCAAGAGAACCTTGGCCTTCGATGGATCATCCGCCTCGAGGGCCGCTGCGGCATAATCCAGATTCAAGGTGAAATTTGCGGGGCCGAGTTGGAGTGCTTCCTCGTAAAGCGGGAGCGCCCGCGCATACTCAACGATATTAGCCCGCCCGTTCCCAAGCTGATGAAGGGCGTCCGCTAGAAAAAGCCCGTATTCCGACTTGGCTTGCGCTAAATCTCCCGAGGACTGAAAGCGATAGGCGGCGTTATAGTGTTGCCGCATGGATGATTCGAAAGAAGGTGTACTCTGCGCTGTTTGATCATGGGCGGAAGACCCGAGAGCGCACGGAACCAATATCCCACTCCATGAAACCAGAAACCCAACCAGACATGAGACCAGCGAACCCCGAAACAGAACAATTGTCGAGGCGCGATCGCAAGTCTTAATCTGCCATCTTTGCTCTGCCACGTTGTCAACTCCTGGCATCCAGTTAACGTTCTTTCGGCGGTGTTCTGTTTGCTCTTCGCTTTGTCTTGCGGACAACTCGCCGCGTTCCGTTGGAACGCAGCCGGCTGGTTTCACGCCACCCTTTCCCGGAGCACATGCAAAACATCGACGCGATCAGCAGCGTATCGTGAATCTCCAGATCGGTCGCACCCAGTTTGCGGGCGGATCGGACATCAGCGTCGGTCAAATTCATTCCATCGCCCCGGACCTTACCGGCTATGCATAACAACGCCTTCAGCTTCTCTGGAATCGGCGACGTCCGAAAGTCCTGCTTTACTTTCGCCAGGATCTCCTCATCTCCGCCCAGATGGTGCGCAGCAATCGCGCTATGAATCGTCTGGCAATAGGCGCAGTCGTTCTTTGCAGAAACGTGGATCGCAATCAACTCGCGTTCGGCCGGCGTCAGTGTATTGAGTCCACGAAGGAGCACATCCGCTGTTCCGTTCAGTGCGATGTGCGTATTCAGTCCCATGAGCTAAATGTCTTCACCCGTCGACCGACTCTCAAGCGGGCAAGAAAGCCAAGCATAGCGCGCCGTCACAGCATCTTGGAGCTTATGAGAAAGCTGCTGACTTGTCTTCAACTCTCCGGATGACGTCCGTATCAAACTAGCGGATGGTAGCGAACCCGAGCCCGCATCTTTCACCTGTAGACCTAAAGTACGAGTGCTCTGCCAACCTTTCGTCTCAAGACGGGCATAGCACGCCGATGCTACGCTTCTTCCGGCCATGGGAGATTCAAAAGCTTGAGAGTCAAAGCCGTTCTGTATCGCGCCTTCCCCTCCAAAATCCTGTCTGCAAATTGGTCATTTCTTGCCTGGTTCCTACCCCTGGGTGCGCTCGTAATGATTGCCGGCGCTGAGATGCTCTACCCGTCACCCGCGAAGGCCGCTGGACCCGCGTCAACAGAGCCGGTATCGATAATCGTCGTCGCGTCGGAGGCGGACGCGCAGCGCGTCCTGCAGAAACTGAGTGGAGGAGCGGACTTCGCCGAACTGGCGCGAAGCCAATCCATTCATTCGACGGCTCGTGACGGTGGCTATCTGGGAGTGGTCTCTCCTGACAGCCTTGTCCCGGAATTGCGGCAGGCTTTAGCCAATGTGGCGCCAGGACAACTGAGTCCAATTACAAAGGTTTCCCAGGGTTATGCAATCCTGAAAGTATCAGCGGCAGGCCCGTCACTCTCCCCGGCTGCAGCAGATTCATCTTCCTCGAAAGGCGCGCTGAATACTGAACATGCCGAGCCCGGCCAGGCTGGTTCGGCAACCAGAGGATCGTTTGCGCCCGTACTCGATTCCGAAAAACGTCCCATTACAAAGGGCGGGTTCGTCAAAGGCGGCCCGACCGTCTTCATGGATGTTACAGAGAAAGCCGGACTGACGACCTGGCGCCATACCATGGGCACTCCGCAGAAGAACTACATCATTGAAACCAACGGCTCGGGTGTCGCGTTGCTGGATTACGACAATGACGGCTGGATGGATATATACCTGGTGAACGGCTCAACCTTCGAGGCACTGGACGGCAAGGCAGAGCCGCCGCATGCCGCGCTCTTCCATAACAATCATGATGGAACATTTACCAACGTCGCCGAGAAAGCCGGCGTTACCAACGGGCGATGGGGGTTCGGAGTCGCGATTGGCGACTACGACAACGATGGCTGGCCTGATATTTATGTTTCAAACTACGGGAAGAACCGGCTCTATCACAACAATCACGACGGCACATTTACCGATGTCGCCGAAGCCGCGGGAGTCACGGTTGGCAATTGGTCCACAGGCGCAAGTTTTGGAGATTATGACGGAGACGGCAAGCTGGATCTTTTCGTTCCCGGATATATCCACTGGGACATGGCCAATTTGCCGCCGGCACCCAAAGCATCAGGAGCCGGTTTTTCAGTCTGCCAATTCCGCGGAGTGAGTGTGATGTGCGGCCCGCGTGGTCTAAAGGGCGAACCGGATCATCTGTTTCACAATAACGGTGACGGGACGTTTACAGATGTCAGCGAAAAGGCCGGCGTCTCTGATCCAGACCGTCATTACGGCTTCACATCCGTATTTGTCGATGTCAATAATGATGGAAGAGCAGATCTGCTCGTAGCCAACGACTCGACTGCGAATTTCATATATATCAACAAGGGCGACGGTACCTTTGAAGACGCCAGTATCTATTCCGGTTTTGCCCTGAATCAGGACGGACAGGAACAGGCCTCGATGGGCCTCGCCGTTGGGGACTACAGGAACAACGGCCTCGTGGACCTTTAC
>JBEKVS010000520.1:0-3444 GCA_049513795.1 Occallatibacter sp. | reverse complement strand
TCTTGTCCAAATCGTCCAGCAGCGCCGTCATCTTGCCTTCAGGCGTTGTGCTCATATGAAGCATCAGATGGCCGACAGGACCCTGACCCACTAAGACGCCATCCCAGTCGCCAGCTAGCGGAAAGGTGGCCGGACTGGATTGTGCGTTGGCCACAGGAGGGAGAAGTCCCCACCCGAGCAGCATTGCACACAGTGAGATCACCTTCATGAAGGTTCTCGCATTCGAATGGCTCAATCATAATCCAGAATCACCGCGAGGCGCCTTGCCGCTAGGCCGGGCTGAGTTCCAGACGCGTCCACACGCAGAAAAGCCCGCCACCGGCGGGCCCTTTTGCTTGCCTCTTGTTGCCTGTTGCCGTTTACTTCTTCTTGGTTTTCTTCTTCGCGGCCGCCTTCTTCGCAACCACCTTCTTTGCAGGCGTCTTCTTGGCTGCTTTCTTAGCCGGAGCCTTCTTGGCCGCCTTCTTCACTGCGGCCTTTTTGGCGGGCGCCTTCTTTGCTGCTTTCTTAACTGCCAATGGTTTTCCTCTTTTGATGGGTTTGCTGGCGCTCTTCTTAGCCGCAGCCTTCTTGGCTGCGGTCTTTCCGCCCTTGGCGACAGCGGGTTTGGTTTTTGCGGCGGACTTCTTCGCGGCCTTCTTGGCCACAACCTTTTTCGCGGCTGCCTTCTTGACCGGAGCTTTCTTGGCAGGCGCCTTTTTGGCCGGGGCCGGGGCCGGCGCGGCGACCGCAACTGCCGGGGCGGGCGGGGCTGGAGGAGCTGCCGGGACCGGAGCTGTCTTCTTAGCGGGGGCCTTCTTTTTGGCCGCCTTCTTAGCCGGCTTCGGAGCCGGCGCCGCGGCAACTATGACCACTGTTTCTTCCACGACTCCCTCGTCGTCGTCTGAGGTCGTAAGCACGCTGGCGGTTTCGATCTCTTCGTCTTCATCGTCGAAATCTTCTTCGTGATCGGGGTCCAGCTCTTTCGGCTCGCCGTTATGGCCGCCGTCACTCATCGCGTACATCCTGAACACTTCTTCCATCCCATTGCCTCCAGCGGCTGACGCTGACATAGATTTGGTTTTCCTGTTCGCGGAACGCACACATACACTCCGCTCGCGGAAGCGATTGTATCAATAGCTTGCACGCAATAGCTATCAAAACACAAGTATGTAATGAATTGCATGAGAAGTTTTCTTGATAACTCGATATTTTATTTGCGAATTACTTAGCTGCTTGCTTCTTCTTTGCAGTCGAGGGCGCGGCGTGTTTCGATTTCGCGGACGGGTGGGCCGTTTTCGCGTGCGCTGAACTCGCCGTCGACGCGGCCTTCCGCGTGTTTGAATGCGGAGCGGAACGGTGGGCAGGACTCTTTGCCGATGCGGCCGTCTTCGCGGATGCGATCGAGGGCGCCGACCCTGCGCGGCGATGCGCGCGCGACGCCGTGGAAGGCTCGGCGATGTGCAGACGCTGGCCTGGCGCGACCTTGACGCCGGCCATTTTGTTCCACAGGCGAAGCTGCGTGAGAGAGACGCCGAAGCGGTCCGCGATGGTGACCAGCGTATCTCCGCGGCGTGCCGTGTAAAGCAGCAGGTGGGTGGAAGCAGCAACGGGCGCGGCGGGAACGACCAGCGCTTCCACTCCCTGGATGCTGTCGGATGGGTGTAGCTGGTTGGCCGCCGCGAGTTCGGACTCGGTGACGTGAAACTCACGAGCCACCGACGCCAGAGAATCGTCCGCAGTGACGCGATGGTAGCGCCAGGCATTGCGTTTGGCCTCCGGCACGCTGTCTATGCGCTGCTCGTAGAGTGTTCCAGTGCCGGCGGGGAGGTGAAGATCGAAGGGCGAATCCGGGGGCGTGACGGAGCGCAGCAGGCTGGGATTTAGGGCGATCAGCTCATCGACAGGCGCACCGACGATGTCGGAGACCAGGCGCAGATCGACGGAGTAGTTGATGGTGACCGTATCCGTGAGCAGGGGTGGATCGAGGCTCACATCGTCAAATCCATATTGGGTTGGATTGTTGGCGATGATGATGGCGGCCAGGATCTGCGGGACGTAGTTTTTGGTCTCGCCGGGCAGGTTGTTGCGCTTGTAGAGCTCCCAGAAGTCGGCATAGCCGGTCTTCTGAACTGCCTGCTGAACGCGGCCCGTGCCCCAGTCGTATCCTGCCATGGCCAGGTACCAGTCTCCGAGCTGGTTATAGATGTACTTCATGTAGCGTGCGTAGGCGCGCGTCGATTTCTCCGGGTCGAAACGCTCGTCAACATAGCTGTTGAAGGCCAGGCCGTAAGAGGGATCGTGGGGCATGAACTGCCACATACCGCCGGCGCGTGAGCGGCGATTGACGGCGCGGGGATTGAAGCCCGACTCGGCGACGGCCAGATAGATTAGATCCTGGGGTACGCCTTCCTCCGCCATGATGCGCTGAATCATGGCCCGGTAACGCCCGGCGCGCTGGAACGAGTGAAGCAGCGTGTTATGGCCCTTTTGCGTATAAGCGAAGAACTTGATGTAGGTGGCGACATACTCGTTCACCATCAGCGGCAGATCGGACTTGGTAGTGGCCAGGTCGGCCCTGGCCTTGGCCACGATGTTGGGATCGACTTCAAAGGTTACGTCGCTGGCAACGTCGGCGGGCGTCGGCTCTTCATTGGGGACGAATCCGTTGCCCTGTTTGAGGGCTTCCATCTCGAGAGCGTTGACGCCGTCGACGATGTGGTCGAATTCATCCTGCAGCTGCGAATCGGATTTAATGTCGATGCCGCTGGTGAGCATGAGATCGACGGCGCGATCGAAGTTGGTTTTGGCGTCGGCCAGGTTGCCCTTGCGGTAGGCGGCCTGGCCCTGCGCATAGGCCTGCTCCACCTGCTTGATGAGCAGGCTCACACGCTGCTGTTGCGCTGTTGCAGGCTGCGGGGCCGGTGCGGCGGGAGCCGGTGGAGCTTGCTGGGCTGGAATCGGCGGGGCTGTGGCTGCGGGTCCAGAATCCGGAAGTGGCCTGGCGGCTTCGGTTGGCGTGCATCCGCAAAGGGCAAGGCCAATCGCGGACAGAGACAAGACAGGCAAGGCAGGGCCGAACAGCCGGTATCGAGGGAGACTGATCTTCATGAGCGGTTGGCGCTGTCCTGGCTCTGCTGCCCTGGCTCTGCTTGCTCTGGCTTTGCTGTCCTGACTCCGGGCCCGACTTCCTGAGCCCGAAGCCGGTAGCCCGGAGTCCGGGTCCCTGAGCTGCGAGGGCAGACCCTTAGCCGATGATAAGCTATGCCATGGAGGCACTGCGTGCGGCGACGCTTGTAGTGCACTCACTCGCCAACCCCGCATGGACGCTCGCCTGCTTCGCAATTTCGCCATCATTGCCCACATCGACCACGGCAAGTCGACGCTGAGCGACCGTCTGCTGGAGCTGACCGGCTCGGTGACCGGCCGCGAGATGCAGGCACAGATTCTCGACGACATGGACCT
>JBEKVS010000519.1:0-3447 GCA_049513795.1 Occallatibacter sp. | reverse complement strand
ACGCGCACGGTAATCCGCGCCACACGCTGGTGACTGCGCGATGAGCCTTCGCCGGCTCCAAACTCGGCCTTGGCCTGGAAGTCGTCCACATCCTCGACGCGGTATTGAATGAAGAAAGGCTTTGCGAATCCAGGCAACTCAAGCTGGCTCATGCTGCGGTCGAGCTCCGTGAGCATGGCCTTCAGCAGCGGATCTTTCTCAGCGTCGGCGCGGGTCGCCGCAGCCGGCTGCGCAGCTCCAATCGACGGCGCAACCATGCATCCAACCAAAAGTCCCAACCCAGCCAGCATCGCAACCGGACGTTTCAACTTCACCAAGCCTCCACGCAAACCAGAAACTGCAATCTGAAATCTGTAACCAGTCTCTCGGACTACTGCGGCATTGGCAGAATCGGCGGCCGCGCCGTGCCCTGCGCCTGCTTCTGCGTCTCCATCTCGCTCACCAGCATCGCAGGAGCCACGGCGCTCACCGGCACCGTGCCCGACTCCGCGCCGCACTCGCCGTTGAATACCTCGCTCTTGTCGCCGGTAGCCAGAATTCTCTTCATCGCTGCCAGCGGCGTGCCCACAATGCTCACTCCGCGCACCAGCTCATCGGGTCGCCCATCCACATACACGCGATAAACCACCAGCGGAATCACCTGAAAAGCCTGCGGCGAACTCCGCGTGGTCACCGCAAAGCCTGAAGAAATGTCTTCGAAGTACAGCCCAAATGGCTTGCCCTGTTTCTTTGCTTCTTCGATCAGTTGTTTGCGCAGCTCGCTCTCCGGCTCGGTCTTGGTCGAAGTCACAATCAGGTTGCCCTGGCGTCCCGTGGGCACGCGGCCGGCTTGCGCCCTTCCATGACCGTTCGACTCGGCAAAGCTGGCAATGGGCAAGCGCGACATGAGAAATGCTTTCAGCACCCCATCGTCGATCAGGTCGACACGTCGAGCCTTTTGCCCCTCGTCGTCGTATTCGTAGCTGCCGCTGAGCCATGTCTGGTCGAAGGTTGTCCGTGTCGGGTCGTCGGCCACGGAGAGAAACGTCGGCAGCACTTCTTTGCCGATCTCTTTGGTAAACGTCTGCCCTTCTTCATCGCCGCGCTGGCGCTGGCCTTCCAGCCGATGCCCCAGCACCTCGTGAAAGAACACCGCCGCCGCGCGCCCGCTCAGAATTGCCGGCCCATCGAACGGCTCCGTCACCGGCGCTTTGCGCAGCGCCTCAAGACTCGTGCCTAACTCGCGCATCGCCCCGGCCAGTTCCGTTTGCGCGGGCAACTTGTCCGCAGTCTCTGCTTCAAACGTGCGCGCACGGAACAGGTCCATGCCATCGTCGGCGCGCGTCACGGCAAACACCACCAGCCGCGCGGCAAGGTGCGGAGTCACTACCTCTGAGCCTTCCGAAGATGCAAAGTAGTCCGTCTCGTTCTCGACCGTCAGCATCACCGTGTTCTGGTACACGTCAGGGAAATCGCGAAAGATCTTCGAGAGCTCCGTCACCCGCCGCTCCCACGCCGCCTTGTCGACAACCACCGGCGGAGCAGGCTTCTCGATTGAGGTCTGCGGCGCCTCCTGGCTGAAGTCGGGCGAGGAGTCTTCTTCTTTTGCGCGCACCTGCGCTTCCGTCTTCACGCGCAGATAGTTGTCCAGCGCGTTTCCATAGCCCGCATTGGTGGCCATCCACAAGGTGCGTTCCAGCGCTTCGCGATCGTCGGTCAGTGGCATTTGCAGGCTGTTCACTGCGGAGCTGCGATGCGTGCCGTGGGTGTTGTCCAGTTTCGCGTCGCCGAGGCGCACCTGCACGTCGACCACGCGCATGTGATTGGCCGAGCTGTCGACCACCGCCCCGTACTGCGCGCGAATCCCCACATAACTTGAGTCGCTGACGGAATAACTCAAAAAATAAGGCGGCAACTGCTTATCGGTGTTCTGACCTTCAGCTCCCTGCTTGCCCAACGACCCAAACGCTCTGTGCAACTCGGTCGTCATGGCATCGAGCAACAACGGCTTTTGCGGTTGCGGCGCCGCTGTCGCATGCAACGGCAAACTAATTGCAGTCAGAGTTGTGGCTGTCAACAAGGCAATTGCAAAATGCCCCGCGGCGGGCAATGATTTATGTGGCATCGGTTGGCGTGACTCGGGTAAAAGCATCTCTAACAAGAATTGTCGCAGAGTTCCCCCGTGCAAAGGAAAATCATGAAGATAGCGCCTCGCTGGCTTCCCATCCTCGGCTTCACGGCCGTCCTCAGCTTCTTCGCACCTGGAATTTCCGGCCAGCAAGCGCCGTCACAGCCCGCGTCTCCCGCCATCGTGCAGCAAGACGCTGCAACACCTCAGGCCACGACCCAGGCCTACACACTGCCACCCGAAAAGCTGGCCAAGGCAATAGCCCTCAACCGCATCCGCAACATCCTCGACATTGTCACAGGGCTTTGGGGAATTGCATTCCTTTGGCTGCTGCTGGCTACGCGCGCCGCTGCCGGAATCGAGTCCTGGGTCGGGAAAATCTCCACGCACCGTTGGCTTCAGGGCCTGATCTTCTTCGCCATCTTCTTCATCCTGCTTGCACTGGCCAACCTGCCTCTCGACATCTACGGCCACCATCTCAGCACGTCGTACGGCATCAGCGTCCAGGGCTGGGGCAGCTGGTTCGGCGACCAGGCCAAGGCCCTCGCGCTCACCATCCTGTTTGGCGCACCCGTCCTGCTGCTGTTCAATTGGATCGTTGGCCGCTGGCCGCGCCGCTACTGGTTCGGCATCTGGCTGATCACGCTTCCGCTCATCCTGATCTCCATCTTCGTTGCGCCGCTGCTTGAGCCCCTGTTCAACAAATACGAACCCCTGTCGAAACATCATGCGGCCCTGGTCGACAAACTCGAAACTGTCGTTGCCCGCACCGGCACCAACATTCCGCCCGACCGCATGTTCCTCATGTTCGCGAGCCTCAAGACCAATGGTCTGAATGCGTACGTCAACGGCATCGGCGCCACTAAGCGCATCGTGGTCTGGGACACCACTGCCGGCCGCATTCCCGATGACGAAGTCATGTTCGTCTTCGGTCACGAGAGCGGCCACTACGTCCTCAACCACATCCCAAAGCAGCTCGCCGGCATGGCTGCCGCCTTGTTTTTCGTCTACTGGGCCTGCGCCGGGTTGGCTGCCTGGCTGGCTCGCCGCCATGGTGCAAGCTGGCATTTGCAACCGTCAACGAACCTGGGTGCAACGGACCTGGGTGCCCCATCCTTCCGCGGTCCCATCGCGGAAGGGTGGGAAACCACGAACCCCAACCCGGTCAACGCCCAGAGCTTCGCGTCCTCTGCGACGAGCGAGAACCCGCTCTCCACCCGCGCAGGATTCTTGCTGCTGATCTTCATGTTCTTCGTCGCCATGTTCGTCCTCGAACCCATCGGCAACACCTTCAGCCGCCACTTCGAACATGAAGCCGACATCTATGGCCAGGAAGCCAT
>JBEKVS010000518.1:0-3453 GCA_049513795.1 Occallatibacter sp. | reverse complement strand
GGCCGCATGCACTATGACGACAACGGCTTTCTAGTCCGTCCCGCGCCGCTGGGAAAGATTGAGGCGCACCGGCTCGACACCGACTATGCAGGCTTGACCGGCGACGGACACATCGGCCGCATCAACCTGACCAACGCGTTCTATCAGGCCTGGGGCACCGACACCTTCAACCAGATCGCCGGGAGGCCAACCTCGATCAACGCGCAGCTCGCGGCGGTCGAGGCCTCGCGCGACTTCTCCTACATCCGCTTTCGCAGCTCCTTTCTGTACGCCTCAGGCGACAACAAGCCTACCGATGGCAGCGCGCGGGGATTCAGTTCCATCGTGGATGCGGAGGCCTTTGCCGGTGGCGAGTTTTCGTTCTTCAATCGCGAGGGCATACGCCTGACCGGGACGGGCGTTGCGCTCACCGCAGTCGACAGCTTTCTGCCTGACCTGCGATCCAGCAAGGACGAAGGACAATCGAACTTCGTCAATCCTGGACTTTTTCTTTACAACGCCGGGGCCGACGCCAAACTTCTGCCGACGCTGAAACTCATTGGCAACGTGAACTTTCTGCAATTCGCGCGGACGCAGCCGCTGGTCCTGGTGCTGCAGCAGAACGGCATTCCGCGCACCATTGGCACGGATGCGAGCCTGGGCGCCGTCTACCGGCCTCTGCTTTCGGATAACATCGTCCTCAGCGGCGGCGCGGCGGTGCTGGCGCCGGGCCGCGGTTTCCGCGACTTCTATACATCTCAAACGCTGTTTTCGTTGTTTGCAACGGTTCGGTTCCAGTTCTGATTCTTTCGCGCTAACGGAGCATGCTGATGCAACGGCCCTCAATCCGGCAATTCGATTCACGACGCGCAATTGCGGCGTTGCTGTTCGCGGCTGGGGTGATTGCGGCTTGCCTATTTCTTGCAAACATTGCGAGCGTGGCCACAGTGAGCGCTCAGCCCGGGAAAGCTGAACCCGGTCCCACCGCAGGGCAGGAGATGCAGCCCGACAAAGCAGAGATGACCGGATCAGCCGCGCACAGCGGCGGCGCGCGTGGTCCTCGTTTTGGCGAGTCGCGGCAAGAGGCGCAGGCAGCTTCAGCGGGATGTCTCTCGTGTCACGTGGGCATCGAGCACCCCAGCATGCACGCCGAGGAAACGGTAGTTCTAGGCTGCGCCGATTGCCACGGAGGCGACCCATCGGTGATGAAGGACGATGACCGTGGGTCGGAGGAGTACGAAGCAGCCGAGCGCAAGGCGCACATCGAGGCGCGGATTGAATCCAACCGCGCGCGCGCGGGACACCCGGTGCGCGCCTACACCCGTTGGATCGAAGAGAGCAGCGAGTTTGTCCGCTTCGTGAATCCCGGCGATCTGCGCGTGGCGGCGATGACCTGCGGAGTGTGCCACGAGGCGGAGACGCGCAACGTGAAGTCGAGCATGATGACCCACGGTGCAATGTTGTGGGGCGCGGCGCTCTACAACAACGGGGCATATCCACTGAAGAACCCGCACTTCGCCGAGTCTTATGACGCGCAAGGCAAGCCGGTGCGCCTGATGGCAACTAAGCCGCCAACAGCGGAGGAGACGCGAACCAAGGGCGTGCTTCCCTACCTCGACCCACTGCAGCGCTGGGAGCTTTCGGAGCCGGGAAATATTCTGCGCGCCTTTGAGCGCGGCGGCGAAAAGCGCCCGGAGATTGGCAATCCCGACACGGGCGATGCGCCCGGCCAGCCGGACACCAAGCTGAGCGATCGCGGACTGGGCACGAATTTGCGCACTGATCCTGTTTTTCTTGGCCTGCAGAAGACGCGGCTTCTCGATCCTCTGGTGTCGTTCCCCGCCACCAACGATCAGCCCGGCGACTATCGGGCAAGCGGCTGCTCGGGCTGCCACGTGCTCTACGCCAACGATCGCGACAAGACTCACGGCGAGCAGATTTCAGCCTTCGGCAACACGGGCCAGAGCGCGAGCAGCGACGCGACCGTCAACAAAACCGAGAGCGGCCATCCGTTGCAGCATGTGTTCACCAAGAGCATTCCCTCCAGCCAGTGCATGACGTGTCACATGCATCCCGGCACCAACATGGTGACGACATACTACGGCTACACCTGGTGGGACAACGAGACAGACGGCGAGAAGATGTATCCCTCCAAGCAGCACAATCCAAGCCTGGAGAAGTTGCACGAAGTGGCCGAGCGCAATCCCGAGGGCACGGCGGCGCGCGGCAATTGGAGCGACCCGAAGTTTCTCGAGCAGGTTGGTTCGCCCGAGTTCAACGCCGGCATCAAAGATACGCAATTCGCCGATTTCCATTCGCATGGCTGGGTGTTTCGCGCTGTTTATAAGCGCGACCGGCATGGGCGCCTGCTGGATAAGGACGGGAAGATTCTGCCCACCGAAGATGTGAACGCCGCAAATACCGTTCATCTGGCTGATATTCATCTGGAAAAAGGAATGCAATGTGTCGATTGCCACTTTGTCCAGGATGTGCATGGCAACGGCAAGCTTTACGGCGAGACGCGCAACGCCATCGAGATCGGATGCTCGGATTGCCATGGCACGATCTACAACAAGGCTACGCTCAAGACCAGCGGCCCAGCCAGCGCGCACGACATCTCGAGCAACCTGCTGCGCATGCGCACGCCGTTCAAAGAGGCGCGATTCTATTGGGAAAACGGCAAGCTCTACCAGAGATCGAACGTGGTCGAGGGCCGCAAGTGGGAGGTAGTGCAGGTGCTGGACACCATCACTCCCGGCAACGAGCACTACTCGGAAAAGTCGCGCCTGGCCAAGACCATGCAGAAGGACGGCGTTTCATGGGGCACGGCGGAAGAAGCGGCGCACCTGGCGCACTCCGATCAGAAGATGACCTGTTATAGCTGTCACTCGGCATGGACCACTTCCTGCTTCGGCTGCCATCTTTCCATGTCGGCCAACCAGAAGATGCCCATGCTGCACAACGAAGGCGAGACGACGCGCAACTACACCAACTATAACTTCATGGTGCTGCGCGATGACGTCTACATGCTGGGCGTGGACGGAACCGTGACCGGCAACAAGATTGCGCCGGTGCGGTCGGCGTGCGCCGTGGTGGTGAGTTCGCAGAACGCCAATCGCGACTGGATTTATCAGCAGCAGCAGACGGTTTCCACTCCTGGATTCAGCGGCCAGGCATTCAGCACCTACGTGCCGCATACTGTGCGCGCCACCGAGACCAAGGGATGCACCGATTGCCATGTCTCGGCCAAAGGCGACAACAACGCGTGGATGGCGCAACTGATGGTGCAGGGGACGAACTTCCTCAACTTCATGGGCAAGTACATCTATGTTGCCAATGGCAAGGCGGGATTTGCGGCCGTACCCGTAGCCGAGGGCTCCGAGCCGCCGGCGGTGCTGGGCAGCGACCTGCAACAGTTGGCGTATCCGGAGAATTACAGCAAGTTCGTGGCCGGCGGTCGTGCGTTGAAGACTG
>JBEKVS010000517.1:0-3453 GCA_049513795.1 Occallatibacter sp. | reverse complement strand
CGTACCGCTTGGGCTTACCTGATAGGACTGGTATGCCGAGCACACAGCGGAGCTCCCACCCTCCACCTCGGCGTATCCCCAGATCTGTTGGTAGAGACTCTTCCCAGTGTGGTCGAGAACCGCGCCCGCGCTGAATGTGGCAGACGTGCTGAGCGACCCGCTGCAGTCGGCGCCGTCGAAGTCCTGGGTGTTGATCTCGGCCACCTGATTCCCGATTGCCCCATCTGACTCAATGGCGAAGGTGTGAATGCGGTAGCCGTCGGAGCTGAAAAGATACTTGCCGTTACTGGCTTCAATAAACGTCCCGTGGGCCGGGAGAGGCGAACCCTTTATCGGCGTAAGCCTGCCGTCAGCGGCTGCGTCGTACGCGTTGAGGTAGCCGTCGACGTCTCCTTCGATCGTCTCGGCGTAAACGTGAGCCACAGACGCAGTGGCTTTTGCTTCTGGGGTCGCTTCGTCGGATGGGGTTTGGGTGAAGGCGGGCCCTGTGGAGAGCAAGGCTACGAAGGCAACGAGTGAGACAGTCTTACAGGAGCAAAACATGGCGTTCCTCCTGGATTTCCTTTGTCCTGGCGTGATTCCCTGTTGGATTCGATGCCCAGTTACTTGCAATCGTTGGCGACAGCCGAGGAGTTATCCGAAAACAGGTCGAATTCTGTGAGGCGCTGTTATAAATCGCAACGGCAGCCAGGCTTGGGTCGTCCGCCCATTCGAAATCCTGGCCACATTTCGCCGCCTAAGTTCGCAGGAAATCCCCGCTCTTGCCGCCCGTCTTCGCCTCCAACTGCACATGCCGAATCACGATCCCCTTATCCAGCGCCTTGGTCATGTCGTAGACGGTAAGCGCCGCGACCGCCGCGGCCGTCAGAGCCTCCATCTCCACGCCGGTCGGCCCCGTCGTCGCGGCCGACGCCGTGATGCGCACGCCGCCTTCTGCAATCTCCGCCTGCACGTCGACATGCGTCAACGCCAGAGGATGGCACATGGGAATCAGCTCTGCCGTTCGCTTGGCCGCCTGAATGCCCGCGAAGCGCGCCACTTCCAGCGGATTGCCCTTGGGGTTGGCCGGCAGCGCGGCCAGCACGGTCGCTGAAAGCTCGACGAAGGCGGAAGCAGTCGCCGTCCGGCGCGTGGCCTGCTTGGCGCTCACGTCCACCATGGAGGCTTTTCCGGCAGCGTCGAAATGCGAGAGTTCAGACACAAAGACTCCTCAAGGCAAAAGAATACGCACAGTCTCACCAGCAGCCAGGCTGCCGGTCCCTTCTGGAATGACCAGAAAACAGTTCGAGCGCGCCAGCGCCGCCAGGTCGCCCGATCCCTGCCATGGAACCAGGTCGACCTCCGGAAGCTGTCCGGCGGTTGCGGAAAAGCTGCATGCCGCCGGTGGGAACCGCGTCAGCCCCGGCTTGGCTCGCCTGTCGGTCTCTCCGGCTAATCTCGCCAGCGCGAACCGCGGCGCAGCCTCTGAACTCCCTCTGAGAGCCGCCAGAACAGGAGCCGCAAACAGCAGGAACGTGACGGCAGAGGACACAGGATTGCCGGGCAGCCCGAAGAACGGCAGGGTGCCCTGCTCGCTCGTTGTTTGGCTTCCAGCATCCATCTGGCGCGGCGGTTGACCCCCGCGCGGCATCTCCCCAAAAACCAGCGGCTTTCCCGGCTGAATGCGCACCCCGGTGAAATGAAAGCGCGCGCCCCTGCGCGCCAGCGCCGGCTCGACCAGGTCGAACTTCCCCGCCGAAACGCCTCCCGAAATGAGCAGCAGGTCAGCCTGAGCGGCCCCATGCCGCGGCTCGCTCCTTACCTGGTCGAGCGCCCTGTCCAGCGCCTCAGCCGTGTCGGCCGCAGCCGGCAAAATCCACGGATCGCCGCCCGCCGCGGCAGCCAGCGCCGCCAGCATCGGCGCATTCGAATTGCGGATCTGCCCCGGCCCCGGCACCGCGTCGACAGCCACCAATTCGTCGCCGGTGGCCAGAATCGCCACGCGCGGCCGAGGGTAAACCTTCACTTCCCCATAGCCGCATGAAGCCAGAAGGGCGATCTGTGCGAAGGTGATTGCGATGCCGGCAGGCAGCAACGCATCGCCCTCATGAGCCTGCGCGCCCTGGGCTACGATGTTCTCGCCCGCGGAAATCTTCCGTTCGGGATTCAACCGGACCCGCCCGCCGGACTGGTCACGACCAGTTTGTTCAAGACCAGTCGGCCCAAAGCCAGCCTGCTCAACATGCTCAATCATCACCACCGCATCGGCGCCGGCTGGCACAGCAGCGCCCGTCATGATCTCCCATGCCGCCCCAACCGGCAACGGCTCACCCGGACCCTCACCCGCCCGCGTCGCGCCCGCAACATCAAGCCATTCGTGCCTCGAGGCCTCCGCAGCCCGGCAGGCAAACCCGTCGCGCGTGGAGCGGGCAAAGGGCGGCTGATCGCTGTCGGCAACAATGGTCTGCGCCAGCACTCGCCCCGCCGCGCGCGCGATCTCGACGCGCTCACATCCAACGGGCTGGCCGGCCTCGCGCAACTGGGCCTCGCGTAGTTGGGCCGCGTAGGCTGAAACCATGGCCGCAGCTTCGTCGTAACTCGGCAGGGCGGAACTCATGGTTTGGATTGTAGAAGGTTCGCGCGTGGCAAGCCGGTTTCAAGCAGCAATCTCAAAAACAAGCAGCTCTCTCAAAACGATCAGCAATCTCAAAAACACAAAGGGCGTCCGCTGCCGCGAACGCCCCCTCATGCTTAAACGAGGATACTGCTATTTCTTCTTCGTCGAAGCTTTGTACCCGGTATCGATCTTCTGATCGAATCCAGCCAGAATGCCTTTCACTTCGCCGGCGTATGGGCCGTCCGGCGCCAGTTGCAGATACTTCTGGTAGGCCTCCATGCATCCCGGCGGCGCCACCAGCTTGTGCGTCTTGTCATCCATCGTGGTCTTGCCCACCAGCCCATTGCCTTTGAGATAGTAGAGCAGCGCCTGGTTCGGGTCGGCGGCAATCGCCTTGTCGGCCGCCGCCACCTGGGCATCCGGCTGGTTGCTCTGGAAGAAGATGACCGCTTCGTTCTTCAGGTAGAAGGAGGCTTGCGGCGGGTTCGCCTTGGCCGCCGCGTCATAGGCGTCGTTGGCCTGCTGAATCTTGCCCGTGCGCGCGTAGACTTCGCCCAGGCCGCTGTCTGCCAGGCCCTGAATCGCGGGATTTGGCTTCTTCGATGCCGCCTCCAGCTCCAGCACTTTCTTGTACGTGGTCTCCGCCTGGTCATACTGCTTCAGGCCAACCTGCGCTTGTCCCAGCTGCGCCCACAGAACCGAGGCATCCGGCTTGGCCGCCGTGTCCTTGCTCATCAGGGTTTCGATCTCGGTGTACTTGGCGGTCTTGATCACCTGTTCCTTGGCGTCGATGTCCGTTTTCGATGCTGCAGCTCCCAAAGTTGACACGGCTGTGGCATGCGCCGCGTCGGCGTCCT
>JBEKVS010000516.1:0-3481 GCA_049513795.1 Occallatibacter sp. | reverse complement strand
CACCAGCAGCAACCCGGCGAGATTGGCACAAGCAATAAAGAGCACCACCAGGACAGCGAAAAAGAACGTGCGGATCAGCGGGCGAGCCGAACCGACGGTGATCTCATCGAGCGGTTGGACCATGGGGTGAATGCGGCGATTGGAGAGCGCGGGCGGAAAGTTGCGCATGATCTCACGCGCTGCGCCTCCGGCATCATCCTGCGCCTGAGCGGGTGTTACACCTGGCTTCAGCCGCCCCACCAGGTAAAAGGCCCAGGCTCCGGCGCCCTGCGCCAACTCTGGCTGGGTGAAACTCACCGGCACCCAAAGCTCGCTGCGGTTCAAGTGGCCGGGAACCAGGGGAAACTCGAATCCGCGCGGCATCACGCCAATAATTTCGTAAGGCTTGCGATCGAGAGAAATCTTCTGCCCGAGGATATGAGTGTCGGCGTGGAAGCGGCTGCGCCATGTCGCGTAGCTGAGCACGGCCACCGGTTGCCGGCCCTCATCTTCTTCTTGCGTAAAGACGCGGCCCATCAAGGGTGAAACGCCGAGCACTTGATAGATACTTGCCGTGAGTCGCGCGGCATTAATCTGTGCCGGCTCACTTACGCCCGATAACTCAAACGTAGAGGGCTGATAACCGCCCAGGCTTGAAAACGCGTGAGTGTCCCGCATATAGGTGACAACTCCAGGCGCCGTGACGCCGGGTGCATCGCCTTCGACGTACTTCACGCCTTCCAGCCTGTCGCCAAGGGTCATCAGCCTTGCCTGATCGGGAAACGGCAAGGGCCGGAGCAACACGCCTTCGACAATGGAAAATATGGCGGTGGTCGCTCCGATGCCAAAGGCCAGAGTGAGCATGGCGGTGAGGGTGAAGCCCGGCGACTTGCGCAGTTGGCGCAGTGCGAATCGCATCTCTCGAGCCAACGTTTCCAGAGTTGGAATGCCACGCTGCATTCGATAGTGTTCTTTCATCTGCTCCGTGCCCCCGAGCCGGATCAATGCTTGCCGCCTCGTTTCTTCGTCCGGATATTCCGTTGTAGATACCCTCGACGGCAACGTCGATATGTGAGCGCACTTCTTCGTCGAGGTCGCGATCGAGTTTCTGGCCGCGGAACAAGCCCGTGCAGCGGCTCTACAGAGCTCGCAATAATTCTATTCGGTCTCCTGCTCTGTTCTCAAGGCATGCATGGGTCAATCCTTGTAGCGTGTCTGGCGGGAATTGCATGCAATGAGCGCGACAGTCAGAAGAAATGCCGGCGATGCAATTAGTGTGAAAACATGGAGGGCCGAGACCCCGCCTGCTTCCTGTTGAGCTCGAACATATCATGCGATGCTTACCGGTTGAATGTCAACATGTCGACCCGCCCCCCGGTTGGAGTATGTCAGGCCTTTCTCCACAGACATGGATGATGCTTTGCGTCGCCATCGACTCCCGCTAACCGATTCACTGCACTTTCGCCAGAGTTCAGGTACCTTCGCTTTATGAGACCGACTGGCGGGCCGCGGTCCCGGCTCTGTAATTTCCTTGCGCCGTTCACATAAATCGACCCGAATCTTGCTATATTTACGTTCTACGGCCTTGCCTTTACGGCTGCGGAGGCTCCGATGATTTCTCAACTGAGCATTACGCCGTCTACGCCAATGGGCGCAAATCTCGTTCCCGGAGGAGGAGCTACATTTCGTTTCTGGGCTCCCCGGGCAAACGCTGTCTACCTTGAAGGCACTTTCGGGGGCGCGCCACTTGCCGCGCAGACTCCAGCCTCTCTGCTGAACAAAGATTCAAATGGATACTGGGCGGGATTTGTGCCCGCCGCCGAAGAGGGCGATCTTTATCTCTTCTATGTCGACGGCATTGGTTCCAGCGGGTTCAAGCGTGACCCCTATGCGCGCGAACTGGCCACGGACAAACCTTTTCCCATGGGTAGCTGCATCCTCCGCGCGAGCGATTCCTATCCCTGGCACGACTCAGCCTTCGTGACGCCCGACTTCACCAACATGATCGTTTATCAAGCCCACATCGGCACTTACGCAATCGTGAATACAGGCATCGCATCCGCGTTTTTGGACATGATTGGAAAGATTCCCTATCTGGTAGCACTGGGCATCAATGTGCTGCAACCGCTGCCGATTGACGAAGTGGAAACCGATCCTTCGATGGGCTACAACGGCGCGGACTATTTTTCGCCGGATTTTCCCTACGTCATAACTGATCCTGCCGCGCTGGCGCAGTATCTTGTTACCATCAATGGCCTGCTGGATGCGAAGGGTCTTGATCCTATTGCGCTCGCCGACATTACACCTGGGCCGGCGCAGCTTAAAGCGATGGTCGATCTGTGTCATGTTTACGGTATTGCTGTAGCCTTTGACGTTGTATACAACCATGCCGGCGGCTTTTCAGTAAACAATGCTCTCGACGATACATGCATCTATTATGGCGATCGCGTTCCAAATGTGGGCAACAACAACGATAGTCTCTACTTCACCGACCAGGACCGCGGAACGGGAGGATTGTCGTTTGCTCTCTGGAACCAATGCGTCTGCCAGTTTCTGATCGACAATGCCAGCTACTACATTGGCGAATTCCACGTTGATGGCTTTCGATACGATGAGATCAGCGACCTCATCTCGATGAATTGCGATTCTGGTTGGAGCTTCTGCCAGAGCCTGACGAGCACCGTGCGATTCATCCAGCCCCGCATATTACAGAACGCCGAGTATTGGCCCGGTGAGGTTGGCAACTACCCGAAATCGACAACGCAGTTGGTTCTTTCTGCTGCGACAGCCGGTGGAGCGGGTTTTGACGTGGTGCAACATGACGGACTGCGCAGCGCCGTCAGAACCGCGATTCAGGCCGCTTCCGCTGGACAGCAAGCTCAGATCGACTTCGACGCTATTGCCTCGAGCCTTTATCCGCAAGGTTTTGCCCATGGTTGGCAGACGGTTCCATGCATCGAGAATCACGACATCGTCAAAGTCGGAACAGACCAGCGCATCCCCTATCTCGCCGATTCCTCCGATCGCCGCTCGTGGTATGCTCGCAGCCGCTCGCGGGTCGCCCTGGGATTGCTGCTCACCGCGCCGGGAATTCCGCAGCTCTTCATGGGACAGGAGTTTCTGGAAGACAAACAGTGGAGCTGGGACGCAACCTCCTCCAACCTTCTTTGGTGGAGCGGGCTCACAACCGGAAGCGATATTGCGATGGTCGATCATCTACGCTTTACTCAAGACCTGATCCGCCTGCGCTGGAACCAACCTGCGCTGCGGGGCGACAATGTCAATCCGTTTCATGTCCACGACCTGAACCGAGTCATTGCCTATCAGCGCTGGGTGGATGGGACCGGTCAAGATGTTATCGTCGTAGCTACCCTTTCCGAAAGTACCTGGTACAACTATGCAGTGGGCTTTCCTTATGCGGGGAATTGGACTGAAATATTCAACAGCGATGTATACGACAACTGGGTCAACCCCATCGTTGCGGGCAATGGTGGAGGTATCA
>JBEKVS010000515.1:0-3496 GCA_049513795.1 Occallatibacter sp. | reverse complement strand
CGCCTTTGCATGCTGAATCCTGATGATCCGCCGAGGCGTAATAGAATTACTTTAATGGAAGAAATTTGTCACCGTTATTTCAATCACCAACCAACAAAACTTGTCGTGCGTGAAGACGGCCTCCTTATCCGGGATTTTAATGACGCTCTAGAGAAACAGGCATTTGGTGTGGGTGCCGCAGTCCTTATGCCCTGGTCTTTATTCTTCCCCCGTTTGAATGCCGGGATGTCAACCGTAGAACTATCAGACGAATTTGATGTGACTACACAGCTCGTAGAATATCGCATCAAGATTACTGGTGCGATGAAACTGTACGATGCGCGCCAGCGAGTTCGCACATTCTCGCACCGCGCCGCTGGGCGTTAGCTCGTAAGCTGTTCTCAATCCGATTCAGTGCAAGTCGATTGCCAGGACCGAACCGCTAATGTTCGCTATGTTGATGCCGCAGAAGACCAGAAGACCCCACTTCTCGAGAGTAATGACTGAGCAGCTAAACCTCAAGGATCTCATTGACACAGGCCACAGTCTGATAGAAGATGCAAACGTAGGCAGCCTACCTGGGAGATCGCGAATCAAATGGCAACAGTGGTGATCAAGCGAGCAGCCGAACTTCGGAATCTCATTCTGCGGGCACTCAACGAACGGGCTTATCGCCCAATCGAATTGCTTCAGCAACTCCAGTCTGCTGAAGTCACGGAGTCGGCATTGAAGGATGAACTAGCTGAGCTCATCAACGCAAGGATAATCGAGCTTTCTCCCGATCGCCATATCAGGTTGCGCGAGCCTGTCAGCGCAGCTAGATGATCGATTACAGCGACGCAGAAATTCCACGTAATCTTCGCCGCTACACCAAGCCCTCTGTTCAGGAAGGCGACAGCCGAAACCCTGCCCAAAAAGACAAGGATCGAATCATCTATACGTCAGCGTTTCGACGTCTGGCTGAGGTCACACAAGTGGCATCCCCAACCGATGCCCATGTTTTCCACAACCGCCTGACGCATTCTCTTCAAGTGGCCCAGGTCGGCCGCTCTTTGGCAGAGCATCTCCGAGCAGACCCGGAGGCTTGCGACGCAATCGGTGGCATCGATCCTGACACCGTCGAAGCGGCGTGTCTGGCCCACGACCTTGGTCATCCTCCATTTGGTCACACCGCTGAGGAATTGCTGAATACTCTCGTGGGGTCAGAAGCTGGAGGATTTGAGGGTAACGCCCAGTCATTTAGAATCGTGACCAAACTAGCATTCAAATCTACCAAACACGCTGGCCTTGACTTAACCGCAGCCACTCTCGCCGCAATTCTGAAATATCCTTGGCTCAAGGGACAAAATAAGAAGAAGCCACACAAATGGGGTGCCTACGGCTCGGAGTCGAAGGATTTCGAATTTGCGCGAAGGGTGAGCCCGCCACAAAAGCTCGCTAGAAGTCCCGAAGCGGAGCTGATGGATTGGGCTGATGATGTCACGTACTCCGTTCACGACCTGGAGGATTTCTTTCGAGCAGGCCGGATTCCTGTGCACCTTCTCGCGCGAGCTAGTGAGAACCTCGAACGGCAACGGTTTTTTGATGACGTTTACCGCCGCCGTGCAGGGGATAAGAGTTTCGCGAAGAGAGCAGTGATGGAAGAAGCTTTCGCTAACATTCTCGCCATTTTCTGGAGAATTTACGAGCCGTACTCTGGAACCCGAGAACACCGGTCCCGACTTCGTTACTTTACTTCACAGCTGATAGACAGGTATGTGAACGGGGTTCTAATTGATAAAAAGAAGAAGACCGTCGACATAAACCCCGAATATGAAAAAGAGGTCGCGATCCTAAAAGAATTGACGTGGACCTACGTCATAGAGGCGCCCGGCCAAGGATTGCAACGAGAAGGCCAACGGAGCGTGATAAAGCGTTTATTTGAAGTGTATTCTGACGCTGCCCTCACGGAGAAAAAGTGGAGTATTTTCCCTCCATATTATAGGGAGGAATTGCGAGGCTCGATTTCGGCTAGCGCGAAAACAAGGTCAGTGGTCGACCTAATCGCCGGAATGACAGAGCCCCAAGCAATCGACGCCTACCGTCAAATGATCGGAGCCTGGTCGTCCCAATCCTTGGAAGATGTGATTCGATAGCTTTGGGTCGCGCGCGTGGAACAATGGACTTCGATCTAGAATCGCCAGTAGTGGGACGTGCATTTCCTCGCAACCCTTCGCCTCACCCGGGAGGCACACTTCTCGCACAGTGCGGGGGCCGCAAAGTCGGTTGATTGGGGGAAAGACGAATGATCGGCCGTCAGTCGTCGGAATACTGGAAAGCTTTTTCCAGGACAGCTATAACGAACGTTCTAGAATACTTTTTCCAGTGCCCAGCCCTCGGCTCCGCGTTTTCCGGCTACAATTCTGCCGATCGCTTCGTGTTCTGGCACGGAGTACAACAGACCTGCCTGTCGAGTTTTCAATCCTAACCAGTTCTTCGTTTCGACGCATACGGCCAAGTATTGGCCGCTGGGCGATAAGATCGCAGCTTCAACTTGTGATTTGGCAACTGCGATTCTAGACACACCTTCAGCTATCGTGGTCCAGAGCTCCGGTTTGTCACTCTTTCTTCGCAAGCCGTTCAACAAGTCGACCAGCGGTTCAAGGCGACATTCGCCATTTGTGGTCATGAATTCGAAATGGGCATTCGTTCGTGTGAGCTCACACGTCCGAAGATCGTCAGGATGAATTTTCTTGCTACTCCACATACACAATTTTGCCTCGGTCGGAAGGCAGTATTTCGCACTGGACGAGGCGATGCTCTCGTCCTGCAGTGCGTGAGCCCCCGAGATGCTGCTTGCCACAAAATACTCTTTCAGAGCTCTCTTGCCACTTACAGCGGACCTCTCGACGAAGGATGGCAATACTCTCTTCCCCGAAACCTCACATTTCAGCAAAACACCGGGGACAACGATCTTTCCCGTAACTTCACATTTCTCACTCTCTTCGGGTAACAGCAGTTGTCCCGTCTCTGCGCATTGGACAAATTCATCGCGATAACCGGTCTTACCGCTGACAATTGATCGTTGCTGCCTATCGCGACGATATCGTTTGCCGGATACCTGGCTCGTTTCCAGTTCATCGATGAGGGCGAGTGCTCCAGTGAACTCGCAGGTTGCAAAACATTGCGGCTCAGCGCGTTTTCCCGACAAGTCCGACGTTTTTAGAACCGATTTTAGGACCTTGTCATGCGTTACAGATGATTCCTCGAGCTCATCTTGTAAAGCGCGCTTGCCTGTAGCTGCACATTGCTCAATGAATTCCGGCAAAGCCGCTCGATCGCTGACTTCGGATCTTACAAGCAAATGCTTCAATACGGATGAGCCGCTAATCCCGCACTTCTCAAAACATTCTGCAGGAGCGATCCCCTGAGACACAGAGCAGCGATACAGTTCTGGGCACTTGCGCTTGCTTTCGGCTGGAATGACGGCGATGGTGGTTTCATACTCGTGCTCGGATCCAAGGTCGAAAAGAATCTT
>JBEKVS010000514.1:0-3500 GCA_049513795.1 Occallatibacter sp. | reverse complement strand
TCGCGATCGCCTTTGCCAATTGATTCGCCAGCATCAGCTGGACTCCAACTTGGTTAAGGCCTACGCCACGGATTTCTGCAGCGTCAAGGCGCTTCGCGACGCCACCCGGGACCAGGTTGAAAACTTCGTCAAGCATCTGGCCGACTGGGCCGAGAAAGATCGCAATGCGCTGCTCTGCCAGCTCAACAGCTATCTCGGCCAGAAAGAAGGTGCCGCATGAGACGCCAGATCACCGGGCTCCACAACGCCGATCGCTGCGCCGCCGACCAGGTCCCCGACGGGATCTTCCTCGTTCGGGTGCAACGGGTCTATTTTCGGCAGCAGGCACAAAAACCCTACTACACACTCACTCTGGCCATTCTCGAGCCCAACGGTTTTTCAGGTCACACGCTTTCGAGCCGGATCTATTGCAACCCGAAAGCCTTGTGGAAGCTGAACTGGTTCCTGCGCGACTTTGGCTATGACACCGAACTGCTCGGACGCGATGAGGTGGACGAAACTCAGATGGTTGGCCTGAAGGGCGTGGTCAAGACCAGCCACATCGTCTTTAACGGCGCTTCGCTACTCCGATTCGACGGCTTTGCTTCAGCGGATCGTTGGGCGGAGCTTTCACCGGCAAATCTGGACAGCCCGCAGGTAGCCTGATGACCTACAGCTACACCCAGATCAGCCAATACCTCACCTGCCCGAGGCGGTATCGGTACCGCTACCTCGACGGCTGGAAGGAGAAAGACACCGGGCCGCGATGCTGTTCGGCCGCGCCTTCGAACAAGCCCTCGGGGCCTTCTTCCGCCGGGAAGATCCCGGAGCAACATTGTTCTCTGAATGGTGTCAGTGTCAGAGCCAAGGCTTGCACTATTCCAACGGAGACTCGTGGGATCGCATGCTGCGTCAGGGGATCATGCTGTTGACCCGGTTCTGCCAGGATGATCGCATCCAAATCCACCAGCCTCGGCGGAATCTGCAAGTCAAATTCACTCGGCCAATTTCAGGAAGGAATGACTTCGTTGCCTATGTTGATGCCATCGGCAAACTCGACGGCAAGCGCTGTCTGCTGGAATGGAAAACGTCTTCGAGCCGATACCCCGAAGAGCCCGAGGGGCTGCTCTCTCTGGATCCGCAGTTGGTTTGTTATTCGTGGATGACAGGTATAGCCGAAGTCGCCCAGGTCGTATTCGTTCGCAAACGGGTGGTAGAGGTTCAGTATCTGCGAACCACCATCACCGAGGAGCAGCGGCAAGAATTCGGGCATTTGGTAGAAAACACGGTCCATCGCATCGAGGCGGCAGACTTTCTGCCGCACAGCGGTATCCGCTTCCCGCAGAATCCCTGCAGCAGCTGTCCCTACGTTGGGCTTTGCCTTGGAAACCAGCAAATCGCGGACGCCAGCTTGGTGCGACGTCCAGGAGCAGACAGTCTTGATTGGCTTGACGAGCTTAATTACTGAGAATCCGCCCATGCCGCCGAAGCTCAATCGCCGCCGCGCGCTGTTCGTACTGGGCAAGATCGACGAGGTTCTAGCCTGGGAACAGCAGAAGGAGACGGAGCGCGACACCAAGTTCGTGGAACTCGGGCGTTATCTATGCGAGGTGCGGGCGGGACAGTACTGGCGGCTCGAGGATCTGAAGTGCTTCGACGAGTTCCTGGAGAGGCGGTTTCCGGGTTCGCGGCGGAAGGCCTACTACCTAATGTCGATCCACGAACACTTGCCACCGCAGGCGAGAAAACAGCTGAAGGAACTGGGCTGGGCGAAAGGGCTGGAGCTGGCCAAGCTGGCGAGAAAGGACGGGCAGCACTTCGATTGTGCAATCTGGTTGCACCGGGCACGGGAAATGCCTCAGAGCCAGTTCAAGCAGGAGGTCGAGAAGGAGCTAACGGGGCGGGAGACAGAACCCTGGGAGATCATCTATTTCAAGCTGTACCAGAGCCAGATGCCGGTCATTGAGCGGGCGATCGAAACTGCGGCTCTGATGTTGGGGAGCGATCAATCCCGAGGGTACTGTTTGGAAATGATCTGTGCAGACTTTCTGGCTGGAGCAAACCTGGACCACGGAGATCCGGAGATGCTGTTGTTCTCGATGACGAGGTTCTTCAAGTTTCTGCCTGGGGAGCAGCGGCAGGCATTCCTCGGAAGTCTCAGCGAGAAGGCATGAAGAGCGCGATTCGTCCTAAATCCACACCCTCGCGGCTGGATCCGGTGTCGTACGAGCAACTACGGCAGCGGGTGCTGTGTCGAGATGGCTGGAGGTGTCAATCGTGCGGCACGATGACGAACCTAGAGGTCCATCATAGACAGTATCGTAGCCACTCGGGCGATGATACCGAGGAGAACCTGATCACGCTGTGCAACGCTTGCCACAGCTCAATCCATCACTGCGGCACCGGTTAGTGACTTAGCGTCATTAACGTGTTGGGGCAAACTGCGCCGTCTTGCCAGCTCGCCCTTGACCACTTTCCCGTCGGAGTCAGAGGCACCGAGAAGACAAGCAGAACCTGCGATGGCTGCTTGGCCATTGCTATACACTGCTTGAAGCAGGGACGGCAAAATTGAAATCCTGGCTAGGTTCAGATTTCGGGCAGCCTTTTGCAATCAATGGAGCGACAAGCGATGGATGAGACGGTCCGGAGGGTGCGAGAGGTATGGGCGGTATCCCTGTTTCTACTGGCTTTCCTCATCTTCAACGTGGTCACTGCAACATCGTATCCGTATCCCCACCTTGATGAATCCTTGCAAGCAGAACCCGCTATTAACTACATCCATGGACTGGGCTTTCGCATCCGCTTTGATGAAATACTCGGGATGTATTCCTTCCTCCTCGTTCCATGGATGAAGCTGTTTGGTACTTCGCTTCGGTCCATTCGAAGCGCCGATATCGTTTCAATGACGGCGGCGTTTCTCGTGCTCTGGTCGGCAGTCAAACGCCTCGAGATCATACCCCTGGCGTTTTGGCGGGTCTTCCTCTTGATATTGCTGGCCACGGAATACGGGATGATCGTTGTCTATCGAAACGGACGTTACGATGGCTTTGGCGCTTTGCTTATGACGGTCGTGCTTTGGGTGATGTCTATCAAAGGAAAGCGAACCCGCTTGTTTTGCCTCTTCGTGGTCTGCCTGCTCGTTCCTTGGGCTGGACTGCAGTTTATGCCGGCGCTGTTCGCAGCTGGACTCTTTCTTTTCCTCATTTTTCGATGGCGATTCTGGATGGAAATCACCGGGTCATTTCTCGCCAGCGTGTTAGGCGGAGCCGCCTTCTTTATAGTAGCGGCCGCAAACGGCAGGTTCTCGACCCTCCTAAAGTTCATAAGGGGGCAAAGAACTGGCATAAACGTCATTTCCGATTGGGTCCATCATGGGCAACTCATCCTTTATAATCAAATTCCCGCTGATTTCAGCTTTCCTTTTCTTTTCGCCGCCGCCGCCATTCTGTGTGTTCATCTCCTGCGGCAAAAGAAAATCAATTTGCATTCGGGGGTCTTTCTCGGGATTCTATTTGATGTTT